>JAGRKS010000195.1:0-1055 GCA_020442185.1 Hyphomicrobiaceae bacterium
GTCGAGATCAGCGCGACGAACGGCAACTGATGCGCGCAGCGATCGAACTGGCGACCCATCGGCGGCCCGGCCGCGATCGTCACTCTTCGACGAGCGCGCGGGCTGTCGCCCTGACGCTGGTCCTTATCTCCTCGACCCGCTTCCGATGGCTTTCCGCAATTAGTCGAACGGCGCCGTCAACGTCCCCGGGCGCCCTCGGGCCGTCGGTCTCAGACTGGAAGGGCGCGTCCGTCTCGGTCAACAGACGCGCTAGCGGCACGGCTTCGAGCAGCGACCTGCCTCGGGGCGACTTGAGCATCTGTTCGTTGACCGAAAAGTAGCAGCCGAGATCTATCGCCCGTCTGACCTCAGGGCCAGAGCCGGTGAACCAGTGAAGGACGGGGGTGCAGGTCCGATGCGCCCCGGTGCGCTCGATGACATCCAATACCTGTTTCGCGGTTCGGACGCTGTGTAGGCTGATCACCTTGTCGCCGAGCCGGGCGCACATGGCCATCGCACGTTCGAACACCTGAACCTGCAGCTCGAAGGAGGGATAAAAGCGGCGGCCGGCGTCTAGGCCGAGCTCGCCGATGAACCGCGCCGAGGGAGCGGCCTCCTCGAACAGCGCGAACTCGCCGGCCCGTTGGGCAACGAGTTGCGGGTGCAGGCCAAGGGCCGCATGAACATGGCGAGTCGTGGCCGCCATGGCCCGATTGCGCCCGAAAGCCTTCGGGGTGGTCGTGACCGCGAGCGTGATGCATCCGGCCCGGTCACATCGGTCAAAGGCCGCCCGCATATCCGGGCAGAGGTCGAGATGGCAATGGAAGTCAACCGGCGCGGCCCCCATGTCACCGACCATGTGCAACCCTCACTCCGCGCAAGATCTTGGAGACTTCGGCCATGCCGCGCCGATAGACGTCTACGTAGTCGTCCAAATCCTCAAGCTGCAGTGGACCTGGCTTCTGCACTAGGTATCGCGCCTTTGCGGGAGCGCGCCGCAGATTTTCGGCGGCGAACATGAACGAGCGGATGTTCTTGCCGTCCGCCGACCGCGAATCCAACACGTTCGCATGCAG
>JAGRKS010000195.1:1170-2427 GCA_020442185.1 Hyphomicrobiaceae bacterium
TGGGCCGGATGCGAGCACGACATGGAGACCGGCGCGAGTTCGGCCAGGAGGTTCCTGTCAAGGCATTCTGCGACCATCTCGCCTTTGGTCTTGAACCGGTATGGGTTTTCCAGCGTCGCGTCGATCCCGAGGCCCACCGCCAGTTCGGACATGGACTGGATGAAATGCGGGTGGGCAGTTCTGGTGCTCAGCGAGCCCAGCCTCAGGGCGTCCATCGGCACGTTGAGAGCGATGAGGCCGTTCTCGGGGATGAGAACCTTGTTGGTCGAGCCGACGGCATCCGCGGCGACGATCGCCAGGCTGTAGAACAGGAAGGATCTGGCCCTCTGATTGTTGTCACTCCCCGCCTCGGCGAAGTCCGTCTTACGGAATCCGATATAGGCGCGGATCGAGACGAACGCGTCGCCGTAACGTTCCTGCAAGACTTCCAAGAGTTGTCGCTGCGCGCTCGACGCCTCTCCATCCCAATAATGGCTGACCAGGAGCGGACGTTGGCCGGATGCGAGGAGGTCTATAGCTCCGATCAGGCTGTCGAGACCGCCGGAGAACAGGCTGACATGCGTGAAATCGGTTAAATCCATCTCGTCCGGTTGACGGGCGATTTCCTCGTAACCCTCTGGCCTCGGCCTGAATACGAAAGCCCAATGATCGCCGGTGAGAAATCGCAGCATCGAGGAGAGACGTGCGGCGAATGCTGACCAAAGGTCCGGGTTCGCAACGGGGACGCTCAGATCGATTATCCGTGTCCACCCGTCGTCGGCATAGCGCTCACGCGAGATCCCGGTATCCGCCGCGTAGACGGCGGTGGCCACGATCATCAGATCGACGGCCGTCTCGCTCGGCCGGGTGCCTAACTGAAACAGCCTTTCAAGCAGCTGGTTCATACCCCGATCGAGTGTGCCGAACGCATCAATCATATCGATCGTGATGTCGGTCGCGTCCGCATCCGGAGATACGTCGCCCTTGCCGAGCCTGATAAAAACACGCCGTCTCATTGCATCGTCTCCAACACGGCCTCGAGCATGTCGAATGTGTCGGCGTAAACTTCAGAGATACTGTGATCTATTTCGGCCTGGGTCGATCTCGCATCGACGTCAAAACGGCTGCTCAAGGCGTCCCGGACCCTGCCCTGCGTGTAGACTCGGGTAATTTGCTCGGCCTCACGGAAATCGGCGTCCGAGGCCGAGCCGTGGAGCGCGTTTGTTCCAATCTCGTTCAACACCTTCGTCACGATACTGCGCGCGATCACATCGCATA
>JAGRKS010000196.1 GCA_020442185.1 Hyphomicrobiaceae bacterium
GGCCGGATGGCGCCGGTCATGCATCTGTCGTTGGCGTTTCTTGCGCTCCTCCTCCGCAAACGCCGCCAGCGACGATCCGCACTCCAGCGCCGCAGTCGCTCAGGCCGCGACTGCGGCCCGGCGCAAGCGCCGCCCTCGCGGAGGCCCGAGCAGAGCGAGGATCAGCCGTGAGCGAGAACAACCCGCAAGCGCCGCCCTCGCGGAGGCCCGAGCAGAGCGAGGATCAGCCGTGAGCGAAAAAATCCAGCCGTGAGCGAAAAAAACCTTCAGCAGAAATCATCGACTTGAAATGGACGGTGGCTCCGTCGCGCACAGGACGCCGTTGGTCGGGCTGCCGGGTATGATGGTCGAAGCGCCGAACAGCGCGATCAGCACGCCGATTGCGATCCGGGCGTGGCCTTTGGTCTCGATCGAAGCGAGTGTCGAGACGCCGAGCGCCGTCAGTCCGACCGGGATCATGGTCGCGAGGCCGAAGCCTGCCATGAAGACGACGCCGCCGAGGGCGGTTCCCGTCAGCATGGCGGTGAAGAGCGCCGCATAAACCATGGGGCACGGGATAATCCCCCACGTCAGCCCGGCGACATATGGACCAAGGATCGAACGACGCAGCGGCGAGACAAGGCGCGCGGTCGCCGCCGAAACGCGAGCGACGAGACGGTCGACGGGCGCGGGCATCGGCAGCACGCCCGCGAAGGTCAGGCCGAGCCAGATCAACACGACGGCGGCGAACCATTGCAGCAAGCGGAATGCGCCGGCCTGGTCGAAGGCGCTGTAGAGCTCGGAGCCGAAATATCCGAGAACGGCACCCGCCAGCATGTAGGAGGTGACGCGCCCGGTCTGCGCCAGCATCAGAACGCGCACGCGTTCACCGGCCGTCGATGGTGCAAACATCAACGTCAGCGAGGTCGCGATACCGCCACACATGCCGGCGCAATGCAGCGTCGAAGCGAATCCGAGCACCGCGCCGCCGAGAAACGAAAATTCGGAAATGGCCATTCCTGCCAGCCGCTCCGCGTGATGTTCATCCAAGGCCGATCACTATAGCAGCGCGCCAAGTCGTATTTGACCGAGGGCAACAATCCGGCCGCGGCCAAGCAGCGCGGCAGGCAAGATGCGCTGGCAACGCCCCCGGCGCGAAGGCCGCCGCGGACGCAAGCGGGGCCGGGTGTTCGCATAAGGCAGGTATCGGCGCATCGGGCGCATCATCGCAGCCGCAATTCGCGCCGGCTCCGGTTTGCGTCAGCTCCCGGTCACGTCTGGCTCTATTCGCATCAACCCCTGTTCGCGTCGGCCCGGGGGGCTGCCTCGACAACGTTCTTCAGATTGGCCAAGCCCTTTTCGTAGTCCGTACCAATCATCTCGTCGAGATCGATCCCGAGCAACGTGCAGAATGCGCGATCGATGAACCCCTGCTGGCCGGCGATAGACCACCGCACCGACGTCCTCCCACCGCCCTCGGGTTGCAGAGCCAGCACGACATCGCTCGTCCCTTCGATCGGCGCGGTCAAGTCGAGTTTTATGGCGACACGCTGGTCGGGTGTGCTCTCGACGATGGTCATCGCCCCGGCGCCGACATCGCTGTTGCCGGACCACGTGAACTTCGAGCCGACGCCAGATTCGGGCCCCGAGAACTGCACTTTCGCGTTGGGGTCCTTCTTCGCCCACGGCGACCAGTCGTCCCAGCGTTTCAGGTTCGCGATGTGCGGATAGATCACCGCGGGCGGCGCCGCAATCGTCGCCTGCCGAGTGACCGTGTAACCAGGCGGCTGCATCGCGACATATCCCGCGAAGCCGGCAATTGCCGTGGCGACGAGGACCAGTACGGCTTTCAGCATCGAGCGTACTCCTGAATGACGGCGCGGCTCAGTCAATCCAGCAAGCTTCTTTCAGTGGCGAGACCGATTTGTGGCGCAAGCACGCGGCGATTGCAGTGGATGGCGGACGCCGGACGAGAACGGTCGACGGAGCCTCATCAATGCGGACCGATAGGACGAGCGCAGCTAAGCGCCGGCGGTTCGGCCTGTTCAGCCGGCAAGCCGCTGTTCGATCGCTTCCAGCGCTACCGCCGCCTTCGTCCCGTCCGGACCGCCGGCCTGTGCCATGTCGGGCCGACCGCCGCCGCCCTTGCCGCCACTCTTTTCCGAGGCGATGCGCACGAGATCGACGGCGCTGAACTTTTCCGTCAAGTCCTTCGTCACCGCAACCACGATGCCGAGCTTGCCATCGGCGGACGCATTCGCCACGGCGACAATGCCGGAGCCGACCTTGGCGCGACCTTCGTCTGCGAGCGACTTCAGGTCCTTCATTTCAACGCCCGAGACAGAAAGACCGAGGAACCGCGTACCGGCGATATCCTTCACCGCGGGCGCCGCACCTTCTCCACCGCCGCCGCCCATGGCCACCTGCCGCTTGGCATCGGCAAGCTGGCGTTCCAGTGCCTTCTTCTCGTCCATCAGCGCCTTGATGCGCTCGACGACATCTTCAGGCCGCGCCCGTAATGCGGCCGCCGCTTCGCGCAAGCGCTTGTCCTGTTCCGCGAGATAGGCACGCGCGCCATCCGCCGTCAGCGCTTCGATGCGCCGGACGCCAGACGCGCTTGCGCTCTCCGCGATGACGCGCACGATGCCGATGTCGCCAGTCCGCCGCGCGTGCGTGCCGCCGCACAACTCGACCGACCACGCCTTGTTGGCCGCGGGGCCGGCATCGCCCATCGAGACGACGCGCACCTCGTCCCCGTATTTTTCGCCGAACAAGGCCATCGCGCCCGATGCAATCGCCTCGTCCACGGCCATCAGCCGCGTTTCGATCGCCGCATTCTGCAGAACGATCTCGTTGGCGAGTTCCTCGACGGCTGCAATCTCGTCCGCGGACATCGGCTTGGGGTGCGAGAAATCGAAGCGCAACCTGTCGGGCGCGACGAGCGAGCCTTTCTGGGCGACGTGTGTGCCGAGCACTTGGCGTAGCGCCTCGTGCAAAAGATGCGTCGCGGAGTGATTTGCGCGTGTCGCAGTGCGGCGGGTGTGATCGACCGACAGTTCGACCGCCATGCCGACCGTGAAAGTCCCAGCCTCGACGACGCCGCTGTGAACGAAGAGATCGCCGAGCTTCTTTTGCGTGTCGACGATACGGATTCGCGCACCCTTGGCGCTCGCGATGACGCCCTGGTCGCCGACTTGACCGCCGGATTCGCCGTAGAATGGCGTCTGGTTGAGTACGATCTCGGCGGTGTCGCCAGCTTTCAGGGATTTGACCGGCTTGCCGTCCTTGACGAGTGCGCGGATCTCGCCTTCCGCCGTCTCTGTGTCATAGCCGAGGAAATCAGTGGCGCCGACGCGGTCGCGGATCTCGAACCAGATCGCTTCGGTCGCAGCCTCGCCCGACCCCTTCCACGCCTTGCGGGCTTCCGCCTTCTGCTTTTCCATGGCGACGTTGAACGCCTTGGTGTCGACACCGATGCCGCGCGCGCGCAGAGCATCCTCCGTCAAGTCGAGCGGGAAGCCATAAGTATCGTAGAGCTTGAAGGCGACGTCGCCCGGGAATGTCGCTCCCTTGGTCAGACCACCCGATGCCTCGGCGAGCAGTCCGAGCCCCTTGTCGAGCGTCTTCTTGAAACGGGTCTCCTCGAGGCGGAGCGTCTCGGTGATCAAGGCCTGCGCCCGGTTCAGCTCCTGATAGGTGTCACCCATCTGGCGCAGCAGCGCCGGCACCAGGCGATACATCAGCGGCTCCATGGCGCCCAGCAAGTGGGCATGGCGCATCGCACGGCGCATGATGCGGCGCAGGACATAGCCGCGGCCCTCGTTCGAGGGCAGCACACCGTCCGCGATCAGGAAACTCGTGGCGCGCAGATGATCGGCGATGATGCGATGGCTGCTTCTGGCGTCGCCTGTCGCCTCGACACCGGTCGCATCGACGGAAGCCGAGATCAACGCCCGGAACAGGTCCGTCTCGTAGTTGTCGTGCGTGCCTTGCAACACGGCGGCGATCCGCTCGAGCCCCATACCGGTATCGATCGACGGCCTCGGCAGCGCGACGCGCCCGCCGCCTTCGTGCTGCTCGAACTGCATGAACACGAGATTCCAGATCTCG
>JAGRKS010000197.1 GCA_020442185.1 Hyphomicrobiaceae bacterium
AATCCTTTATGGGTACGCAGCCTAGATCAATGACGGGATATGAATCTCGGGCGACGTTGCGGGGCCATTGATGGTTTTCGACTACGCGAAATCGATCGTCGGCTGCGCGCGCGGAGATCGCGGCGCGTTGCGGGCGCTGTTCGATGAAGAGGCGGGCCGCATGGTCGGCATTGCGCAGCGCATCGTGCGCCGACGCGAGCTCGCGGAGGAGGTCGTGCAGGAAGCCTTCGTCCAGATCTGGCAGAAGAGTTCGACCTTCGACGCGAACGGCGGTTCTGCGCGCGGCTGGATCTACGCGATCGTCCGCAACCGGGCGCTGAACGTCATTCGCGACGGCTCGCGCGAGGATTTGACGGATTCGTTCGAAATCTCCGAACTGCAGGATCGCATGACGGTCGCCGACGATGCATTCGAACGCCTGCACGCCGACAGCCGGCTGCGCGCCTGCCTCGAGGCCATCGACGAGCCGAAGCGCCGCTGCCTGTTGCTGTCGTATGTCGCGGGATATTCTCACGGTGAGGTCGCGGGCCTGCTCGGCGTGCCACTCGGCACGGCGAAATCCTGGCTGCGGCGTGGCCTCGATGCACTCAAGGAGTGCATGGCATGATCGACAGGAACGAGACGTCCGAAGACCTCGACATCGTCGCCGGCGAATACGTGATCGGGCTCGGCGACGAAGCCCATCGTCACGCGATCGATCAACGCCTCGCCTCTGACGCGGAACTGCGTGCGGCGGTCGCCCGGGCGCGCGAGCGGTTCCACGAACTCGACCTGACGGCGCCCGTGGCGTCAACGTCGCCTCAAATGTGGCAATCGATCGAAGCAGGGATCGGCGAGGAACTCGGCAACGTCGCGGATTTCGATTCCGCCCGGAGCGCGTCGAGGCCATCGCAAGCCACCGGCCCGCAGACGGCCGCGCGGCCGGATCCCTCGCAGCGGCGGACAGCCTCGACGCGAGGTGCATTCTGGCGCGGCGCTATGGCCGCGAGCATTGCCGGGGCGATCGCCGTCGGCCTCGCCTATACGTGGGTGAAGCCGCCCTCACCCAATCTGATCGTCGTCCTGCTGGATGCTGAGGCGCAACCGGTCTCGATCGTCGAGGCCCTGCCCGGGCAACGTGTTCGCGTCGTGCCCCTTGGCCCCATTGCTGTGCCCGAGGGCAAGACGTTGCAGGTCTGGACACTGCCCGATGCCCAGACGGGGCCGGTCTCGATCGGCCTCCTGGCGGCGCAAACGGCCGAAACGCTGCAGGGGCCTTCATTGCCGCCGCCGAAAGCCGATCAGCTCTACGAGATCACGATCGAGCCAGCAGGCGGCTCACCGACCGGCAAGCCGACAGGGCCGATCGTCGGCAAGGGTTTTGCGCGAATTCCGCAGATCTGAGGCGACACCTGCGGTCGCCCCTTGCGCCGAAGCCGCCGGCAGCCCCCCCGGTGCGCATGCCACGACCGGTCGACCGCGCGATGGCTCGGGCGGACCGCCTTGCCCGGCTCAGCGGAAGTGCTTCGAGAGCTTGAGGCCCTGCGCTTGATAGTTGGAGCCAAGATCGCGCCCGTAAAGGACGTCCGGCAGGCATTGCATGCGCTCGTAGATCAGCCGACCGATGATCTGGGCGTCCTCGAGAATGAACGGCACCTTGTGGCTGCGCACCTCGAGCACAACGCGGGCGCCGGTGCCGCCGGTGCCCGCATGACCGAAGCCTGGGTCCATGAACCCGGCATAGTGGACGCGGAACTCGCCGACCAGCGGATTGAACGGCACCATCTCCGCGGCATACATCGGCGGTACGTGCACCGCCTCCTTCGATGCCAGGATGTAGAATTGGTCGGGATCGAGAATGAGCCGCGGCGGCCCCCGGCGGTGGATCGGTTCCCAGTAGTCGTAGAGGGGGCAAGATCCTGGAGCATCGACGTCGACGACGCCGGTATGGCGCTTGGCGCGATAACCGATCAATCCGTCGTCGCCGCCCGCGAGATCAACGGAAAGCGCGATACCGCCCTGGATGTCGGCCGCCGCCCCGCCGCTGACCAGATGTTCGCTCGCGTGCAGCCTGGACAATGCCTCGTCGTCGACAACGGCCTGGCCGACGCGGAAGCGGATCTGCGACAACGTCGAGCCACGCCGAACGACGACCGGAAACGTCTGCGGACAGATTTCGGCGTAGAGCGGACCAGAATATCCCGCCGGGATCGTATCGAAGGAGGAAACGCCATCCGCGATGACGCGCGTGAAGACGTCGAGCCGCCCGGTCGAGCTTTTCGGATTGGCGGCCGCCGAGATCGCCGCCGGCAGTGTCAGGCTCTCCAGAAGCGGCACGACATAGACGCAGCCCGTCTCGAGCACCGCCCCCGTCGTCAGGTCGATGGCATGCATTTGGAGTTCGGCGAGCCTGTCGCGCACCTTGTCGCGCGGGCCCGGCAGGAAGCTCGCCCTGACGCGATAAGCGACATCACCGAGCCGCAGATCGAGGCTCGCGGGCTGAACCTGCGCGGGGCCGAGCGGGATTGCGGAGGCGATCGTGCCCGATGCGGCAAGCGCGCGGATCTCCTGCGCGGGAAGTATGCCGTGTTCGCGCTGGCCCGGCGTCTCCGCCGAACCTCGCGACGCGCCGTCTTCGGCATGCACCTTCGTCATATCCTGGCCCTCCGCATCCCGCTCTATCCCATGCCCCACTTGACGCCAAGACCCAAGCGGGTCTAATCCCCGCTCATCACTCGTGGCGATTTGGCCGGC
>JAGRKS010000198.1 GCA_020442185.1 Hyphomicrobiaceae bacterium
GACGAGAACCTGCAGAAGGCGATGGGCGCGACGGGCCACTAGTATTCCGTCTCCGACACTTGGTTCCCATTGCAGCACCCGGGGATCAAGCGTTAGTGACGCAACACGAGCGTCGCCGGATCGACGATGTCTCTTCCGATCAGGGCCGGGCAGCAATGCCCGGCCTTTTGCATGGCGCTCAGTGCTCCCGGCAGACCTCTTGGCCGATGCGACCGCAATGCCGACGGGCGTTGCGCGAAAACTTTCGGCCCCGCTTACCTTTGCTTCACCCCGATTGGCGAAGATCGGGCTTCGTCCCCGCGCGTCATCGAGTTGTGTATCCCGTCATGCCCGACCCAATCGAACAATTCGGCCCCGTCGTCTTCCAGCTCGGGATCCTGGCGAGCCTCCTGTTCATCGCGCTCGTCGTCTACGGCATCGTCGTGACCATGGGCCGCTGGTGGCTCGTCATCGCCATGGCAGCCGTTCTCTCGAGCGTCGTCGGCTATCTCTACTTCGGCGACGTCCTGCCGCCAGCGGACGCCAGCGCGCCGAGCTGGCTCGCACTCGATGCCCGCAGTTTCGCTGTCGTCGCCGCGGGCTACATCGTGCTCGCCTCCGCAATCCGGCTCGCGACACTGCGCCTCGAGTGGCGCGGATGGAAGCGGCGCACGGTCTCCGACATCCACATCTTGATGTTCCTGGCGCCGACCGTCGGTGCCGTGCTCGCCGTCGCACCCTGAGAACGACTGAGCATCCCGGCCGCCCAATAGAGACTTCGGCCTGCCGGCGAACCCACGGCTCTCTCGCCGCTTGGTCCGTCGCATCGCGTCCCCGTGCGGCTTGACTTATGTCCACTCACCCGCCGTCGCGGCACGATAAAGCGGGACCGGGGAGAGGCGGTTGAGGCGGCAGCGAATGACCGAGCGACGCGACGGGGCGGACCACGGCGCGGACGACGCCAGCGAAGACGACACGTTCGAGTTGGAACTGGTCTGGTCGGACGTGGTGCTGACGGTCCCGGCGGGCCGAAGCGCACTCGACGTGCTGGCGGCAGCCGGTGTGGCGATCGAAGCCGGCTGCGGACACGGCAGCTGCGGCACCTGCGCGACCGAGTTCGTCGAGGGCGAGGTGATCCACCGCGACACGTGCCTATCGGTGGCCGACCGTGAGCACGAATTCTGCCCGTGCATATCGCGCGGGCGTGGACGTATCATTCTGCCCTTGTAGTATCAGCCTCGGCGTCACCGCGATCGGACCGTTCGAGGACAGGCCAAGCACGCGCTGTCTTCGCGTCTGACAGTCTCCGAGCCGCTATTTTGCCGCGCCGTCCTTCGCATCGCCGGCACCGGCCGGCGCGTCTTTCGCCGTGTCCGCTTCGTCCGGGGCCCCGCCCCAGTCGGCGCTGATCATGCGCGCGGTGCCGCCGCGTTTGACCTCGCTGTCCGAGAAGTACGGCAGCCGCACAACGAGCTTCACGGGCTCGACCGTCCGCCGCAACATCCGGTCGACGATGCCGAGGCTTTCCTCGAAGTGTGTCCGCGGCTCCAGCGTCAGCTCGAACGTACCCTTCTCCGACACGAGCTTCGGCCACGCGCTCCCCTTGTTGTAGAAGAGAAGCGTGCCGGAGTATGTGCCGCGGCCGGTGACAGCGATCGGCGCAAACGGCGTCTTCGGCTTGTCGACGCGCTCGAAGCTGCGGTTCGAGGG
This sequence comes from Hyphomicrobiaceae bacterium, assembly GCA_020442185.1. Classification (GTDB taxonomy): domain Bacteria; phylum Pseudomonadota; class Alphaproteobacteria; order Rhizobiales; family Hyphomicrobiaceae; genus JAEUMD01. The sequence continues at coordinate 1,690 of JAGRKS010000198.1, forward strand.
ATCGTAGCGGCCGGGCGGCAGGAAAAAGCTGCCGTCGACCGTATAGGCGCTGTAGAACGCCTTCTCGGCACCGTCGGAGTTCGCCTTGACGCGGAGATCGAGCGATAGTACGGCGCCATCGCGCGCGCCCTGGTTGGCGATGGTGATCGGCAGCGCGAAAATTTCGGCTTGGTCGCCGTCGCGCGCATAGTGGACGACGGGCGACACATAGAACCGCAGATCCGGCTGCTTCAGTGACGTCTCCCAGAGGCTGAACGCGGAGAAGACCAGGGCGATGAGGGAGACGAACGCGGCAATCCAATTCGACATGGCATGCGCGGCCGTATCGCGCGCGACGTTGTCGGGTGTGTTGGGATCGAGCGGACCGCCCTTGTAGGCGTCTGACCGCGCTTGCCTGTCCGGCGTCATGCTTCCCCCAGAGATCCGAGCCCCCGCACCGCATCCAGTCCGATTGAGACGGTCCAAATCAGGCGCGGATGAGGCACGGCCGAGGCACCTTGCCATGCCGCCCGCCAGTCCAGTGCCACGGAGTGGCAGCAGGCTCGTCACCTGCATCGCGGGCCGGCGCCCGGTCGTCGTCGGGTCCCGCGATCACCGCACGTGCGCGATCCAGAAGGCCAGTGCCTTCAGAATGCGTTTGTCCTCATAAAGCCCACTGTGACGAAGGCCGCGGCGTGCATCCTCGCCAGCGCTGAACGGCACCTCCTGGTGAGCATTGGACAGCGCGACGGGAACGTCCGCGACCGGCTCGGCGCCGATTTCGACATGCGCATGGATCGAGGGCCGCTCCCAGCCGAAGCCAGCCGGGTGCCCGCGCAGGATCGACAGGACGTAACGCAGCACCATCAGCGCGATCAGTGCGTAGATGCCCGCCACCATGACGTAAGCAAAGCCCGAGGTGACATAGTCTTCGACCATCTTGGCGTCGAACGTGATGAAGTCTTCGGCAATCGTGGTCGCAATGGCAGCCACGATCACGAACAGGAACATGCCGCCGCCGACGAGGCTCGCGTGTTCCTTGATGAAGCGTATGGCGCGGGTCGGCGCCCAGGTCGTCACTTCGAGTGCATCGAGCAGGCGGCCGGCTTCGTCACCGGGATATATAAAGCTCAGAATGTGGGTCGCCGGCATCGGTGCGAAGCCGACGGCATTGGCGAGCCGGACCGCCATGCGCCTGCCACCGAAGCGATGCCACGTCCTGGCGATGTATGGATAGACGAAGCGCATGACCTGCCCGGCAAGCAATCCCGTTGCCAATGCCGCTCCGGCGAACCAGTACCAATCATTGTAGGCCGTGCCCGAGAGCGCTCGGTCGTAATAGATCGCCGACGGCACGCCAACGAACCAGCTGAAGAAGCTCGAGACGCCTTCGACGTGGCGGGGGGCCTTTTCCATGAGTTCGTCGAGCGAGTGGCCGGCGATGGCTTCGTCGAGCCGCGCGTGCATGAAGGGTGTGCCGAGGGTCGCAACGCCGAGAGCGTGCAGCGCAACCGGCAGATGCTTGTGGGCGAGCAGCGCCACGTTGCCGCCGTGGCTGTGGGCAACGATGAAGTGCCGGCAAAGGGGATAGCGCTGGCGCAATTCCCGTATGTGCTCGGCCAGTTCGTAGCCGGCCTTGACGCGAGCGCTGTGCGTATTGCGGCCCGACCATTCGAAGACATCGTAGCGAACCTCGCGGCCATGCTCGCCGAGTTCCGCAGCGATCTGCTGGCGCAGGATCGAACCGTCCTGGGTCCACGGAGCGCCGGACGCAAACGTGCCGTGCACGAGGGTCACGACGGTTGGCGGCGGACCCATTATGTCGGGTTCGTTGGGCGCGTCCTCGTGCGGACGAGATGGAACCGCGACGTCCGCTAAGTACCCCGTATGTTCCATGATGCGGCGTCCCCCCGCACGCTCAAAATCCCAACCACTGGCGCGTCCGTACCCCATGCGCCCGGCCGTCAATCAATATGTCGAAAGACCCCACAAACGCGGACATATGAGGGCAAACATGTCGATGGCGTCAACATGTTCGTGTATATATGTCGACGAAAACCGAATTCTTCGACATATGTGCCAAAATGTTTGATCCGACCAAACCCTTCAATGACCTTCCCGACTTGCCGCCACCTGGTGAGATCGAGTCGAGGGCTGTGCTCAAGGCTTGCATCGAGGCTAGAGCGGCTCTCGCCAAGCTCAACGCCGAGGCGCGTCAGCTGCCGAACCCTGATATTCTCATCCGTTCGTTCGCATTATTCGAGGCCAAGGATTCCTCCGAGATAGAGAACATCGTAACGACCGAAGACAAGTTGTTCCAGCAGAGCCAATTGCGCGACGCCGACGCCGATCCTGCCACGAAGGAGGCCTTACGGTATCGGGACGCACTCTATTCAGGATACCGCAAACTCGGCGAGCGACCCGTTTCGACCCGATTGGCGATCGAGATGTGCAGCATCATCAAGGGATATGATGCCGAGATTCGCCGCGTTCCAGGCACGACTTTGACCAACAAGGCAACCGGCGAGATCATCTACACACCGCCGGTGGGCGCGGACCTAATCGCGGCGAAACTTGCCAACTGGGAACGCTTTATTCACGAGGCGACCGACATCGATCCGTTGGTGCGCTTGGCCGTCCAGCACTATCAGTTCGAGGCGATCCACCCGTTTAGTGACGGAAACGGGCGAACGGGACGCATCCTCAACATTCTCTTTCTGATCGAAGAAGAATTGCTAACTTGGCCGATCCTCTATCTCAGTCGCGAATTGTTGGAGACGCGGAGCGCATACTACCGCGGCCTCCGCTTGGTCACCGAGGGTAGCGAATGGACCGAATGGATCATCTACGTGTTGAACGCCATCAGGGTCTCCGCCGCGCGAGCCGAAATCAAGATCCACCGGATCTCAATCCTTAGAGAGCATGCTGCACAATTCCTCCGCTCAATCGAACCGAAACTCGTCTCGCGGGAGTTACTCGACATACTGTTTTCGCAGCCCTATTGCCGCATCAGCGATCTCGTCGATGCCGGCATCGCCAAGCGCCAAACGGCCTCAGGACAACTCAAGACCATCGTCGGCGCCGGTGTTCTCCATGAAATCAAGATCGGCAGGGAGAAGCTGTTTCTGAACACCAAGCTCTACGAACTGCTGACGAGCGACGGCGAAGGCATCACGGAATATTCGCGCAATGCGCTGAAGCCTCCGTCACTCCTCTTCGCGGCAAGGAACCGAATGGCTCTATTCGCGGCAAGGAACCGCAGGGCTCCCGATTAATCGCGCCTAACGCTCGAACTTGCGGAACTTGATGCGGTGGGGCTCGACGGCGGCATCGCCGAGGCGGCGCTTCTTGTCCTCTTCATAGGAAGCGAAGTTGCCTTCGAACCATTCGACGTGGCTATCGCCTTCGAAGGCGAGAATGTGCGTCGCCAGTCGATCGAGGAAGAAGCGGTCGTGGC
>JAGRKS010000199.1 GCA_020442185.1 Hyphomicrobiaceae bacterium
TGGCGATTTCGCCCTCGCGCGACAGCAACTCGACCGAGCCCATTTCGCGGAGGTACATGCGGACGGGGTCGTCGGTCCGCTCGGTCGGCTCGGCGCGGGTCTCGGAACGGGCCGGAAGCGCCTGGGTGGTGATGGCGCGGTTGCCTTCCTCCTCCTCGACGAGTTCCTCCTCGCCTTCGGCCGCCTCTTCAGCCTCGTCGTTCTCGACGACGTTGATGCCCATGTCGGAGAGCATCGCGTAGACGTCCTCGATCTGGTCGGACGAGACTTCTTCCGACGGCATCACGGCGTTAAGCTCGTCGAGCGTGACGTAGCCGCGCGTCTTCGCCGTTTTCAGCAACTTCTTGACGGAGGAGTCCGAGAGATCGAGCAGCGGGCTGTCGCGCTCGGCGGTATCCTGCCCAGCAGTCGCTGTATCCTCGGTCTTTGCGTTCGCCATGTTGTTCGTCCGGTTTCCGGTGAAGTTGTGCCCATGGGGCTTGGTCGGGTGCGCGGGGGCGGGTCAGCACCTGACGCGGCGGGAGCGGGAGCGGGCCAAGACGCAGGTTTCCGGCCAGTGGGCGGAAGGCGCGTTGCAGCCCCGTCTATCGTCCATTCGGACTTCCGTTCTGGTTTCCGTTTTGGCTTCCGTGCTGGCTGCCATCGCTCTCGAGCCCCCCAAGCTCGTTCACGCACGCAATCTGACGCTGGATCTCGCAGATTCGAGCCAGCGCCGTCTCGTTGCCGTCCTCTCGCCATTCACGCTCGGCGGCCAAGAGGGCCTGACGGAGATCCACATGATGCTCGTGGAGCGCGAGGGTGTGGCGCCAGCCAACTTCCACCTCGTCACGGGTCGCGTCGGGCTCTGCGAACTTGTCGCTATGGTGCGTGAGGGACCGGTCGACCAGATCCACGATCCGGCCTACACCCAAAGCGTCCAATTGGGTGCGCAAACTGGAGCTGTCAAGTGGAATGTCCTGGGCTTGTGCCGATAATAGCGCATCGCGCAGCCGATTCAGGGGTTCCGACGTAAACGTCAGACCTGCGAGAGCCTCGGCCTGATCGTCGATCAACCAGGGGTGGACGAGCAAGGTCCTGAGCAGCAGAACTTCGCGATAGGGCGGCGCGGAGGCTTCGCCGGCAACCATCGCGCTCGCTCTCAGGCTTTCGGATGCGGTTGGCCGCGGCGGCGGCGGGGTGGCTCCGCGCATGCCGGGTTTGCTGGGCTGTTGCCTGAAGCCACGTGCCGCGGCTGGGGCGTAGCCGGGCCTGTTGCGGCTGGCGGGTGCCGCCTGGGCCGGGCCGCGGCCAGCGCTGTCCCACCGCGGTGCTCCGCCGCCACTGCGACCCCACATCGCATAGAGCCGCTGGCGCATGTCGCGCTCGTACTGATCGCGGACGGCGGCGTCCGCGATCGTTGCGACGATCTCGCGCAGGCGCTGCTCGAGGCGCGCGCGCCGTTCGGGCGTCGTCCACTCGCCGGCCAGCCACTCGCGCTCGAACAGCACCTCGGCGAGCGGCCTGGCGCGTCCGAGCACGGTTTCGAAAGCGGCCGCGCCCTGTTGGCGGATCAGGTCGTCGGGATCGAGCCCATCGGGCAGGAACGCGAACGAGACGGAAATGCCAGGGCGCAGGTTCGGCATCACGGTTTCGATCGCCCGGTGGGCGGCCTTGCGGCCGGCGCTGTCACCGTCGAAGCAGAGGATCGGCTCGGGCACCATCCGCCACATCAGCTTGACCTGGTCCTCGGTGAGTGCGGTGCCGAGCGGCGCCACGGCCTCGCCGAAGCCAGCTTCCGCGAGCGCGACCACGTCCATGTAGCCTTCGACGGCGATCAGCCGCTCGCGCTCGAAGGCGAGGGGGCGGGCACGCGCCGCGTTAAACAACACATGGCCCTTGTGAAAAAGGGGCGTCTCCGGCGAATTCAAGTACTTGGCCGGCTGGTCGGGATCGAGCGCGCGGCCGCCGAAGGCGATGACGCGATCTTTGAGGTCGGTGATCGGGAACATCACGCGGTTGCGGAAGCGGTCGTAGGCAACCGGGATGTCGTCGCCTGATATCAACATGCCGGACCGCGCCATGTCGTCGGCGGTGAAGCCGGCGTTCGATAGATGCTCCTTGAGCGCGGAGCGGGAGTTCGGCGCATACCCGAGGCGAAACCGCGTGATCGTCTCGGGCGCTAGGCCGCGGCGGGCGAGATAGCGGCGGGCTTCCGCGCCTTCCGGACGCTTCAGGGCGGTCTCGAAGTAGGCCTGGGCGGTTTCCAGCAGCCGGTAGAGGCGAACGCGGTCGTCTTCGCGCTGCTCGTCGCGCTCGGTCTTGGCGGGTAGCGGAACACCGGCCTCCTCGGCCAGCCGCTCGACGGCTTCGGGGAAGCTCAATCCCTCGGTCTTCATCAGGAACGTGAAGATATCGCCATGCTCACCCGACGCGAAGCAATGGTAGAAGCCCTTTTGGTCGTTGACGAAAAACGACGCCGTCTTTTCCGACTTGAACGGCGAGAGGCCGGCGTATTCGCGGCCCTTCTTCTTGAGTGCCACCTTGCGCGCGACGACGCCGCTCACCGGGAGGCGAGCGCGGATCTCGTCGAGCAGATGCGGCGGATAGCGCATGGCGCAGGGGCCTCGCGAGCAAAGTGCAGGTTCGTCGAGCTAGACCGATAGATGATTCGCACTCTGGGCCAGGTTCACATCCTGTTCTCAAGGTAATCAATGCCCGTAATCCACAGGCGTGGCAGCGGCGCAGCACAGCGCATCGAACCCATTGGGCACGACGAGCGACTATTGAGGCAGCCAACCCAAGGGAGATTCAAATGGGTATTTATGAGCATCTGCGCATGCATGCCATCACATATACGATCGGCGTCGCGATGTTGCCCGCGGCGGACAAAATTGTTCGCATCGCGCAAGTCCCGGGCGAGAAGCTGATGCCGGAGGCGGTCGCTGCCGCACCCATGATCACCTTCGCGATTGCCGGGGTGATGTTCGCAGGTCCACTCGTGCTGGCGCTGTGGATCGATCGCCAACTTCGCGACGAATTCCCCCGAATTCTGGACTTCGAGGATTGCGATTGGCGCTCATTTTTTGCTGCAATTCTTGTCGTGGCGGCGGGGTTGGCTCTGACCCAACTTCTCCGGTCATTGTTCGATGCGGCTCTTCTCGAAAGCACCGGGACGACAATGCCCCCCCGCTATGTCGCCGTACTGGTGATCCTCAGCATAGTCGCCGTTCTGCCGCGCTCCGTGGCCGCTGCGATCGTCGGCCGAGCGGCCAATCCCACGGCCAATTCTACGGGCCATTCTACGGATTGAACCTGCCGCGATGCTTCCGCGACCAATGGACATGGATCAACACACTGGAGGCCGGCAATGGCCGTCGTCGTCGAAGCCATCGTCAACCTGACCGCGGAACTCTTGAGCCACGTTTCTTTGCGCACGCTTCGCCGCGTAGCGGGCGGCGTTGCGCGCATCGCGGCGTATACCTTCTATTGGTTCGGCCGCGGTCTCCTGAAGCTCGTTCGCGCACCGCGCTCCGCGACCGGCGTGCCCGAAGCGATCTTCGGTTTCCTCGTTGTCATGGGGCTCGTCACGGCACTGATCAAGTTGCCGTTGCGGCTCGTGCTCGCCACTTTCATACGTTGAGCCAATCGCGTCAGCTGAGCCCCTCTCGTCCGCTCAGCAACGTGCTGCGGCGTCGAGCCACCGCACGCAGGATGTCGAGCTTTTCGATCGACGTGCCGGGACAGGTCTTGATCGTCTGCGGCACCTCGCGATGGAACAACAACGCCTGCACAGGCAACGCGAAGCGCCGTTGGACGATGTCGATGACCGCGATCACGGCGTCGCGCTGGGCGCCGGCAAGCTCGTCATTGCCGATGTCGAAATTGCCGACCGCCTCGAACATGAACGCGCCGGGGTTCATGTTGCAGCCGATGCTGGCCGGCGTCTTGTTCCAATCGCGGCCGGTCCAGATCAGACCATCTGGCGCGATCGTGACATGCTGGGCGATGTCCTCGAAACCACGATCGCGGGTGTGATAGGTCGCCATGGCGCGAACGCTCGGCTCCCCCTGCCAATCGGCGTGCGCCGGAAACCAGGTGTGGTGCATGTCGACACGCAACACGGGCCGCCGCCACGCATAGGTGGCGACGGCTTCGGCAAAGGCGTCGATCGCCAGTGGTCGAAAGGGAGGGGGCACGTCAGCGGCCTCGTCGGCGGTTTGCCGGCACTGTTCGACGTGCCGGATGGGCTACTGCGCGGGGGCGGTTCGTGGCCGGAAACTCCCGCGCTCGTTCTCGGGGCTGAACGCACCATTCGCAGCTGAGGCGCGACCCTGGCCGAGCCCCTGCCGCGAACCGATCGGTTTACTTCAACTCGTCCTTGACGATCTGGCTCGCCTTGCCGAAGTCCATCTGGCCCGTATAGCGCTCCTTCAAGGCCCCCATGACACGCCCCATGTCCTTGAGGCCGCACGGCCCGAGTTCCTTCAAGATCTCCTGGCAGGCGGCGCGGGTTTCATCGACGTCCATCTGCTTCGGCAGGAACTCCTCGATGATGGCAATTTCGGCCAGTTCCTGATCGGCGAGTTCGGCGCGACCGTTCTGCTGATAGATCGTTGCCGATTCGCGGCGTTGCTTGATCATTTTCTGCAGCAGCGCGAGCACCTCGCCGTCCTCGACGCGCTCGCGGCCGGTGCTCTGCCCGCTGCCGTCGACGCGGCCGGCGATGTCGCGGTCCTTGATCGCGGCTGTGACGAGACGGAGCGTCGAGACGCGCCGCTTGTTGCCGGACTTCATTGCATCTTTCATGGCTTGCTGAATGCGCTCGCGCATGGTGTCGAGTTCTCCTTGCCGGATGGGGTATGAGCGTCGGGCCATCCCCGTTGCCCAACGGTGTAGTGCGCTCCGGGGCATGCTTCAACCATCGGCCTCGATGGCGGCCTTGTTTGTCCCAAAGCAAAAACCAATGACGGTCGGCGCGCCGCTGGCCATCCGCGGGGCCGTGGGCACCGGCCGCCGCCCGAGATTACCTTTCAAGGTGGCGGATGAGGGATCCTGCGGTTCCATTTTGCGCTATGTGGGCCAGGTCACCCGTGTGTGCCAAATTCTCGGGGCCTGCGCGTTTCCGGGAGCTTGCCAGTCCCCGAGAGCCCAGCAGATCCGCATAGCGGCCAATCCCCTGAGCGAGATTGACCCGGCGGCCACCTTCTTCTACCGTCCGCGCCGATCACCGGGGCCGGACGAGCCGTAACGAGCCTTGCCGCGACGCGCCGACTGGACCATATCCGAGGCTCCGGTCGATATCGCGCGGTTCTTCGCGCGTTTCGCCCCCGATCGCCATATTTCGCCTCTCGGCGGTTGCGGCACGCCGAACGAACCACGAGGCCGACCTTGTCGCCGGGCTCCCGCTGGAGTTGAAATGACCGAAGTTGAGAACCGCTCATTACCGCCGCCCTGGGCGGAGGTATCCAATACCGCTCGCCTCTTGCTTGCCGATGGCACCGTCATCGAGGGCCAAGGCATGGGTGCCGTCGGGCATGCCGTCGGCGAAGTCTGCTTCAACACGGCGATGACCGGCTATCAGGAGATCCTGACGGATCCCTCGTATGCCGGGCAGATCGTCACCTTCACGTTTCCGCACATAGGTAACGTCGGCGCGAATGTCGAGGATACGGAGACGTCGAACCTTGCGAGCCGCTCGGGCGTTCGTGGCGCGGTTCTACGCGCCTCGATCACGGACCCGTCCAATTATCGTGCGATGGAACATTTCGACCAGTGGTTGAAATCTCGCGGCATCATTGCAATCGGCGGCATCGACACGCGAGCGCTGACGTCGCTGATCCGCGAAAAGGGCATGGCGAACGCCGTCATCGCGCACGATCCAGCGGGCCGCTTCGACGTCGGCGCGCTGGCGGACGAAGCGCGCGCCTGGCCGGGGCTTCTGGGCGCGGATCTGGTGCCGGATGTGACGGCCGGGCAAACCTATACCTGGGACGAAACGCGCTGGGCATGGGGCGAAGGCTACGGCAAGCTCGCGACCCCGGAATTCCACGTTGTCGCGGTCGATTTCGGCCTCAAGCGCAACATTCTGAGGTGTCTCGCCTCGTCCGGCTGCCGGGTGACGGTGGTACCGGCCACGACTTCGGCGGACGACATCCTGGTGCGCAAGCCTGATGGCGTTTTCCTGTCGAACGGCCCCGGTGATCCGGCGGCGACGGGGACCTACGCGGTGCCCGAGATCCGCAAGTTGGTGGAGAGCGGCCTGCCGGTGTTCGGCATCTGCCTCGGCCACCAGATGCTCGCGCTCGCGCTCGGTGGCAAGACCCAGAAGATGCACCAGGGCCATCACGGCGCCAACCATCCGGTCAAGGATTTCACCACCGGCAAGGTGGAGATTGTGTCGATGAACCACGGCTTCACCGTCGATCGCGATTCGTTGCCGACAGGCGTCGAGGAAACGCACGTCTCGCTGTTCGACGGCACGAACTGCGGCATCCGATTGGCCGGCCGCCCCGTATTCTCGGTGCAGCACCATCCCGAGGCGTCGCCCGGCCCGCAGGACAGCCATTACCTGTTCCGGCGCTTCGCCAACTTGATGCGCGCGGCGCGCGGCGTGTCCCCTGAGCCCGAGCGCTGACGGCCGGCGCGCCCGGAGGCGGCAGACTTGGCGACGGTGGACGAGGTTGAGCGTGACGATGAGGCAAGGCGAGGATTGCAGCGGAGTGAGCCAGGCGCAGCGTGATGATTTGCGGCGTCGTGATTGCGTCGGTGCGGCGGCCTCTGGTGCCTCGATCGTCCTGGCAGGCGCCATCCGCCGACGTTCGGCAGTGCCGGTGGCCCGCGATGCGGCGCGTTCGGGGTACACCTCGTCCCTCATGGCAGCGGTCCTTGCTGTGGCCGCAACCGTCACCTCGGTCATTCCCGCCAGCGCCGACAATCGCAACGTGCCGCAGTTTCCGACCGCCTGGCAGTCGAAACTCGACACGTCCCATCCGCTCGTGGGCCGCATCTGGTCGCGCGCTGCCAACGGGTTCGTCTCGGCGCAGGACTACGGAACGGCGCTCGCCAAATCGCGGTTCATCCTGCTCGGCGAGGTCCACGACAATCCGGACCATCACGCGTTGCAGGCTTGGGCCATCCGCACCGTTTCGAAGTTGCGCGGCGCTCGCCTCGTCGAAGGCGCGCCGCAGGCCGACATCGTTGCACTCGAGATGCTGACGAGCGACCAGAATGACGATCTCGACCGCTTCTACGGCCGCAAGGCCAAGGTGCCGCGGCCAAGAACCGCCGACGACTTCGGGCGCATGCTGAAGTGGGACCGGCTCGGCTGGCCCGACTATGCGATCTATGCGCCGATCATTGCCCAGGCCCTTTACGATCAGTTGGTGCTGAAGCCGGCCAGTCCTCCGCGCACCGAGAATCGCGCCGTTTCGAAGGACGGGTTCGACGCGCTGGGCGAGGGGGTTGCGTCAGCGCTCGCGCTCGATCGTCCGCTGCCCGCCGCCGCCGCGGAAGGGCTTGCCGTCGAGATCCGGGACGGGCATTGCAACATGATGCCGGAGACCGGCATACCGGCAATGAGCCGGGTGCAGCGTCTGCGCGACGCGCGGATGGCCGACGCGATGATGTCGGTCGGTGAATGGAAAGGCGGTTTCCTCATCGCGGGCAACGGCCATGTTCGCCGGGACCGGGGGGTTGCTTGGTACATGGCCGCGCGCGGCATTCCAGAAGCCGAGATTACGACGGTGCTGCATGTCGAAGTGCGCGACGGCATGACCGACCCCGCCGCCTACATGGACCCACAACCGCCGACCGCCACCTTCGCCGACTTCATCGTCTTCACCCCGCGCACGCAACGCCCGGACGCCTGCGAGGAGATGCGCCGCCAGATGCAGCAGATGCAGCGCAAATCGTGACGGCGGAAATCCTCGGGCGTGCTGCGAGGATGGCTCGCTTGGCGGAGACGCGACACACCGACCAGCGGCCGAGCCGGGCCGATGGCGACAGGACAACAAAAGGCGCGCCGCTCGAGCGCGTCGAAACGAAGGGACGAAACATGCGTACGACACTCATGGCAGCGGCGATCGCGACGGTTGCGGCGTGCGTCGCCGGCGTGACCGGCGCTGCCGCGAAGGAATGCCGTCCCGAGGTCGAGGCGGCGTTCGCCAAGCAGCGCGCCACCAAAGGCTATCGGCTCGAGGTCACGAGCGCTTCGCCGCAGGGTGAGACGCAGATGAAGATCGACTACCAGACGCCCGACCGCATGCATCAGACAGTCACGGCACCGGGCCATCCCGCACCGATCGAGACGATTGCGATTGCCAAATGGGCCTGGGGCACGATGGGCGGTGGCTGGGAAGAGCTGAAGCCGCAGTTCGCGCAGTCGATCACGTCCCATGTCCACGAAACGCTCGTCGCGCCGCAGCCGATCACAGCGTCCTTCGAATGTGCCGGCAGTCAATCAGTCGACGGCCGCACCGTGCGGGTCTACCGCACGGAAGCGAGCCCTGGAGCGCCGAAAGACGGCCAGCCGCCGCTGACGCGGACCATTCATGTCGATGCCGAATCGGGGCTGCCGCTGCGTAACGTCGTGGCGCAGTCCGACGGCAAGGCACCGGCGGTTTTCGATGCCCGCTACAGCTATCCCGAAAATATTGCCGTGGACGCGCCGATTGGCGGGCCCGCGACGCGCGCACCTTGACCGCGAGATATCATCAGGGGGACATGATCGGGGGACTTGATTGCGTAGCGGCTTTCGCGCGGCCGTTATCGCGGGGATGTCGCCGCCGGCCCGGATGCCGCCGGTCCGTCCCGGCTCGTTTCCGTTGCCAACGAGAACAACGGCGGCAGCACCGCCAGAAGACCGGAGTAGCAAATGAGACCACTCGACATCCGCGCCAACATCCGCGCCGGCATCCGCTCCCGGGCCCAAACCGCGGCGGCCGTTTCGTTCGCTGCGATCGCGGCTATCGCGACGGCGGCGCCTGCGACTGCCGGCGAAACCGGCTCTGACAACTTGTGCAGCCAGCAGGTGGCGGATGCATTCGCCAAACAACGCAACAGTAGCGCCTTCCGTCTCAAGGCCATGATGATCAACGAACGCGGTGTCGTTCATATGAACGTCGATTATCAGCTGCCTGACCGCATGCACCAGCGGGTCAAGGCTGTGGTCGATCCGGCTGCCACGGAAACCATTCTGGTCGGGCCACGCGCGTGGGTCACGAATGGGTCGGGGTGGCAGGCCTTACCGCTCGAGGACACCGAGGAAATCGCCAAGATCGTGCGTGAGACAGTTGTCGAGGCGCCGAAGATGATGTCCAAATTCGACTGCTTGGGCATCGTTTCGGTCGACGGCCGGCAGCTTTCGGCCTATCAGGCCATGGAGGACAAGACCGCTCCCAAGAATAGCCCTATCCGGATCGTCTACGTCGACCCGACGACGGGGCTGCCGGCACGCTCGGTCGTGGCGCCTGAGGGCAACCCAGATCGTCCGTTCGTTCGCCAGGATTATAGTTATCCGACGGATATCAAGATCGAGCCGCCCGCAGATGTGAAGTAGCCGCGCCGGCACAAACGCCGACCACTCGCCCCGGGTGGCCGCCCGAGGGCATTCGCCCGATGAGGAAGAGGCACGCCGACCCTGTCCCGACCGTCCGGGCGGAATCGTTCAGCCCTGCGGCCGACGGCCACGCGCCAACCAAAATCGCCCTGATTTCGCAACACGCTGTAGCCAAACGCCCGCGGCTCGCATATGAAACGGCCCCGATATGCCGAAAAGAACTGACATCAAGTCCATCCTCATCATCGGTGCGGGTCCGATCATCATCGGGCAAGCCTGTGAATTCGATTATTCCGGCACCCAGGC
>JAGRKS010000200.1:0-11633 GCA_020442185.1 Hyphomicrobiaceae bacterium
CGTTGCGCATGAGGTCGACGATCATCAAGTTCTCGGCGCGCTGCTTGATGTCGGTTGCGAGGCGGCGGCGTTCCTCCTTGTCGGCCTCGAGGCGACCGGCGCGCGGCGCAGTCCCCTTCATCGGTCGCGTCTCGATCATGCGGCCGTGCTGCTCGATGAAGAGTTCGGGAGACGCCGACAAGACGGTTGCCGCACCGGTATCGACGATTGCACCATAGGCGACCCGCTGGCGCTGGCGCATATCGCGGTAGAAGGCGAGCGGCGAGCCCGAAAGTTCGAAGCGCGCCTTGAACGTGAGATTGAGCTGATAGATATCGCCGGCACGGATCATTTCCTCGACGAGGTTGAATCGTTCAAGGTAGGCGTCGCGATCCCAGGCGAGGGCGACGTTCGAGAAGCCATAGGTGTGACTGAGCGTGTGGGTGTCGAGCCATTCGGCGACCTCGTTCGAGGTCATCTCGCAGGGCTTGTCGTAGACGCCGAACCACAGCAGAGGTACGCGCCGCGCCGCCGGCATCAAGCCGGCGAGCTTCGGCTCCAGCACATAGCCGAGTTCGTAGGCGAGAAAGCCCGCAATGTGGTGCCCGGCACCGCGCGCGGCCTCGAGCCGCCAGATCGCCGTCATGACGTCTTCGGGCTGATCGGCCACGATGACCTCGATCGGCTCCTGGAACAAGAGCGAGCGGCCGCCGTCGCTCGAGCTGTTGTCGAGGAGGACGAAGGCTTCCGAAAGTGGCGGCGTTGGCGCATCATGCTCCGGCTGGAGCCCGGTGCTGTTCGGCTTCTTATCGGCCGTTGTCATTTTTCCCGATATCCCTCCAGGGCATGGAACGTGACGACGCGAGGCTTGCCCGCTCCTGCCCTGACCTTGCGTGACTCTATCAGACGCACCGACGCGAAGCGCGCCAGAATGTTCTCCTTCGGATCGCCGACGCCTACCAGCAGCACCGGCTCGCCAGCATTACGCGTAAAGGAGCGCGACAGCTCATAGTGATCTTTCGGGCGCCCAGGGCCGCCACGCCATGCATAAACCGGCGTCGCCTCCTCGCGCATGTAGTAGAGAAGTTCGGCCGTCACGGCGCGATCGTCGGTCAGAACCGAATTGAACGGCTTGCCCTGCCTCCGCGCCGCATCGAGGGTGGCGCGAGTTGCATCGGCCATCGCCCGCCAGCCGAGCGTCCGCGCGAACGGATCGACACCCGATGGCAGCGCGAACCGGCCAGCATATGCGGTCGCACCGATCAGCACCATCATCAGTGCCACGTGCAGCGCCATCGACCCGCGCAGCCAGCGCAAATCGAGGTTGCGCAGCATGGTTGCGGTGACGAGCACTGTCGCCGCGACATAGGACACCGCCGCCCAGTTGGCATGCGCGCGCGACACCAGAGCCTGCAGCGTGATGACGATGACGACCGGTAGCGAGAACGCGAGCAGCAGCCGGTCCGCCGCGGGGATGCCCTCGCGCCAGGCACGCCACGTGATCACGCCGAGAGCGGCGAAAAGCACCGGACCGAACACACCGAACTGGGCGCCGAAGAACTCCAGCGCCTTCAGCGGATTGAGAAGCGCGCCATCCCACTTCGCGTTGTCCGCCGTATGGGCGAACGTCGCGAACTTGTGCTCGAGGTTCCACCAGAGATTTGGCGCGATCAGCGCGAGCGCGACGGCGACCGCGAACCACAGCCGCACATCGCGGACGAGCCGGCGATCGGCCGGCGTCGCAACCAGATAGACCGCCGCGCAAAGCGCGAACCAGATCATCGCGTATTTCGCGTTGAGACCGAACCCGAGCGCCACGCCCAACAGCAGCGCCGGCCACCACGATCTCGTGTCCCGCAGAGCGACGAAGGCGAACAGCGCCAGCGCCCAGCCGAGCAGCAGAGGCACGTCTGTCGAGATGATGCCGGCCGAAAGCGAAACCCCCGGCAGCGTCGCGAACACCAGCGCCGACAGGACGCCCGTCACCGTATCGTAGAGACGCCGGGCTAGCGCGAAGACGGCGAGAGCTGTCAGCGTATGAAGAATGGGCGACGGCAGCCGGATGCAGAATTCGGAGACGCCGCAGACCTCGGTCGAGCCGCGGATCAGCCATGCGATCATCGGTGGCTTGGAATAGTAGCCGAGATCCGGCACGAGGCTCCACGACCAGTATTGCGCCTCGTCGAAAAACAGGTCGGTGCCATTGATTGAGAGCGCTGCGATCCGCGCGGCCAACAGCGCTGCCAGCCCCACCAGCATCGCCAGCACCCAGCGCGCATCACTCCGAGAGCCACCGAAGCCGTTGATCGGCTGCGTGATTGGTCCGCCAGAAGATCGTCCGACCCAGTCTTGTCCGGCGCGTTTCATCGTTTCGCGTTCTCCCGCCGCCACATTCCGCGAGGACGGCAGCCCTGCGGCTCTTTCGCCACGGCCGCGTCTGGCAGTCGTTTACTAGGTTGAGGCGCGCTCGGGAAGACTGGTAGTCTCCGGCCCGTCGCGTATCGGCCCCAGGCTCGGCCAATTGGGCGTAAAGAACCGCGACCGAAGGAAAGTCATGCGAATCTCTGTCGTCATCCCGGCCCTGAACGAGGCCGGAAATATAGGCCGGCTGGTCGAGGAAACCTACAAAGAGGTCCCCCCGGCCATGCTGGCCGAGGTGATCGTGGTCGACGATGCGAGCACCGATGCGACCGGTGACGAGGTGAAAGCGCTGATCCGCGACGGCCGCCATCCTGGACTGCGCTACCTCCGCCACGACAAGAGAAGTGGACAGAGTTCAGCATTGCGGTCGGGGATTACCGCGGCGCGTAGTGCTGTCGTCGCCACCATGGACGGCGACGGACAGAACGACCCGCGCGACATCCCGAAACTGGTCGCGAGGCTGGCGAGCCCCGGCACATGCGGTCCGGCGCTGGTGAATGGCTGGCGGACCAGCCGCAAGGACACCGGCTCCAAGCGTTGGGCGTCGAAAGCCGCCAACAAAATCCGCGACGCCGTACTCAAGGACGAGTGTCCCGACACCGGCTGCGGCATCAAGGCCTACTGGCGCGATGCCTTCCTGCGGCTACCATTTTTCACCAGCATGCATCGCTATCTGCCGGCCCTGTTCCAGACCTACGGCCACGAAGTCGCCTACGTCCCCGTCAACGACCGGCCGCGCCAGGCGGGCGTATCGAAGTACAACAACCTCAATCGCGCCCTGGTCGGGCTCTACGATCTGGTGGGTGTCAGCTGGCTCAGGCGCCGGACGAATGTTCCGCTCGCGACCGAACACAACGGCGAGGCGGCCGCCCAGCCGGACACGCGCCCCGCTACCGACGACATCGAAGCGACGTCCGCCTCGATCGAGCGCTGACACGTGCGCTGACGACACAATGTTTGTTGCAACGTCCTCGGCACGACGACAACCGCCGACAGGACAGCCGGGATCATCGGAACCATGGATTTTCTCGCAAGCCACGTGGCAACGATAATGGCCAAGTTTTCGGGCTGGTGGAGCGCCATGACCCCGCTCGACCGCGCTTGGCTCGGCATCGGCATGTTCGGCCAATTGATGTTCACGGGCCGCTGGTTCGTGCAGTGGGTGGCGTCCGAACGCGCGCGTCGATCGATCGTTCCGGCGACGTTTTGGTATTTCAGCTTCTTCGGCGGGCTTCTCGTCCTCGCCTACGGCTTCTATCGCGCCGATCCGGTCATCATCATCGGGCAATTCGGCGTCTTCATTTATGCGCGAAACATCTACTTCCTTCTGCGGTCGAATGCCGAGACGAAGGGCGATCCGGCAGCGTCCCCGCCGAAAATAGCAGCGGAATAGCCGGACGGGCTTTACCAGCCCACGCGACGGGAACCAGCCTCGTGAGACGCCTCGAACGCTGTCGACGCAACGGCGCGAAATGGCGTGACGGCCTCCGCGGCGCGCCTTCAACAATTCGTCAGCACGGTGGTTCGCGCTCGCAAGGCGCCGACGAACTGAGCTAGCCTGCCGGACGATCAGCCGTCAGCACGTGCGATGGCGGCGCGACATCGATGATCGCAAGCAGCGAAGCTGGAGACCGGACGCGCCATGCATACGACGAGCCGAAATCAGTCCTGGACTTCGTGCGCACGGGTCTCGATCCGCGCGATTGCCGCCGCCGCCCTGCTAACGGCCGGCCTGCTGACATCCGGTCTGACCGGATCATCCGTGGCCGCGGCCGGTGAACTCGTCGTCAAGGAGAGCCAGCGTAGCGTCAAGGAGACGATCGAAGCCCTGGCTGCAGCGCTCGAGAAGAAGGGGATCAAGATCGTCGCCCGCGTCGACCATGCCGCAGGCGCACGCGCGGCCGGCCTCGAACTTGCGCCGAGCGAGTTGCTGATTTTCGGCAATCCGAAGCTCGGCACGCCCCTCATGCAGTCGAACGCCACGATCGGTCTCGACCTGCCGATGAAGGTGCTCGCCTGGCAGACCGCCGACGGCAAGGTGATGATTGGCTACACGGCTCCCGATGCCCTTGCCGGCCGACATGCGATAACCGACCGTGCCGAGGTACTCGCGACCATGACGAAGGCGCTCGATGGCCTGACGAACGCAGCCGCCGGCGCACCCAAGCCGTAGCTGCGGCCTCATCCGCTCACGGCTGTTCCGTCTCCGACACTTGGTCGATCGGGTGCGGCACATGTTGACAGCGGCTGTGTGACCAGCGTCATCCGGCAGGCGCCTTCCGCAAGTGGAGGCAAATGGCGCATCCGAAAGAGTGCCGGCTCCCGGCGGCGAGAGCGAGCACGCATGACGGCTACGGCGCCCGCGCGTCGAGCCAGATACTGCCGAATTGATTGCGCTAAGCGTCTGAAGTATAGCCAGATAATTCCAGTCATGCGGACTGCCGACGCGGCTGCAAAAAATACGGGGCTCAGCGGCTTCACATGTCAAAGAAGTGTGCTATAAGCCCTCACCGAAGGCCGCCTCCCGCAGGCGGCCTTTGACTTCGGGCCAGGGCGTCAATCGAGACGCCTGAGTGGCCCGCCTGCCGGATAATGGCCGCATGGGTTCTACCATCGCGAACCATCTACCGGACCGGCAGAGACGGTGACGCGGGGTGGAGCAGCCCGGTAGCTCGTCAGGCTCATAACCTGAAGGTCGCAGGTTCAAATCCTGCCCCCGCAACCACTGCCGTTAAGTTTTATTCATCAATATCAATATGTTGATTGCGGTCGCTGCTTCGGCCGACCGGTCCGGCATGAGCAATTTCAGCCGCTTAGCCTGTCGGTTCAAATCAGGTGTCGGCAAGCCCGCAACCAAGCATGATTGCTATCCCTGGCTCCGGTTGTGGCCATCACCCTCAGAACGCTCCGTTCGAGCAAACAAGGCGAGTGCCGACGCCTTCGACAGCGATCATGAGGACGCGAAACTCTTCAGTTCATACCTGCACAACGCCATCGACCAAAATGACGCATAGCTCGCGTGGGCCATGAGCGCCCTTGACGAGGCTGCCTTCGATGTCCGTCGTGCCGCTTGCGCCGGTGATCAGGCAGGCGTTGCGCGGCGCAGGATCGCCGGCAATTCGCGCCGCCTCTGCATAATCCTCAAGATGTCGCAGGATGCGTTGCGTCGGCACGGCGACAATGTGCGTGCTGCAGAGGAAGTTGTGCAGGATCGGCATGTCGGGCGCGGAATGGACGACGATTGAACCGGTCTCTGCAATGCCCCACCGCGCCAATCCGACCACGACGCCATCATCCCGATCCCGAACAGGAGTCACCCCCGCGGCCACCCAATCGAGACCGAGCAGCGGCGAAGTCGGCTGCAACGTGATCGCGGCCGGCTTTGCATTCGCTGCCAGGTAGCGTGCAACTGCGGTCGGCAGCTGAGACAGCGACGCGATCCTGTCGATGCTGGCTCCGACCTTTGGTCCAGAAACACGCGCCATGAAGCTGTCCACGATGTCGATCAACCGCAGCGCCGGCCGGCAAATGTCGATGCCATCCAGCAGCATTTCCGACTCGCGCAAAATTTGTTCGACACTATCAGCCGTGTGCTCACCCCGGCCCGATGCATCGCGAACAGCCTGCAGAATTTGCTCACGTGCCGTTGTCATTTGGGGCTCCTTTGCGCATCGCCTTGTAGGCTGCGATGAAGGTGGCTCGCTGCGGCGCTGGAAAATCGCGGTGCTGTGTCCATCCGCCAGCCAGCGGCATCCAGGCGATCCATCCGCCTTTGCGGAATAGTCGCATCCAATGCACGGCAACAGCCGTTGCCAGCCGATAGAAGAACGGATGGCGCGCGAAATAGGCCCATATGCCAATGCCGGTGCGGACGGTGAGCGGCTCCAGCCCCTCCTTCCAGCTCCGGTCACGCCATCCCCTCAAGAGCGTAGGCAGCGGGATTTCGACAGGGCAGACCTCGGCACACTTACCATTGAGGGTGCAGGCATTGGGGAGATCGCGCGAGTTTGCCAATCCATCGATGGCGGGAGTGAGTACGGAGCCCATAGGGCCCGGATAGGTGGCACCATAGGCGTGTCCCCCGATCTGGCGATAGACGACGCAATGGTTCATGCAAGCGCCGCAGCGTATGCATCGCAGCATCGCCGCCAGCCCCTCAGCCAGCATTCGCGTGCGGCCGTTGTCGACCAGCACGATATGGAACTCCTCGGGACCGTCTGCATCACCGGGCCGCTTCGGGCCGCAATGGAAGGTGGTATACTGCGTGAAATCGCCTCCGGTCGCGGAACGCACGAGCAGCCGCAACAGCGCAAATGCATGATCGATCGACGGCACCAGCTTCTCGATGCCCGCGGTCACGATGTGAATGCGTGGCGGGGTCGTCGTCAGTTCGGCATTGCCTTCGTTTGTGACCGTGCAGACCGCCCCCGTATCGGCGATGAGAAAATTGGCGCCGGAGATGCCGACATCTGCCGTCAGGAACTTCTGGCGCAGGTCCTGGCGCGCGCTGTGCACCAAATCCGGGATCGATTCGCTCGCAGGCGGCGAGGCGTGCTTCTCATTGAACAGTGACGCCACCTGCTCGCGTGTCTTGTGCATCGCCGGCCAGACGATGTGAGACGGCGTTTCGCCGGCGAGCTGGACAATGTGCTCGGCGAGATCGGTCTCGACGCGCTCGATGCCGGCTGCCTCCAGGGCGTGCGGCAGACCGATCTCCTCGCCAAGCATCGACTTCGATCGCGTTACACGCTTCGCACCCGCAGAACGGCATATCTCGACGACGATCCGGCTCGCTTCCTCCGAGGTCCGAGCCCAGTGCACCTTGGCACCAGAGCGCAGCGCATTGCGCTCGAACTCGATAAGATAGTGCTCGAGGTGGACGATGACGTGATCCTTGATCCGGCGTCCAAGCTTGCGCGCTTCATCGAATTGGGGGAACTCACCGACCGCCGCGGCGCGCTTTGTCTCGGCGTTTCCCGCTGTCCTGTCGATGGCCGACTTCAGCGTGGCGTCGGCAAGAGCTGCGCCTGCACGCGACTTGAAGGATGAGCCTGCAGCCTGCATGGCCTAGCCCTCCTCGCCGATCGCAGGACCTTTGCCCATCCCGGCGATCACCTCCGCAGCGTGCATAGCGCGCACGCTGGAGCCTTCGCGGGACAATTTGCCGGCGGTGTTCATGAGACAGCCAAGATCGCCACCCAGAAGCAGGCGGGCGCCGGTCGCCTCGACGGCGGCCGCCTTCTCGCCGACGATGGCATTCGAAATGGCCGCGTACTTGACGCAGAACGTTCCACCGAAACCACAACAGACATCGTTGCCCGGTAGCGGGCGCAATTCGAGGCCCTCGACGGCAGCCAAGAGATCGCGCGGTTGCCTCGATATCCCCAGCTCGCGCAGGCCCGAACAGCTATCGTGATATGTCGCAGTCGTCTCCAGCACCAATCCGGTCGGCCGATAGCCGCGCACATCGACGAGAAAGCTCATCAGCTCCCAGGTCTTGGCTGCGAGTGCCTCGGCCCTCGGCAACCAGGCCGGATCGTCTGCCAGCGCCTCCACATAGTGGACCTTGATCATCGCAGCGCACGACCCCGATGGAACGACAACATGATCGAAGGGTTCAAACTGTCGAATCAGCTGACGGGCAAGTTCAGCGGCTTGTCCGGTGGCACCGGAATTGAATGCTGGCTGGCCACAGCAGGTCTGGTCGAGCGGCACCTCGACGCTGCAGCCCGCGTCTTCCAGGAGCCGGAGGGCTGCAAAGCCCACCTGCGGACGCGAAAGATCGACAAGGCAGGTGGCGAACAAGCCGACACGAGGCTTACCAGATTGCTTTTCCATCGTTCATCTACTTCCGCGGTCTTGATCGCTCAACCAGAATTGGAGTCCGACTTTGCACGTGTGCAGCGGTCCGCCAGATAAGCGATCGACTGATAGGGGCGTTGCGCGTGCTGGGACAAGCCGATCTCGCACGTCCGGCTGGTCGAGTAACCGCGCGCGCAGTCATCCGGCAGCGAGCGCTTCAGGTGCCGCAGCGCGCTGGCGTTAAGCTCAGGAAAATTGAAGCCCTTGTCGCCGGCAACCCCGCAGCACTGGATATCCGGCGGAACAATGACCGTCTTGGCGAGCCGACCGGCGATTCGGTTCATGGCGGGCTCGAGCCCCATGCGACGCGCGCTACATGTCGTGTGAATGGCTATCGCTTGGTCGGAGGGTGCTATCTCGACTCGATCGAGCACCAGCACATCGATCGCCTCGCTCAAGTCGTAGACTTTCAGTCCGGCGCCTCTTGCCACCTGCTTGGCCCGCATCGCGCACGGGCTGGTATCGAATATGATCGGATCTGCCCCACCACGGCTCGCCGTCCTGAGAGCTTGCGCGAGTTCATCGAGCTTTCCCTGTGCGATGTCGAGGAACCCTTTGGAGTTGAACGGCATGCCGCAGCACAGCTTTTCGAGCGTGGCCGGCATGACCACGTCGAAGCCCGCCTTGTGCAACAGACTGTGGACCGTCTCTGGCACCGTGGCTTGTTCGGGATCGTTCGGTGCGGGGCCAAAAACGCGCGTTGCGCAACTCGGAAAGTAGACGACGCGCTCGGCACCTGTCGACAGTCGGGGCGAAGGGGGCGGCGCCACGGTCGGCATCGATACGGGCCAGGTCGGCACGCGGCCGCCTGAGATTCGATGCAGCGCGCCAAAGGTGCGCGATAGCATGCTGTCGCCGACCAACCGACGCATGACACCCGCACACAGCATACCGATCCGCAGCCCTGCAGCCACGGCACCGAAGTTCCCTGCAATGCGCCGCGCGATGAAATGCGCCGCTGCTCCATGCCGCGATTGCCGCATCGTCCGCATCGCTTGCCCGGTATCGATTCCGACCGGACACTCGATCGAACAGAGCCCGTCGCCCGCGCAACTGTCGACGCCCTGATAGGCGAAATCCGATTCAAGCGGCTTCGCCGACACGGCGACGTTGCCGCCGACGCGCTTGAGCCGCGCCAGCTCGCGCAGACCAACGATGCGTTGGCGCGGTGTCAACGTCAGCGCCCGCGATGGGCATGTCGCTTCGCAGAAGCCGCATTCGATGCATTTGTCGACAATGTCGTGCGCGGCGGGCATCGGCTTCAGGTTTGCCAGATGCACCTTGGGATTATCATTGAGGATCACGCCCGGGTTGAGAATACCGCGTGGATCGAACAGCACCTTGATCCGCTGCATGAGGCGATAGGCTTCGGCTCCCCACTCCATCTCGACGAACGGGGCCATGTTGCGCCCGGTCGAGTGCTCGGCCTTGAGCGATCCGTCGTACTTGTCGACGATCAGTTCAGCCACATCATCCATGAACGCGCCATAGCGTGCGATGTCATGCGGTGTCTCGAAGCCCTGCGTGAAGACAAAGTGTACGTTGCCCTCGAGCGCATGACCGAAGATGATCGCTTCGTCATAGTGGTGCTTCTCAAACAGTGCTACGAGGTCGATAACGGCGTCGGCAAGCTTGTCTGTTGTGACGGCGACGTCTTCGATGATCACAGTCGTGCCGGTATCGCGCACGGCTCCAACAGCGGGAAACAGACCCTTCCTGATCTTCCAGTAGGCCGCACAGATGCGGGGATCGGCAGAGAAGGCAAGCGGCTCCAGCGTCGGGATCTCGGCGATCGAGGAGCGCGCCTGATTGGCGTGGGCCTCCGCCTCGGCGCCCGACGTGCCCTGCACTTCGATCAGCAGCGCTGCGGTCCCCTCGGGCATGGTCTCCAGCGATGCAGGCATGCCCGGCTTGCCGCGCACCGAGCACAGCGAGCGAAAATCCATCAGCTCCACGGCGGAGACGGGCGCACTCTTCAGGCGAGCCACTGCATCACAGGCAGCGCGGATGTCGGGAAAAAATGCGAGTGCGCTCGCCTTGTGTCGCGGATCTGGAACCGTCCTGTAGGTTATCTCGGAGATGAAGCCGAGTGTTCCTTCAGAGCCGATCATCAAGTGGGCCAGGATGTCGAACGGGTCTTCGTAGTCGATGAGGGCATTGAGCGAGTAGCCCATCGTATTCTTGATCTCGTACTTGCGGGCGATGCGCTGCGACAAGGCGGTATCCGCTCGCGCTTCTTGCGCCATCGCGGCGAGGTCGTCGAGGAAAGCCGAATGGCGCTGCCTGAAGACCATACGGCTCGTCTCATCTCCCGTATCAAGCACGCTGCCATCGGCGAGAATGACACGAATGCTCTCCAGAGTACGGTAAGAATTTTGGTCGATACCGCAGCACATGCCGCTCGCATTGTTTGCCGCGATTCCTCCGATCATGGCCGAATTGATCGACGCGGGATCTGGCCCGATCTTGCGGCAATGCGGGGCCAGCCGGCGATTGATCTGGGCACCCGTTAGCGCCGGGCCGCAACGAACAGTGACAGCGTCCTTCCCGACAGACCACTCCCGCCAGCCGTTGTGACCAAGCTTGACGAGCACCGAATCCGTGACCGCCTGTCCCGACAAGCTGGTGCCGGCAGCGCGGAACGTCAGCGGCACACCGAGATCGCGTGCCAGTTCGATGACTTGGCACACTTCGTCCTCGCTTTCGACCAGCAGCACTACTTGAGGCGTGAGGCGATAGCAACTGGCGTCGGCGCCGAGTGCAACACGGCGCAACGCGTCGGTGACGATCCGGTCGTCAGGAATTAACTTACCGACACGGCTGACGAATGCGGATATATCCGGCGTGGCTGAAACCGCGGCACGTGCCTCAGAGATGAAGTGATCGGCGACCAGCATCGACGTAGCCCCTAACCGTAACGTGAGATACAGATCACTTTTTTCTCTGCGGTGGCAGGTCGGTGCAGGTGCCGTGGGCGACTTCGGCGGCCATGCCGATCGATTCGCCGAGTGTCGGATGCGGGTGTATCGTCTTGCCGATGTCGACGGCGTCGGCGCCCATTTCGATCGCCAGACAGACTTCGCCGATGAGGTCGCCGGCGTGCGTGCCGACGATGCCGCCGCCGACGATGCAGTGGGTTTCCTCGTCGAACAGAAGCTTGGTGAAGCCCTCGTCGCGGCCGTTGGCGATGGCGCGGCCGGACGCTGCCCAGGGGAACACGGCCTTCTGAATTTTCAATCCCCGGGCCTTCGCCTCGGTCTCGGTGAGGCCCGCCCAGGCGATCTCGGGATCGGTGTAGGCGACGGAAGGGATCTGGCGCGCGTCGAATGCGCTCTTGTGTCCGGCTGCGACCTCGGCTGCGACATGCGCCT
>JAGRKS010000200.1:11655-11965 GCA_020442185.1 Hyphomicrobiaceae bacterium
ACGATGTCGCCGATGGCGAAGATGTGCGGCACGTTGGTTCGCTGCTGCTTGTCGACCTCGATGAAGCCGCGATCGGTGACGGCGACGCCGGCGTTCTCGGCAGCGATCATCTTACCGTTGGGAGCGCGGCCGACGGCGACGAGCACCATGTCGTAGGGTTGCGGTCCACTCGGTGCCTTTTCGCCTTCGAATGTCACGTGGATCGCATCGGGCTTCGCCTCGACCGCCGTGGTCTTCGTCTTCAGCATGACATGATCGAAGCGCGGCGCGTTGACCTTCTCCCATACCTTGACGAGATCGCGGTCGGCGC
>JAGRKS010000032.1 GCA_020442185.1 Hyphomicrobiaceae bacterium
TGCTCCATGATGTCGAAGAAGCCACCGCGCAGCACGAGGTCGAGGGCGAAGAATGCCGTGCTGATGGGGCCTGCCGCGACACTCTGCTTCTGGCCGTCGACGAAGATCGCGAGCCCCTGGGCCTGGAGCAGCAGACAGCTGACGACGAACAGCACGTAGAACACGAGCATCGAGATGCCCATCGAGCGATAGTAGATGAGGACGTGGCGCAGCGTGTCCCGGCTGTAGCCGTATTCGATCCAGCTATCGAGGTCGCGGTGCTTTTCGTCGTGGTAGAACCACGTCCAGATTGCGACCAGCGTCATCGCGACAGTCAAGCCGATCGCGAACAGGATCGGAATGGAGATGTTGTCGAGCAGCAGCATGATGGGTTGTGCCTCACGACGCCGTCGCCGGCATCTCTCCTACTCCACCACCAGCCGATAGGCGGCATGGCAGCTGGTACAGTTTGCCAATGTTTCCGAGAGCTGCCTCAATATCTGCCGTCCGTCACCCATTCCCGTTGCCTCGAGCGCAAGCGCGTCAAAGCGGATATGGGTGTCCCTGCCGAGTGTGCGCCACTCACTGGGCATTTTGCGCATCATTTCCGGCGGCACGTCGTGCGTGGCTCCCATCCCGGAGGCTCGCGCGTGCTCGGCGGCTTTGCCCGGATTGTCTGCAGCGATGGCGTCGACGATCCCGTGGACGCTGACGAGGAAGCCACGCATTTCGTGCAGTATGAAATTGCGCTCACCTGCCGACAGGCGAATGGCAGTTCGTTCATCACGGTGTGAGAGGTGCTTGCCGTCAGCCTCACGTGCGGTTGCGTGACTGCCTTCGGCCGCATGGCCGTGAGTGCCTTCGGCCGCATGGCTGTGAGTGTCACCGGCGCCCGATGAACTCTTGTCGTCGGCCATGGAAATTGGGGCAACGAGCAGATACGTCATGGACACCAGGGCAATCGTTGCGCGTGTCAACATCTGCTTGTCTCGTTGTTGCTCGATGGTTGGTCGGACGGAAGCTATCAGCTCGAAAGGCCACCCGCGAGGCCCGGCACGTCGAGTACGGAAAACCCGTAGTGCTTCAGCCATCTGAGATCGGCGTTGAAGAACTCGCGGAGATCGGGGATGCCGTATTTCAGCATGGCCATGCGGTCGATGCCCATGCCGAACGCGAAGCCCTGGTATTTTTCGGGATCGATGCCGCAGTTGCGCAGCACGTTCGGGTGCACCATGCCGCAACCGCCGACCTCGAGCCATTCGCCGGGCTTGCCGATGCCGTCGGCGGCGATGTCGATCTCGGCGGAGGGTTCCGTGAACGGGAAGAAGGACGAACGCAGGCGCATCTTCACGTCGGTCTCGAAGAAGGCGCGGCACATCTCCTCGATGGTCCATTTCAAATGGCCCATGTGAGTCGCCTCGTCGATTACCAGTGCCTCGATCTGGTGGAACATCGGTGTGTGCGTCTGGTCGCTGTCGCCGCGGTAGACGCGGCCCGGCGCGATGATGCGGATCGGCGGCTTCTGCTTCAGCATGGTCCGGATCTGCACGGGCGAGGTGTGCGTGCGCAGCACCAGCCGATCGCCGTTGGCGTCGGGCTGCAGGTAAAAGGTGTCCTGGTCCTGACGGGCGGGATGTTCGGCGGGAATGTTCAGCTTGGTGAAGTTGTAGTCGTCCGTCTCGATATCCGGTCCTTCGGCGATCGAGAAGCCCATGTCGGCGAAGATTTCCGCCAACTCGTCCATCACTTGCGCCACAGGATGGATGCGGCCTTCGGCGGCGGGGCCGGGGCGAACCGGCAGCGAGATATCGGCGCGCTCGGTCTGAAGCCGGGCTTCGAGCGCCAGTGCCTGCAGCTCGGCCTTGCGTTCGTCGAGTGCGCCCGCAACCTTCGCCTTGACGGTGTTGACCGCCTGCCCGAACGCCTTGCGCGCATCGGGCTCCATCTTGCCGAGCTGCTGCATCAACTCGGAAACGCGCCCCTTCTTGCCAAGTGCCGAGATACGCACCTTCTCGAGGTCTTCGAGCGAGGCCGCGGCCACGATTTCGCCGAGCAGCCCCTGTTCGAGCGTCTGAAGGCTTTGGCTGTCCATGGTGTCGTCATCCCGCGTTGCGTTGGCTTTGCGGGGCGCGCGGCGTTTCCCCGCTCCCCGCCCTGCCGGTCGCCGGAACGTGCAGCTGTGCGCCGCGTCGGCCGGTTGCCGCGCAGAAATGCCTGTCCGAGGCTCGCTTGTCCAGGCCTGCGATGCCGCCGTCCCCCAAGTACGAGGGCGCGGCCCGCTTGACCCGAAGGACCGTCAGGCGCTGGTCAGGCGGCTGGCTTGGCGGCGGCGGTGGCTTGGTCGACGAGAACCTTGAAGGCCGCCGCATCGCGCACGGCGATGTCGGCCAGAACCTTGCGGTCGATCTCGATGCCGGCCTTGTTGAGGCCGTCGATGAAGCGCGCATACGTCATGTTGTTGTCGCTGGCCTCGCGGACCGCGGCATTGATGCGCTGGATCCAGAGCGCGCGGAATGTGCGCTTTTTCGCCTTGCGGTCACGATAGGCGTACTGCATCGCCTTCTCGACCGCCTGCTTGGCGACTCGGATCGTATTTTTGCGGCGGCCATAGTAGCCCTTGGCTGCCTTGATGACCTTCTTGTGCTTGGCGTGGGCTGTTACGCCGCGCTTTACGCGAGCCATGTGAGTTCTCCGCTTGAGAAACTTGAAATTTCCGGGGCCTCGATCAGAACGCGGCCGGTCGCCGCGCGATCAAGTCAACGATTGTACGGCATGTACTTCTTGACGATGCCGGCATCGCTGTCGTTCAGCACCATGGTGCCGCGCGCATTGCGAACGAACTTCGCCGTGCGCTTGATCATGCCGTGCCGCTTGCCAGCGGCAGCAACCTTGACCTTGCCCGTTGCGGTGAACTTGAAGCGCTTTTTGGCGCCACTCTTGGTCTTCTGCTTGGGCATTTTGCTCTCCTGTCGGCAATCGTGAAGCCGTGCCGGATACCGCAAAAAGGCGGCCGGCGGTCTCTTCCTGATGAACGCAGACGGGGCGCGAGACCCTGCCCGCCTCACCGGCACGGGGCCGGTCGGGAGAGGTGCTTTGAACGGCTTCCGCTGTGGGATCAAAGCATTATGAACCGCCACGGCATGCCCCGCCGGGCGGCTCAGAGGCCGGTATATACTTGGAAGATCGTGTGGACGCAACCGGCAGATGCGACGTTTGTCCGGCGGCGCCACGAATTCATCGGAAGCCTTCGCCGGCCGTTGCCGCCATCGGGCTCGATTGATCAGCGGCGCAGCACGGTCGCTGGGCCGTAGCGGTGCAGATCCATGCCGTAGATCTGAAGCCAGTTCTTTGCTTCGTCGAGCCGCGGCATCGTGCGCTGCACCAGCGACCAGAACCGCGGGCCGTGGTTCATTTCGGCGAGATGGGCGACCTCGTGAGCGGCGACGTAGTCGAGGATCAGCGGCGGTGCCAGAATGAGCCGCCATGAAAACGAGAGCGTGCCCGTCGTCGAGCACGATCCCCACCGGCTCGCCTGATCGCGAACCGCGATGCGCCGTGCGGCGAGGCCGAGGGTGCGGGCATGGCGCTGGACCGCGACGTCGAGATCCCGGCGGGCCTGCTCGAACAACCAATCGATCAGTCGGCGAGGCGCATGATCGGTCATGCCGTTAACGACGATTTGCGGGAATGCGCCATCGACGGTCTCGATTTCGACCGGCGCTGCCCGCCGGGTGGCGGCGCCGGCGAAGACAAGGCGATGCGGCTCACCGCGCAACGGAATCATGGCGGTATCTGTGAAGGGTACCGGCTCCGGTATGGAGCCGAGGCGCTCGCGCACCCAGTCGATGTTGCGGCTGATGAACGAGCCTGCTTCGACGAGATCACATTTCATCGGCAGCGTGACGATTACGGCACGCCGCGTTCGTGAAACCCTGAGCGTCAAACGTCTGGCGGATGGATGCCGACGCACCTCGACGTCGGCATCGAGCGCCGAGAGATCCTCGGCATTCAGACGCGACGGCGATGCTGAGGCTTTCGCTCGAGCCATGCGGGTCCCTCATTCACGAATTCTAAAAGCGATGGTCCTTCGACCCCCGTCGGCAGCAACGCGAAGAATTTTGATCGATCGACGTGACCGGCACGGTGGAGATGCCGGTGAGGGCGTCGCGGCGACGCAAACAATCCGTGCCGCAGTCCGCAGGCCTAGACGCACCTAACAAGTTTGCGTCGCGCACTGCCAGCATCATTTTCCGAACAAGCGACCGATGCAAGCGCTCTGTTGCGCGCCAGCCCCATGACGCGCCGCGCATGTGTCAACCGCGCATGTGTCGCAAGTGCGGCGCGTCGTGGCGCCGATCGATTGACGTCAGGGTCAAATTGGACAGGTCTATTATGCTGGCGATGACATGCGGCGACCAGTGCCTCGCTCCCAGTGCTTCGCTCAATGTGCAGCGGTCATAGTGCGCCGCGCACCGCGACAGCGATGCCGCTCACGCAAATCAGCCGCACATCGCCGCCGGAGCGGTTCCGGTCGTTGCGGAACCGCTCCGGTAACGGTGCGATGGGATTCATCGGCGCTGGGACTGGCTGCTCTTCGGGCGCGATACGGGCTGGCTGGCGCCGGTGTAGCCGCTGCTGCCGGTATGCATGTGGAATAGACCGTCGATCAACATATGGCCGGCGAGCGTGACGAGGCGGAACGGCCCCGACTGCGGTTGATTCGATGCCGCGGCGAGCTTTTCGGCGCGAGCGGCGGCCTTTTGCCGGCCAACGGCCGCAATCTCCGGAATGCGATTGGCGCGGTCGTCGTGCATTCGGATGAACTGGGTGATACGCGGCGCGATATCACCACGGAAACGCGATCCGTTGAAGATGCCGTAGTGGCCGACGCCCGGGCATTCGTAGTGCAGTTTCATGTCGGCCGGTACGTTCGATGCAAGGTCGAGTGCCGCGCGACATTGGCCGAGG
The DNA here is from genome assembly GCA_020442185.1 of Hyphomicrobiaceae bacterium. Classification (GTDB taxonomy): domain Bacteria; phylum Pseudomonadota; class Alphaproteobacteria; order Rhizobiales; family Hyphomicrobiaceae; genus JAEUMD01. The sequence goes on from JAGRKS010000032.1 coordinate 4,948, forward strand.
CCGGTGATGTCGTCCTTCTCGCCCTCGATCGTCATCATCGCGACGCGGCGGATGCGCGACATTTCGACCGGTTGGCCGCGATGGCGCATCTCGCCCTTAGGCAACGCGTGGCGGACGAAGACGGTGTCGATGGTCTGCAGATAGAATTCTGCGGTCAGATCCATCACCGCCAGATATTCGTCGTAGAATTCGCGGTGCTTCTCCGCACTGTCGCCATCGCCGTGCACGAGATGAAGGAATAGATCCTTGTGTGCGGTGAGGTGGCGATCGAGGTTCATCGTCATGAACCCGGTGAGCTGCAGGAAGCCCGGATAGACGGCGCGCCCGTAGCCGATCGCTGGCCACGGCACGGTGGTGATGACGTTGTTGCGGAACCAATTTGTGCCGCGTTCCTCGGCAAGCTGGTTGACCTGCGTTGGGCTGATACGAGTGTCGACCGGGCCGCCCGCCAGTATGACGGAGTGGGGAATGCACGGATCGTCCTCGGCCTCCATTCGCGCAATGGCGGCAAGCACCGGCACGGACGGCTGGCAGACGGCGAACACGTGCACGTCGCCCGCAAGGTGGTGCAGCATTTCGCGGACATAGTCGATGTAGTCGTCGAGATCGAAGCGCCCGGCCACAAGTGGCACTTCGCGTGGATCGATCCAGTCGGTGATATACACCTCATGGTCCGGCAAGAGAGTCTCGACCGTTCCGCGCAGCAGCGTTGCGTAGTGTCCCGACATGGGCGCAACCAGCAGAACCTTGGGGTCCTCGGTCGCGCGCTCCGGCGAGACATCGCGGGCGAAATGCAGCATGCGGCAGAACGGCTTCTGCCAGACGACATCCTCGTGCACGTCGACGGTGTTGCCGTCGACTTTCGTGCTCGCGATGTCGAAGGTCGGCTTCGCGTAACGGCGCGTGGTTCGCTCGAACACTTCGCAGGCCGCGGCGGCTTGCCGTCCGACCGGAGTATGGGTAAGCGGATTGAATGGATTGTTGAAAAACAGCCGATAAGAATCAGCTGCAACTCGTGCTGGTTTCACGGCCGCATGGCCAATTTCGTACCAATGGTAGAGCACGCATTGCCCCCCCGGAATTGTTGTTCCTGCGCATGTACTTGATGTTGGACAAGACACAATTCCCCACTACGCCGTCCGCGGCTTGGCTCGATGAGCCGCCGTGTCCGGCGCGAATCACTGAACGGAGGCTGCACTGATTCGCAACATGGCGAAAGTTTAATCAATTCACAGGTTTCGCACGATCCAGGCCCGCAACTTCTCGGCATCACTCGGCACCACGAGGTGACTGATGAAACGACCGCGCGCATCGAGTAGGTAGGCTGTTGGCGGACCTTCGGGTGGTGCGCCCATTGTCGGTTTGCCACCTGAGAAGCCGGGCACGAAATAGGCTCCTGCGAGCGCTGCGATCGCGTCAGATGTGCCGGTGAGGCCGTGCCAGGAAACCGGCAGCGGCGCCAGGAACCGTTCGAGGCGATCGGGTGTATCCGTTTCGGGATCGAGCGTGACGAAGACCGGAGCAATCGACGCGCGACGCGCGCCAAGCCCGTCTATGGCGGCGCTTGCGACCTGTAGGGACGCGAGGACGCGGTCGCGCTCCGCTGTCCTGCCAAATATCAAAAGGACCGGCCGGCCGTGAAAGTCATTGCTGGTGACGGCGCGGCCGCGATGGTCGACGAGTGCGAATGGCGCGCCAACGTGAACCTCTCCACTGCCGGTCAAGGTGGATTGGAGATTGAGCTGGCGCCAATAGGTGTTGGCCATGATGGCTGTAACAGCCGCCGCGAGTACCAAGGCGACGGCGATCCAACCGCGTTCGGGGCGAGGCAATTTCGGCTTGCTCATGGGCTGCGCTTCACGTCGCGGTATCCAGCTTTTCCGTGCAGGTCGGGCCCGGGATCGGTATGTCGTCCTGTCGATTGCGCTTCGATTGGACCGTCGCGTGCCTCGAGGCAAGCGTCGTCTGCGACCGGGCCGGTCCGAGACCGGGGTGGCCTATAGCCTATAGGACGTGTCCAAAAGTACGGGCCCGGTAGGTGGGGCGGCTCAGCGGTTCGGCCAATTGTACAGACTGGGCAGCGTGCCCGGGGCAGTCTATCGTAGCGCGCCTGACCGACCGCCTCGCAGGATCCCTCCCCATGGCGACCCGCCGCAACAGCCGATAGATACCGCCCTGTGGCCAGCATCGAAACACTCACTCGCCACCTCGCGATGATTTCGAAGGCCGAGAGCCGCCTCCGCCTGCAGACCATCGTGCGCCTCAGGTGGCTTGCCGTGCTCGGCCAGTTGAGCGCGGTCGCCTTCGTGTGGGTGATCATGGGCTTTCCGTTGCCGGTCGGCTACTGCCTCGGCCTGATCGCGCTTTTGGCCTGGGTCAACGTCGCGCTGTCGGTGAAGTTTCCGGCGCGGCACCGGTTGAGTATACGGCTTGCCACGCTGCTTCTGGCGCTCGACATTCTCCAGCTCGCGGGTTTGCTGTTCTTGACCGGAGGCCTGCAGAATCCATTCACCGTGCTGCTTCTGGCGCCCGTGACCGTGTCGGCCGCAACGCTGCCCGCGGCCAGCACGGTTCTGCTGGCGGTGCTGGCGCTCGGGTCCGCCTACCTCCTCGTTTTCAACTATTGGCCGCTGCCCTGGTATCCCGGCATGCGCTACGAAATGCCACTCGCCTACAAGCTCGGCGTGCTGGCGTCGGTCGCATCCGGCATGGCCTTCATCGCTCTCTACGCCTGGCGGCTGGCGCGGGAAGCGGAACTTATGTCGCAAGCCCTGGCGGCGACTGAAGAGATCCTCGCGCGCGAGCAGAAGCTGCATGCCCTCGACGGGCTCGCCGCCGCAGCGGCTCATGAACTTGGCACGCCGCTCTCGACAATCTACCTAGTCAGCTCCGAGCTTGAACGTGAGCTCGGCACGACGAAATATGCCGAGGACATCGCCCTCCTCCGCAGTCAATCGCACCGCTGTCGCGAGATCCTGCAGAAATTGACGCGCCAGCCGGGTGAGCCGGATGTCTGGTATGCACGCCTGAGCGTGCGGGAGCTGCTCGACGAGGCCGTTCGGCCATATCGCAGCGGTCGGACGTTGGTCGAGGTTTCATCGGCTCCCGATACGCTGGCGTCGGGAATGGGCGTCATCGAGCCGGTCGCACTCCGCCGTCCTGGGATGCTCTACGGTATCGGCAATCTCATCGAGAACGCGGTCGATTTCGCGGAGTCGCGGGTCGAGATCAGCGCCCGCTGGACGGCCACCACGGTGCGCATCGTGATCTCGGACGACGGTCCCGGTTTCCCTCCGGAGCTGATCGAGGCGCTGGGCGATCCCTTCATTTCATCGCGCCGCAACAATCCCGGCCGCGACGGCAGTCGCGCGGGCGGCCTCGGCCTGGGCTTCTTCATCGCAAAAACGCTGCTCGAGCGTTCAGGCGCGAGTCTTGCGCTCGAAAACAAGGGCGAGGGCGACCACGGTGCGATCGTAAGCGTGACCTGGCCGCGTGCCGAATTCGAACCGACAACTCAGGAAGGTGCGGGTTAGGTCGCGCAACTGTTTCGGCTGGCCTTTACGTAAGAGTGGGTTAAAGGCTTGGCGACGCGGCACGTCCACCTGTATAAAAAAATATTCTGGAGGATTCAAAGGTGACAGAAGATCTTTCGTTCCGGCAGGACGAGCTGCCAGAAGATCGCACGCTGCTGATCGTGGACGACGACCGGCCATTCCTGCAACGGCTGGTGCGGGCGATGGAGACGCGCGGCTTCGAAGTCCGCAACGCTTCGTCGGTTAGCGAAGGCGTCGAACTGATCCGTCAGCTCGCTCCGGCTTTCGCCGTGGTCGATATGCGGCTTGAGGACGGAAGCGGCCTCGACGTGATTGCCGAACTCGGCCGTCTGCGCCCCAACGCGCGGGCGATCATCCTCACGGGTTACGGCAATATCGCGACCGCGGTGACGGCGGTGAAGCTCGGGGCGGTTGACTACCTCGCCAAGCCCGCCGACGCCGACGAGATTACGGACGCCCTGCTCGCGGCGCCCAATACCAAGGCAGCCCCACCCGAAAATCCAATGTCTGCCGACCGCGTGCGCTGGGAGCACATCCAGCGGGTCTACGAGCTGTGCAATCGCAACGTCTCTGAAACCGCCAGACGACTGAACATGCATCGCCGTACGTTGCAGCGCATTCTCGCCAAGCGCGCGCCGAAATAGATCCGTTCCCGCGCCCCGCCCCATGTTCGCTCCATGAATGATGTTCCCGTGATGCGTTTTGCGGATTTCGCGAGCCGGTTCGGCCTGCGCTTGGTGACAGCGTGGCCCGGCGACCCCGCAACCTGTGATGTGCTGTGGGGTGGCGGGCGGTTCCGGATTGCCTTCCAATGCTGTCGGACGTGGCTCCGACGCTCCCAGTCGACCACCAACCTGAATTCTCGAAGGACGATCCATGGCCAAATTGCCACCCCGCTATAATGTCGTCGTGCTTCCGTTTGTGTTGACGATGTTGATGACGATCATCGTCTCGGGCATATCGACGTTCAACGCCATTGGACTGGAGCCCGGCTGGCTCGGAACGTGGTTCGAGTCGTGGATGATCTCGTGGGCGGCGGCCTTCCCGGTCATGGTGTTCGTCTTGCCGGTTGCCCGCCGTCTGGTCGGCCGCGTCGTCGAGCCGCCGCGGGCCTGAGCCAGCGCATGTCCTTCGCCCGCGGCCGAAACGCGCCTCGGCTCGCCGCCATGCAATATTGCCCGATGGGGGCGTGTAAAATAACGTCATAACAATGGTTTAATCTATTTGCCCCTGAGCCTCGACCTCCGGGTCGGCGGCGCACGCGAGCCTCAGTGCCGCCGACCGCGCGAAGGCGAGCAGCATCGCCCGGCGCCGTGCCGGCTGTAGCCGATGCGACGGTCCAGGTCTGATGATTTCGCCGCCGTAGCGGTCCGCGACGATTAAGCCCGCGTCGTCCGGAATAAGAGTCGCCGGAAAATCTGGCGCAACCGCGAACAGGTATTGATCGCAATAGTCGCGGTATTCGGGCCATTTCTGGTCGGACCGGAAATCGAGAACCGATGACTTGATCTCGACGATCCAAATGTCGCCGGAGGTCGAAAGGGCGACAACATCGGCGCGCCGGCCATTAGCGAGTGACATCTCCGAGAGATGGGCGAGCCCGTGGGCGCGCAGCAATCGGCCAACGCCACGATGAATTGCGAGGGCGGCTTCAGATTGGCGACCGTCGGCCAAGGCCGCTGCCAGCCTCACCCGGTCTGGTGTCGTTTCAGGAGCTTGGGGATTGTTGTCATTCGATTGGCGCTTCGTCATGCTGCCGCCACGTCCTCACGCATGATCGCCATGTTTCGGCCGGCGGTTTGCCGTCGAGCCGGCCGAGCAGTGTTTCATCCGAGATGGGCCTCGGGCGGCGGGGGGGGGTACACCCTTTGTCGTGCCGCTTCGCGGCAGGGGCCGTCGCAACCTGATATCGCCGATGCAGATGTTCTTCAAAAGATTGCGCAAAGAGCGACCGGCTGCAACTGGGCCGGAACCGGACGCCGCGGCTGCCGAAAGTCCGCCAGCAGGTGCGGACCTGGCGGTTGCGGGCCTGGCGGGTGCCGGTGATGGGCCCGTCGAAACGGCTAGCGAGGAGGGCGATGCCGCGCCAGCGGCTGCGAGCGGCCTCATGCGTGACGGACACGACAGAGTGTCAGGTGCGAGCGCTGGCGACACGGTTCCAGACCTTCGCAGCGAGGTCGAGACGTCGGCGGAAAGCGGCGGCCATGCGGTCTCCCCCCAGCCAGATACCGCGACCGCGCACCGCGCATGCTCCTTCGCGACCTCCGCCGATCTCGAGCCGTCGACCGATCTGCCGGGACAGGAACAGGCCAGAGCTGCCGTCGAATTTGCCCTCGCCATGGGGGGGCATGACTTCAACGTTTTCGTTTCGGCGCCGGGTGTGGGGGCAGCCGGGTCAGTCGTGCGGACCGCCGTCCTCGACTGGGTTCGCGCCTATGCTGCATCGAGGCCTGCCGCCGATGAATGGGTCTACGCCATCGATCGCGAGCCGCCCGCTCCGTTGCGGGCGCTCAGGTTCCCAGCCAGCCGCGGCAAGACATTCGTCGGGCAGTTCAACGAAGCCCTCGCCGAATTCACCGCCATCGCCCGCACCGTCCTTGCGAGTGACGAACATGCCGCGCGCCGCCGTGCGGTCGACGAGGCTTACCGCATCGAAACAGAACAGGCGCTCGATGCGCTCGAGGCTCGGGCCGAGTCGCTGAACATCGCCATCCTCAAGACGCCCACCGGCCATGTCATGGCGCCGATGCACGACGGCGAGGTCGTTCGTGCGGAAACCTTCGCCGGATTGCCGACGAGCTATCGTGAAGACGTCGAGCGCCGCATCGCCGATGTCGAGCGCGAACTGGTCGAGATACTGGCGCGCAAGCCGGGGGCAGATCGCCGCCGCCGCCGGCAGCACCTGCAGCTCGATGGCGACGTCGCTCGCGCAATATCGGAAACGGTATTCGCGGAATTGCTCGAGGCATTCGCCGACGTACCCGATGCCATCCGCCATATCGCCGCGATCGAGACCGTCGCGGCGACTGGCCTGGCCGGGATGCGCGGAGAAATTTCGGTATCGGTCAACGCGCATGCGCCGGGGGGCGCACTGGTCGCCGGTCCGTTCCCCGCGCTGGGCCTAGGCGGCGGGGACGGCATTGCGCGCGACCTCGACTGGCTTGCCCCCTATCGCGCGCACGTCCCGCTCGCGGTCGAAGGCGTGGCCGCCGCGATCGGGGCGCCCGTGGTTGATGTGGTGCTGCCGAGCGCGCCCGAGTTGACCGGCCGCATGGTGAGCGCGGGGGGCTCGGTGCGGGCTGGCTCAGGCGTGGTCGTCGCTGGAGCACTGCACCGTGCCAACGGCGGCTATATCGTTGTCGATGCCGATGGGCTCGGCGCCGATCCGCAAGCCTGGCGCGCGTTGAAGCGCGCGCTGGTTTCGGGCGAGATCCGCGTTTCGCTACCCGCCGAAGGTTCTGCCGATCGGTCGGCCTCTGCCGTCGAGCCGGAACCGATCGAGCTGAAAGTGAAAATCGTCGCCGTCGGTTCCGCGGCAGCGCGCGCGCACCTCGAACGGACCGATGCCGAATTCGCGCGGCTCTTCAAGGTGGCGGCGATGATCGAAGATCATGTCGCGCGAACGCCGGAAAACCAAGAGGCGTTTGCCAGGCTGATCGGCTCGATCGTAACGGCGCATAAACTTTTGCCGGTAACGGCGGAGGGCATCGAGCGGCTACTCGACGTGGCAGAAGCGATGTCCGGTGGTGCACGACGGATATCGCTCGATCTCGAGCCGATCGCCGATCTCGCTCGCGAGGCCGATCACTGGGCGCGTGCCGCCGGACGGGAGGCCATCGGGTCAGGAGATGTCGAGGAAGCGCTTGCCACGCGGATCGAACGCGCTGGCGCCGCGGAAGCCGCGGAAACAGCAAGCGGGGCAGGCAGGCGCCGCAGCCGTGGTGATGAAGCGTGACCGCGCATGTCGCCGAGCGCGGCGAAGGGCGCGGGCGCATGGTTCTCGGCATCGAATGCAGCGAGCCGGTGTCGGCGCGTGCACTGGCGGCAACGGTTCACGTCGCGCAGGCGTTCCACGCCGAGGTCGAGTGTCTGCTGATCGAAGATCGTCAGCTGTTCGATGTTGCGAATTACACGTTCGCCCGGGAAGTATCGGCAGCGGCGCCTACGGGGCGAGGCATCGACATCGATGCGCTTGCAACCGACATGCGTCTCGCGGCACGCGGCGCAGAGCGCAATCTTTCGGCCATGGCGCGTGACGCCGATGTCCCAGTCCAATTTCGTCCGTTGCGCGATGCGCCGGTCAAGGCGCTCGCCGACGCCTGTCAGGCAATGGGACCATGGAATGCCGTCGCGCTCAGTCGTCCGCTGTCGCGTCGCCTGCTGGCGCGAACCGGCCGGCTGTTCGATCGAGTGACCGGCATGACCGGCGTGGTGATGGCGTCAGATCGCGGCGATGTGGCGGATGGGCCGGTGGTGGCTGTCGTCGAGGACTTCGACCGGCTCGCCGGGATGCGGCGCACCGCCGAACGGCTGGCGCGGGTTTCCGGCCGCGACGTCCGAATTGCAATCATCGCCGCGACACGCCGGCAGCTTGCATGGCTCGAGCGCGAGGTTCGCCAATCAGTCGCCGGTATGCCGGGGGTCGATGTCGTCCCACTCGGCGCGGCGGGCGGCGGTGCGGAAGTCGCCGCCGAAGCATTGCGGCGGATCAACCCGAGCTTCGTCGTCGCGGCGCATGGCGGGCAACTTCTCCCGGCCGAACCGACGCCCGGCACGCTCGCGGATGTGCTTGCCTCACCGTTGCTGATCGTGCGTTGAGGAGGTTCCGCCAACGGCGCTCCGGGCGTTCGCCGGCTCTTCGCCAGCGATGAAGACGTGGCGTCGAGCGGTGCGCGGACTGTTGCATCCCCGATCGCTTTCCAGTCGCCTTCCAGTCACTTGCCAGCGACTTGGGCATCATGTGTCCGTCGGTTTGCCATAGAGAAAAGCGTCACTGTTGCCGACGATCTTGGGGTCGGGGGCGTGCGCGACAGCAGCATCCTTATCGGCATAGTCGAAGGCGCTGAGGACGAGGCGGATCGCCTCGAGCCTGGCGCGGCGCTGATCGTTGGCGTGAACGACCCACCACGGCGAGGACGGCGTATGCGTGAAACGGAACATGTCGGCCAGGGCGCGCGTGTAATCATCCCATTTGCCGATCGCCGCCAGGTCTATGTCGGTCAGTTTCCATTGCTTGAGCGGGTTATGCCGGCGCTCGTGGAACCGGACGAGCTGCATGTCGCGGCCGATCGTCAGGTAAATCTTGACGAGGCATACTCCGTCCTGGACGAGCAGGTTTTCGAACTCCGGAGCGTCGCGGAGGAAATCCGCGAGTTGGTCATCGCTGCAGAATCCCATGACTCTCTCGACACCGGCGCGGTTGTACCAGGAGCGGTCGAACAGCACGATGTCGCCCGCCGTCGGCAAATGCGGAACGTAACGCTGGAAGTACCATTGGCCGCGCTCGCTTTCGGTCGGCTTTGCGAGAGCGACGGAGCGCGCATGACGCGGATTGAGATGCTGCATGAAGCGGTTGATGCAACCGCCCTTGCCGGCGCTATCGCGCCCCTCGAAAACGACGACGAGGCGTTCACCGGTCTTCTGGATATGCGTCTGGAGTTTGACCAGTTCGAATTGCAGCAACTCGAGGTCGCGTTCGTAGCGTTTGCGTTTGATCTGCTTCTCATAGGGAAAGCCGCCGGAAGCGAGAGCCTTCTCCTCGAAGCCCGCGGGCAGCTTCGCATTTTCGATATCGAAGGGCAGGTCGGCCGTTGCAATGGCCATGGCTTTGGTCGGCCTTTTCGCTGCGCCAGAGGTGCCGGCTTCGGATGTGGTGCCGGCGTCTGATTTCGCCTGTCCCCGTGCGGGGGCTTTCGCAGTCGCGACCTTCTTCTGGCCAGCCTTCGATGTCTTCGATCCTTCGCCCATTCCGGTCTCCTTGGCGCTCCTGCCGCGACATTGGCGTCGGCCACGGCGATCCGGCCTTTGTACTACGTTGCGGCGGCCGGCGCAGCGTCGGCTGCGACGACGATGTTCGGTTGTCGCGCAATTCTAGGTTTTGCCAAGCGGGTGCCGCCGCGCTATGTGCGAACCTCGGCCGCACCCGTGACGTCTGGTGTGCGTCGGCTGAGACCGGGGGCGAGTACTGTGCGCAGACTTGACGGAAAATCGTTCTCGGAGTGGCGCGCTCGGCTCTCGGCCAAGGTGCGCACGTTTCTCGCTGGGCGCGACGGCGGCAGCTCGGTGGTCGCCGGGTACGCCCTGGCGCTCGCACCATTGGTTCTGGCACTTTTGGCGACGTGGCGCCTTGCCGGGCTGAGTGGCTGGGCGGCGGCGGCGCTTGCCGTCGCGGGCGGCCTGGGCCTTGCGATCGCCCGGCGGCGTCAGTTGGCCGAGCATCCCGGCGGCAGCCTGAGGCCGGAGCGAGGCGGCAGGCTGGCGCGGGCCGCGGAATTCAAGGTCTGGCACCGCTTGCTCGACGCCATGCCGGAAGCCGCCGTCGCGCTCGATGGCGATGGCCGCGTACTGCATCACAACGCCTTCGTCACGGAGCTTTTCCCTGGCGTCAGCCTCGCCAATCCGCTCAGCCGTTCGATCCGCAATCCCGATCTGATCGCGGCCATCGATCAGGCGATCGGCAGTGGCGGCACGGTCGTCGTGCAGCTCAACGAGCGGGTGCCGGTGGAACGGCGAATCTCCGCGACGGTCAAGAGCATCGGGCCGCAATCCGAGCGGCGCCCGGCCGATCCGGCGATCCTGGTGACGTTCCGCGATCTCTCGGAGCAGGACAAACTTGCACAGATGCGCGAGGACTTCGTCGCCAACGCCAGCCACGAATTGCGCACGCCGCTTGCCGCTGTCAAAGGCTTCGTCGAAACCCTGCAGGGCCCCGCGCGAGACGATCCGGCAGCACGCGATCGCTTCCTCGGCATGATGGCGACGCAGGCCGAGCGCATGAATCGCTTGATCGACGATCTGCTGTCATTGAGCCGGGTCGAGATGCGGGCGCATCTGCAGCCGCGCGGGATCGTCGATCTCAATGAGGTCGCGGCCTACGTCAGCCAGTCGCTGGAGCCGGTTATCGCGGGCGCGGATGCCAAGCTTCGCGTGGCGGCGCTCGACACACCGGCGCGGATCCGCGGTGATCGCGACCAGATGGTGCAGGTTCTGATCAATCTGGTTCAGAACGCCATCGTCTATGGCGGCAAGGGCGTCGAGATCGACGTGCGGATAAGCCGCGTGGCCTCCGCGGATCGTCGCATAGAGAGGTTGTCGATGGCCGTCACCGACAACGGTCCTGGCATTGCACAACAGCATCTGCCGCGGCTGACCGAGCGCTTCTACCGCGCCAACGTCGCATCGAGCCGCTCGAAAGGCGGTACCGGCCTCGGGCTGGCGATCGTCAAGCACATCGTTGCCCGCCATCGCGGCGAACTCACCATCGCATCCGAGGTCGGGAAGGGGTCGACGTTCGCCGTCACATTCGACGCCCTGCAGCCCCGGCCTGACTGATGTGGCCCAGATAATTCAAAAAATAATAATCAAAACAATAAGTTAAACTGTCATGAAAACGATAGCATTGACCTCCTAGAACGTGGGCACCGGCAAGGGTGTGCCGGTAGTGCGTGGCGCCCGCGCGGCGAGTTGCGTCCACCACGACCAACCCTCGGAAAGGGAGATCATCGTGCAGAACAAATTCATCGCTCTCACTGCGGCTGTCGCAGTGATGGGCAGCTTCGCGACCGTTGATGCGGCTTCGGCTCGCGAGATCAAGATCGTCGGCTCGTCCACAGTGTTTCCGTACACGCAGGCCGTCGCCGAAGAGTTCGCCAAAAAGGGCGGCACGGCGCCGACCGTCGAATCGACGGGTACAGGTGGCGGCATGAAGATTTTCTGCCAGGGCATCGGTGAACAGCATCCCGACATCACGGGCGCCTCGCGTGCCATGAAGAAGTCGGAAATGGAGCTGTGCGCCAAGAACGGTGTAACCGACGTCACGGAAGTTCTGCTCGGCTATGACGGCCTCTCGGTCGCCAACTCGCGCAAGGGCAAGAAGTTCAGCGTGACCAAGCAGCAGCTCTACATGGCGCTCGCTGCCAAGGTTCCGGTCGACGGCAAGCTGGTCGACAACCCCTACAAGAAGTGGTCCGACATCGACGCGTCGCTGCCCGACATCGCCATCACCGCTTATGGCCCGCCGCCGACCTCTGGAACGCGCGACGCTTTCGTCGAGCTCGTGTTCCACACGACGTGCAAAAAGGCGAAGGAAGGCTACTGGGCAGAAGTTGCCAAGGACAAGGCAGCTCTGAAGAAAGCCGTCAAGTCGGATTGCACCTCCATGCGCACTGATGGCCCGTTCATCGAGGCTGGCGAGAATGACAACCTGATCGTGCAGCGCCTCGACGCTGATGCGAACGCTGTCGGCATTTTCGGCTATTCGTTCCTCTATGAAAACCAGGACAAGCTGCAGGCCATCCAGATCGGTGGCGTAGAGCCGTCGATGGAGACGATTGCGAGCGGCAAGTATGGCATTTCTCGCCCGCTCTACATCTACATCAAGAACCCCCACCGCCAGGTCATCAAGGGCATGGACGACTTCATCAAGGAGTACGTCTCTGAAGGTGCGATGAGCGGTGAGGGCTACCTCGCCGAGCGTGGTCTGGTCGCTCTGACCGGCGACAAGCTGAAGGCAGTCCAGGAAGCAGCGCTTCAGGGCAAGAAGATGGACGCTCCGACGAACTGATCGTCAGGGCTCGACGGGAAGCGGCCGGTCGTCCGGTCGCTTCTCGCATCCATTCAGTACAGGTTTTCGCTACGGCGTTTCCGCGATGCCGGGCGGTTCGACGGTCCTGTCGCGACCGGGTGTTGCGATGACGACCGCTTTTGTCCGGGAGCTGGACCGGAAGTACTCTCGATCGAACTCGCCGCATTGGCCAGCTATGCGGATCTTGACTGCGCTTCGTGCGTCGCCAGCGCTCGGGCGCGCTCGTGAAAGGTGCCGAAGATGGTGCTCTATACGTTCGTGCTTCTGCTTGCCATCGTATCCGCCGGCTTCTTTCTCGGCCGCTCCAAGGCGCTCGTCTCGGCGAAGTCGACCACGACCAAGATGCATTCGCTGCAAGGCTATCATGGTTGGTTCGTCGCCGCCTGGGCCGGCATCCCTTCCTTCCTGCTCGTTCTCCTCTGGCTTCTCTTTCAGGGCCCGGTGATCGACTGGCTGCTCGTCGGCAGTCTCCCAGCCTCCAAGACGAGCGGTCTCGACAGCGGCCAGATGCAGCTGCTCGTCAGCCAGATCAAGTCGGTCGCAGCCGGAAACAGATTCTCGACACCCGACGACGTCGTCCTCGCCGCTGCCGAAAGCTATAACCGCTGGCAGAGCATCGCGTCATGGGCGATGGTCGCGGTCGCGGCCGCGTTGGCGCTTGTCGGCTTGCTTGTTTCGCGTTCCTGGATTGCCACGCGCTTTCGCGCGCGCAACAACGTCGAATACATTATGTCGGGCCTGATGATTGCCTGCTCGGTGATCGCGATCCTGACGACGCTCGGTATCGTTCTTTCGCTGCTTTACGAGACGCTTCGCTTCTTCGACCGCATCTCTCCGATCGAGTTCTTCACCGGCCTGAACTGGGAACCGCAGATCGCCATCCGCGCCGATCAGGTGACCGCCGGCGGCGCGTTCGGTGCCTTGCCGGTGTTCTGGGGTACGCTCATGATCGCCGTTCTGGCGATGATGGTCGCGACTCCGATCGGGCTTTTTGCGGCGATCTATCTGACCGAGTACGCCTCCGAACGGTTCCGCTCGGTCGTCAAGCCGCTTCTCGAGATTCTCGCCGGCATCCCGACGGTCGTCTATGGCTTCTTCGCCGTGCTGACCGTGGCGCCCGCCATGCGCACTCTCGGTGAAATGATCGGAATGGATATCGCGCCGAACAGTGCGCTCGCGGCCGGCGGCGTAATGGGCATCATGCTCATCCCATTCATATCGTCCCTTTCCGATGACGCCATCAACGCCGTGCCGCAGTCGCTGCGTGACGGTTCCTACGGTCTCGGCGCCACCAAGGGCGAAACGATCACGCGTGTGCTCCTGCCGGCGGCACTGCCAGGCATCATGGGTGGCGTGCTTCTGGCCCTCAGTCGCGCAATCGGCGAAACGATGATCGTCGTCATGG
>JAGRKS010000201.1 GCA_020442185.1 Hyphomicrobiaceae bacterium
GACGAGTACTTCATCGAGAAGAAGCTCTATCCGAACATCGATTTCTATTCCGGCATCACACTGCGTGCGATGGGCTTCCCGGTCACGCTGTTCACGGTACTGTTCGCGGTTGCCCGCACCGTCGGCTGGATCGCGCAATGGAAAGAAATGATCGAGGATCCCGAGCAGCGCATCGGCCGCCCGCGTCAGCTCTACATCGGCCCGGCCGAACGTCAGTACGTCAAGATCCGCGATCGCGACTGAACGCGGCGTTGCCACGCCTCGGCGGCGGTGATGTCACGACAACTGCGGCAGTGATCGTTCAGCCGCTGCTGCGGCGGCCCTTTTGGCGTGGTCGCTGCTGCGGCGACGCGCCAAGGCATCGCGATACAACGTGAGCCGCCCGGCCAAGATGTGCGCTTTCGACGGCGCCGCACCACGGCCGACGGCATCCGCGAGGTCTTTGACACCCGTGTCCTGCGCACGATGCCCTGCACGCCATCCCCTGCACCGCTTCCCCTGGCGAAAATGCTCGCTGTCATCGCGCACGATCGCGCGATTGCCGCGTTGAGCACTTGTACAAATTCCGATTAGCTGACTAGGCTATCTTCCAGCGAAGAAGGCGTCAGGCCCAGCTGGAGGAAACCCCATGAACGAGCAACTGAAGTCGGAAACCTTTCACGGCGCCTGTCCGCACGACTGCCCAGACACGTGCGCCATGACCTATGAGGTCAAGGACGGCAAGCTCGTCGATGTCCGCGGTAATAAGGAGCACCCGATGACGCGGGGCGGGCTCTGCGTGAAACTCAAGGACTTCCACGATCACCACGCCAATCCGGATCGGCTGATGTACCCGATGCGCCGCGTCGGGCCGAAGGGCGCGGGCACGTGGGAGCGGATCAGCTGGGACGACGCCATATCCGAGATCGGCCGGCGGTGGCGCGAGATCATCGCGACCGACGGCGCACAAGCGATCATGCCGCAGAGCTATCTCGGCAACATGGGCCTCGTGCAGGGCATCAATTCGGGCGATCCCTTCTTCAATCGCCTCGGTGCGACAGTGAACGAAAAGACGTTCTGCGCATCGGGCTCCTCGACCGCCTGGCTCATGAGCGTCGGCCCGACAGGCGGAGTAGACCCTGAGAGTTTCGCCCATTCGAAGTTCATCGTCATCTGGGCTTGCAACTCGATCTCGACCAACCTGCACCACTGGCCGTTCGTGCTCGAAGCGCAGAAGAAGGGCGCGACCGTCGTCGTCATCGACAGCTACCGGTCGCGGACCGCGAAGGCGGGCGATTGGCATATCTGCCCGAAGCCCGGCACCGACGGCGCGCTCGCCATGGGCTTCATCAACCAGATCATCGCTCAGGGCCTCGTCGACCAGGACTATGTCGATCGCCACACCTACGGGTATGCCGAACTGAAGGCGCGCGCGGCGGACTTCACACCCGAGTACGTCGAGGCGGTGACCGGCGTGAAAGCCGCCGACGTCATCCGGTTCGCTCATGAATTCGCAACCGCGCAACCAAGTGTCATCCGCATCGGCGTCGCACTCGAACGCAGCGCCGGCGGCGGACAGGCGATCCGCGCGGTCTGCGCGTTGCCCGCCCTCGTCGGTTCATGGCGTCATCCGGGCGGCGGCCTCTTGCAGATGCCGCTGTGGGATTTCCCGGTTGATTGGGCGAAGGTTTCGCGTGCCGACTGGATCAAGCCCGGAACGCGCGTCGTCAACAATCTGCGGCTTGGCGCGGCGCTGACCGGCGAAATGAAGCTCGACCCGCCGATCAAAAGCCTGTTCGTCTACTGCACCAACCCTGTCAGCCAGGCACCCGAAACCAACAAGATCGTCGCGGGATTGAAGCGCGAGGATCTGTTCACAGTCGTCGCCGAGCATTTCCTGACCGACACCGCCAAGTATGCCGACATCGTGCTACCCGCAGCCATGGCGGCCGAAGCGGAGGACATGATGTGGTCGTGGGGCCACTTCTATTTCACCTACAATGCCAAGGCGATCGATCCCCCGGGCGAGTGCCTCCCGACGAGTGAGATGTGGCGCCGGCTCGCCAAGGAAATGGGGTTCGACGATCCCGTGTTCAAAATGTCCGACAGCGAACTCGCCGCCTTCTACATCAACTGGGACGACCCCAAGATGGCCGGCATCGATATGGACTACATGAAGACGCACGGCTTCTTCCGTATCGATGTTGGACCGGTTGCAACGCGCGCGCCGCACGCCGAGGGCGGCTTTCCGACACCGTCTGGCAAGGTCGAATTCCTGCTGCACGAGGCAAAGAACTTCGTCGCCGGCCCGTTCCGCATGATGTACGAGGGCGAGCAGGACGGCACGCCCGTGGATGACCTGCCCGGCTACGTGCCGCCGCGCGAGACCCCCGAGACGAACCCGGAGCAGGCCAAGCTCTATTCGCTCAACATCATCTCGCCGAAGAGCCACGGATTCCTCAACTCGTGTTACGCCAACGAGCCGCACAAGATCAAAGGTCAGGGTGAGCAGTTCGTCATGATCTCGCCGAAGGATGCCGAGGCGCGCGGCGTTCGTGAGGGCGATCCGGTGCGCGTCTTCAACGGCCGTGGCGACTTCGAGGGCATCGCGCGGGTCACCGACGACGTCAACCCCGGGATCGTCGTCGCGACACTCGGCTACTGGCGTTCGCTCAATCGGTCGGACGGATCAGTCAATTCGATTTCATCTGAGGCCTGGGGCGGCCTCGGGCGCTCGCCGAGCTTCTCCGACAACCTCGTCGAGGTGACGCGGGTCAACTGAAGATCCGGTCGGCTGACAGGACGAAGGAGCGGCAGAACGCGGCGCGCTCATCGTGAGAGTTCACGCCATTCGTCCTGTGCCGAACCGGTGGAGTTGTTCCAGAGCCTCTGCCAAAGACGACATCGCAATGCCCGCGACCGGTGACGCCAACCAGAATGCAGCGACATCAGGTCACCCGATCGGGTGCCGGTTCAGGCTCGACCGATCATCCGGCCCCGATCGGCGGCGGCAAGCACAATTGCAGCGGCCGCATCGCTCGGCGTGCCGTGATCGAGACACATCCGGGCGGGGATGCGCTCCAGGGCCGCGCGTTGTGCGGCACGCTCCGGCGTGTCGGAAAACAACGGCACCAGCGCCGCCGCCAGCCTTTCGCCGCTGCATGCTTCCTGGATGAACTCGGGAAAGGCATTGTCGCCGAGCACGAGGTTCGCGAGCACGATCGACTGCACCTTGAGCAGAAAGCGCAGGCGGGCCGCCACCGGGTCCACGCGATAGGCGACCACCATCGGCGTACCGGCAAGCGCAAGCTCGAGGGTGACGGTGCCCGACGCGGCGAGCGCGGCGTCCGCAAGCCGGAATGCGGCGCGCTTGTCGGCCTCGCCAGTGACGAAATGCGGCTTGACGGGCCAGTCGGTCGCGCCGGCGGCCACCAGCGCCCGGACGGACGGCACAACCGGCACGACGACCTGCGGCGATATCCCTTTGGCCAGGAGGCGGTGCACCGCTTCACCGAACGGGCGCATCAGACGACCGACCTCCGAAGGCCGGCTTCCCGGCAGCACGACGAGAACCGGCGTGCCTCTTGTAATGCCAAGGCGCGCGGCGAGTTCGCCGCCGTCATTGCCGCGTAGTTCGTCGAACCGTTCGATCAAGGGATGGCCGACATACGTGCAATCCGGGCCGCCGAGACGTTTGTGTGCCTCGGGCTCGAATGGCAGCAGCGCCATGACATGATCGACGTAGGCGCGCATCTTGGCGGCGCGGCCGGGGCGCCAGGCCCACACGCTCGGGCTCACATAGTCGACGATCGGCACATGCGGCAGACGCTTGCGGATTCGTTTTGCAATTGGATGCGTGAACTCAGGGCTGTCGATGATGACGACGCAGTCGGGCTCGGCGGCGATCGCAGCATCGACGGTGCGGTAGACCCTTCGGACGATACGCGGCAATCGAGGAAGGATCGAAAGCGGCCCCATGACGGCGACCTCGTCGAGCGGGAAGAGGGAATCGAGCCCTTGTTCCGCCATCCCCTCGCCGCCGACGCCGAAATAGCGGATGCGCCCGCGCGCGCGCGCGTTGAGCGCGGCCATCAGGCGGGCGCCCAATGCATCGCCTGAATGTTCGCCGGCAATCACCATCACCTTGAAGTCCCGGCGCGGCCCCGCCTCGACACGCGCCTCGCGACTGACAAGTGGCGTCTCGTGCGCGACTTGACGCTCGCTCGCTGCAATCTCTTCGTCCGTCGCCGCCGCGGTCCGGGCGTCGAATGTCTCCGAGGCCGATCCGTCGTCGTGTCGCCCGGGTCTATTGTTGGGCATTGCCGCCCTCCTCGTCCTTGACGACCCCGGCGATGAACATGCCGGCCTTGTTCGCGACGCCAATGGTATCGGCGGCGACACCCGCCGTGAACCGCTTCAATCCGACGACGAGACCAGCGAATCCGGCGGCGGCGGCTGCCGCCATCACTTCGGGATTGCTGTGGCGGCCCGCACTCAAAACGACCGTGCCGGCACGCCGCTTGAAGCGGCGATCGCCCCACTGGCGCAAGCCGGCCGCGCGACGCACGACGGCCAACGCTCCCTCGCCGCAGTCGACGGCGAGTACATGGCCACGCACCACGACGACGGCGCGGCAGTCTGCGAACGGTGCCATGGCGGCGAGAACGTCGAAGCCGATCGCGATATCGGCCTCGGCCGCGACGGGAACGCGAAGGTTGCCGATCTGCTGGATGTCGCCGTCACCGTGACGCCAACGCTCGACATGTCGAACCATGCGCCGCACGAGCGATTGCCGCCGCCGCCTGCGGCGGACCACCGCCGTCGTCTCCGGCACGACGCCTTCGATCGCAAACCGGCAAGCCTCGGCCCGCTCCATAATTTCCTGTCGCCCGGCGGCGAGGACTCGTCCAGCCTCCAGGGCCAGCCCCGAGAAGCCGGCCTCGACACACCCCGTGATCGTCGCCGGCCCGATGGCGGGAAGATCGATCCGCTCGTCCTGTGTCGGTTTCGCCCGCTTGACGAGTACGCCGCGCCCGCCGCCTTGCGTCTGACCACTCTGCCGCCGTTGCACGGCAACACGCGCCAGCATCCGGTCGGTACCCTCAGCCGCCTCGAACGCTTCCACCCGCCCATCCGTCACGACGACGGCCTGGCCGATGTCGAACGTTGAAAGCGCCGCGACCGCCTCGAACCCGCGCTGCGCGTCGGCACGATCGGCCGGCGTCAAAGCCGTGCGGCCAAACGGGCCCTCGCCGATGATGATCTCTGGCGCAAGACGCGCCGGGCCGACGACGCGGAAGCCGTAGCCCTCGAAAAAGCGGATGACACCGCGCAGTACCGCGTCGTCGCCGCCCGCAGCCACGAGACGCGCAACGGTTGCGAGCGCGCGAAAGAAACCGAAATCGGGCTTGATGGCCCCGAGATCCGGTCGCCGGACACTGCCGATGATGACGAGATCGGTGCAGGCGTTCTGCCGCAGCGCCGCGACCATCCGGCCGATCTGCCCCCAGTCGACGCGGGTGACCGGATAGGGACCGAAGTCGGCGTTGGCCTCACTATCGATGGCAACGATGTGGAGCGGCATGCCGCGCGCCGCGACACTGTCTGCGATTTCTCGCGGCAGCGTGCCGCCGCCTGCGAGAATGCCGATGCGCCGCGGGACATTCATCGTTCAGACCGGAGACTTCAGGATTCCGACATCTCGCGTGGCGTGCAGAGCGACCGCTTGCCGCCCGCGCGAATGAATTCGAGGATCTCGACGACAATCGGGTGTTCCCGATACGCCGTCGCCACATCCTCGACACGCTCCATCAGCGTTCCCTCGGCGGCGAAAAGAAGGCGATAGGCCCGTCTCAGATCGTGAATGTCGCTGCGCGAGAAGCCGCGCCGCTGCAGGCCGACAATATTCAGGCCCGAAAGATGCGCCCGATTACCAAGCGCCATGCCATAGGGGATGAGGTCGTTCTCGAGGCCCGACATGCCGCCGAGAAAGGCATGGGCGCCGACTCGGGCGAACTGGATGACCGCCGCGCCGCCGCCGATGATCGCGAAATCGCCGACATTGCAATGCCCGGCCAACATGACGTTGTTCGAAAAGATGACGTTGTTGCCGACGATGCAGTCGTGGCCGACGTGGCTGTTGGCAAGAAAAGCGCAATTGTCGCCGATGACGGTTTTCGAACCGCCGCCCTCGGTGCCGGGGTTCATCGTCACGCCTTCGCGAATGATGCAGCCCGAGCCGATCTTGAGCGTCGTCACCTCGCCCTTGAACTTGAGGTCTTGTGGCTGATGCCCGATCGAGGCAAACGGAAAAATCAGCGTTGCCTTGCCGATTTCGGTATGTCCGGCGATGACCGCATGGGAGACGAGTTCGACCTCGTCGCCAAGAACGACATCCGCCCCGACGTGGGAATAGGGCCCGATCTTCACGCCTGCGCCAAGCCGTGCCCCCGGCTCGACGATTGCGGTCGGATGGACGAAATTTTCAGCCATGCTTGCTCGCGAATGCCCGCGCTTCTGCCGTGTCGGCAAGCATTGCGCTTACCTCCGCCTCGGCTGCCACCAGTCCGTCGACCTTCGCTTCACCGAAGAATTTCCAGACACGTCCGCGGTTGCGCACCTTGCGGACATGATAGTGAAGCTGATCGCCCGGCACCACGGGCCTGCGGAATTTCGCGCGATCGATCCCCATGAAATATACGAGTTCGGCCTTGTAGCCCTCCTCGAGACTGGCCACGCACAACGCACCGGCCGTTTGCGCCAGGCCCTCGATGATCAGGACGCCCGGCATGACCGGAAACTGGGGAAAGTGACCCTGGAAAAACGGCTCGTTGATGGTCACGTTCTTGAGGCCGACGCAGCTCTCATCGCCGTTCATGTCGTAGATCCGATCCACGAGCAGAAACGGAAACCGGTGCGGCAGCAGCTTCATGACGCGCATGATATCGGCGGTGCCGAGCGTCGGCTTGTTGGATGCGTCGTTCATCGTTCGTCTCTTCTCGAGTCTCTTTGGGACCTAATCCATCCGGACCAGCGATTGGCGAACCCGGGTCATTCCGCGTCGCCGTCAGTGCCCTCTTTCTTTGCGCCAGGCCGCTCGGCCATGCGCGTGATCGTGGCCAGTTCGCGCGCCCATTGCTTGAGCGGGCGGGCCGGCGTGCCACCGTAGCGAGCGCCCGCCGGAACATCGTTCTTGACGTGCGAAGCACCGGCGATCTGTGCGCCAGCGCCGATCTTGACGTGGCCGACCGAACCGGACTGCCCGCCCATGACGACGAAGTCGCCGAGCTCTGTCGAACCCGAAATTCCCGTCTGGGCAACGATAACGCAGTGTCGTCCAATCACCACGTTGTGCCCGATTTGTACAAGATTATCAATTTTCGTGCCTTCGCCGATAATCGTATCCTTAAGGGCGCCGCGATCGATTGTCGTGTTGGCGCCGATTTCGACATCGTCCTGGATGATGACACGGCCGATCTGCGGCACCTTCAGGTGGCCGCCCGGTCCCATCGCGAAGCCGAATCCGTCCTGCCCGATGCGGGCACCGGAATGGATGATGACGCGATCGCCGACGAGGGTATGCGCGACGGTCGCGAGGGCGCCGATGTAGGTGTCGCGGCCGATATGCACCCGGTGACCGATCACCGCGCCGGCCGCGATCCGCGCGCCGCGGCCGATGGCGGCGCCGGGGCCGATCACCGCTCCCGGCTCGATCTCGGCCCCCTCCTCGATTTCGGCGGTCGGATCGATCAGTGTCGTCATCCCGGCGCGCGCCGCCATCGGCCGCATCGCGGAGGGATAGAAGAGTTGCAGCACCAGCGCGAAGCAGCGGTAGGGCGTGCGACTCGTCAGCGCGATGGTGCCGGCGGGCATGCGGCTTTCGACCAGGGCAGGCTGGATGAAGCAGGCGGCAGCCTTCGTGGCGGCGAGCTGCGGCAGGTACTTGCGATTGTCGAGGAAGGACACGTCACGCGGCCCTGCCTCGGCTAGCGGCCTCACATCCTCGATCAGCCGCTCGCGCGAGGATTCGTGGGCCTCTGCCAATTCCGATCCGGTCGCCTTGGCGACCTCGGCGATCGTGAACGGTCCTGCCCGATCGAAAAAGCCGGGATGTTGCATGGCATCTTTCCCCCGAACGGCGATGCTTGAATGTCGCGTCACGGGACCATGCGGCCATCGCGCGCAATGGATTGTCAGAAACGCGGCCGACGTGGGCGCGATCCCCTGGTGGTTGCCGTGCCGGTCCGCGTATCGGCGATCCGAACGGCGGACCGCCAGAGCCGAGGCCTGATGTCCCGTCGCGCCGGAATCGCGTCTTGTCCCACCCGCGTCCGCTTGTGGCGCGACAGGACTTGATCGGCCCTGAAATTCCATGCGGAGCGGCGGCGCGCCTCGCGACGTTGGCCGACGTCAACCGGTTTACCGCCTTGGACGGATAACCGCCAGTCCCGGAACGCGGAACGCCGACCTTGCGGTCGGCGCTCCTGGGGAAAACCCATATCAGAGGACTGTTCAGGTCGACGCGGCGCGTGTCCCGAGTGCTATCCCCAATGGCCGTTCTGCGGCGCACCGGCAGGCAGAGCCCGCCGGCTTCGGTTCAGAATTTCGTCGACGCACCGAAGCGGAAGAACTGTTCCTCGTCGTACTTCGCCTTGCTCAGCACCTTCGCGAAGTCGAGGCGAAGCGGGCCAACCGGCGAGTTCCAAAGGATCGAGGCACCGACCGATGACCGGATCGTCGCATCGTCGCCGACAAGGCCGCCGTTGCCGACGATCGTGTTGACGGCACGCCCACTCGCGTTGAACAGCGAGCCGGCATCTGCGAACACGGCGCCCGACATGCCGATGTCGTCCGGAATCAGCGGCAGCGGGAAGCGGACTTCTGCAGTTGCCGCCCAGTAGGTCTTGCCACCGATCGCGTCACGAGTTCCAAGCGCTGTCAGGTCACGCGGACCGAAGCCCGAGCGATCGAAGCCACGGATCGTCTCGCC
Organism: Hyphomicrobiaceae bacterium; assembly: GCA_020442185.1. GTDB lineage: Bacteria > Pseudomonadota > Alphaproteobacteria > Rhizobiales > Hyphomicrobiaceae > JAEUMD01. The sequence continues at coordinate 8,969 of JAGRKS010000201.1, forward strand.
ACCACGGAAGAACAGGTCGAGGATGCGGACGTCGTCCGAGCCCCAGCCTTCGATGTGGCCACCGACGGCGCGAGCAACGAACGTGATCTTCTCGGTGATCGGGTAGTAGGCGCGACCTTCGGCCGAAAGCCGGACGTACTGCGCATCGCCACCGAGACCAGCGAAGTCGACCGAACCCGTCAGATAGTAGCCGCTGGTCGGGTTCTTCGGATGGTTACGGCGGTCGTACGTCACCGAGGTGCCGACGAGAGACGTGTAGAAGACCTCGGCCTGACAGTCCGTCGGCGTGTTCGGCAGAAGGACCGTATCGCCGCAGGCGTCCTTGATCGCCAGCGATGCATTCGGGCTGACGTCGAAGATCTCGTCACGCGAGAACGTATAGTAGTTCTGCATCCACAGGTTTTCGGCGAGCGGGTAGGCGAGGCGCAGGGTGGCGCCTGTCTTGCGGCTCTTGAAGCCAGACGTCGAGGTCTGGTCGAGTTCCTTGTGGAAGATATCGAAGCCCGCCGACAGGTTCATGTCGAGGAAGCGCGGTTCGGTGAACGACAGCTCGACCTGCAGGCGCTCGAGCGAGCCCGACAGCCGGAGCCGCAGGAACTGGCCGTTGCCCAACAGGTTGCGTTCCGAAATCGACACGTCGCCGATGACGCCTTCGGACGTCGAGTAACCCGCACCGAACGAGAGTTCACCCGTCGACTGCTCCTCGACGACGACGTCGAGCGAGACGCGATCGGGACCAGACCCCGGCGAACGGTTGATCTTGACCGACTTGAACAGGCCGAGACCCTCGAGACGCTTCTTGGCACGATCGACCAGCAGAGGATTGAAAGCATCGCCTTCCGCGAGACGGAACTCGCGGCGAATGACGTGATCCTTGGTGCGCGTATTGCCGAGCACGTTGATGCGGTCGATGTAGATGCGCGGTCCTTCGTCGACGAGATACGTAAGCGCGATCGTGCGGCTCTGGAAGTCCGGCATGGCGCGCGGACGGACCCGTGCAAAGGCATAGCCCTGCTCGGCAATCGCCAGCGTGATCTTCTCGACCGTCTTGTCTATGTTGGCGCCATTGTAGACGGAGCCCGGCGTCGTCAGGATCTCGCCGTAGAACGCATTGGCGTCGACCTGGGCGAGCGAGCTTTCGATCGTCACACCACCGAAGTGATAGACGTCACCTTCTTCCACCGCGAAGGTGATGTAGAAGCCGGAGCCGTCGCGATCGAGTTCGGCGTTCGCGGAGACGATGCGCGCGTCAGCATAGCCGTTCTTCAGATAATACTGGCGCAGCATCTCGCGATCGAGGTTGAGGCGGTCGGGATCGTAGACAGCCGTTCCCTTGATGAAGTCGAACCAGCCAGCTTCCGTCGTCGTGATGATGTCGCGCAGCTGCGAATCGGAGAACGCGTAGTTGCCGACGAAGTTGATGCCCTTGACCTTGGTCGCGATGCCTTCGGTGATCTCGAAGACGACGTTGACGCGGTTCTGGTCAAGCTCGATCAGCTTCGGCTCAACGAGGGCAGCGAAGCGGCCCTGGCGGCGATAGACGTCGAGAATGCGCTGCACGTCCGCCTGCGCCTTCGCCCGCGTGAAGACGGCGCGCGGCTTCAGCTGCACCTCCGCCTTCAGTGTCGCGGTGTCGACTTCGCTGTTTCCTTCGAAGGCGATCTGCGAGACGACCGGGTTCTCGACGACGTTGACGACAACGGTCGAGCCCTCGCGATCGATCCTGACATCCGCGAACAGCCCGGTCGCGAACAGCGCCCTGAGCGACCGGTTCGCGGCGCCGGGACTGTAGGCGTCACCCACCGAGAATTGCAGATAGGACCGGACGGTTTCGGGTTCCAAACGCCGATTACCAGCTACCTGGATGTCGCGGATCACGCCCTGGGCGTTAGCCGGCATCGCAAAAGTAACGGCGTCGACGACCAGCACGGTCGGAGCTGCCAAGGCAACCCAGAGCGCGAGGCCCCACCCCCGGATCGAAAGATTTCGATACTGCGGCATTCGCAAGCTATGCCCTCGTAACTGCCGACCCCCAGGTATGCAGAGCCGTCGGCATCGGCTGACCTGCACTCATTTTCTAATTTGTCAGAGCAACTTGCCTTCCCGTGCTTTCCAAGACCCCTGTCGTCTCGAATCGCGGGCAAGCTACTCCCCCTGATGACCTCCCGGTTTTAACGATTCAGCAACGCTTGTGGAAGTGGCAAGAATACCCCACAGCCGCATAAAATAAGCTCCGTCAAGATAGCCATTTCTTGAGGATTGGCAGATCATTGAGCGTGGCGAATACCATCAGGCCCAGCACGATCGCGAGGCCGATGCGAAAGCCGATTTCCTGCGTCCTTTCAGACAGCGGTTTGCGGCGCACGGCCTCAATCCCGTAGAACAAAAGGTGCCCGCCATCGAGCAACGGAATCGGGAAGAGGTTGATCAAGCCCACGCTGACCGAAATCACCGCGATAAGTTGCAGCAGCGCATGGAAGCCGAACTTGGCGACCTGTCCCGAAACATCGGCAATCCGGATGGGGCCGCCGAGTTGATCGGCACTTTGCCGCCCGAGGACGACGTCCGAGAGGTAGCCGAGCGACCCGGTGATGATGCCGCTGGTCCGCTCCACGCCGAGACCGATCGCTTCGAACAGACCCACCGTCTTGTGGATGCGTTCCGCTCCGGCCGAACTCATGATGCCGATCACCGGCCGGGTGATCTTGCCGGAAATGGCGTCCTCGTGTTCCTGCAGGTGCGGTTTCACCACCAGAGCGGTGATCTCGCGGCCGCGTTGAACGACGAATTCCAGATCGCGCCCGGGATTCGTCGAGACGATCCGCTGCAGATCCGCAAAGTCGTCGATCTCCTCGCCCTGGATCTTGAGGACGACGTCGTCGACCTTGAACCCGGCGGCCTCGGCCGGCGATCCAGCGACCACCTTTCCAATCCTCGGCTCGAGCGTGGTCACGCCGTAAGTCGTGAAAATCGCAGCAAAAATGACGATTGCGAGGATGAAGTTGGCGATCGGACCGGCGGCAACCACGGCTGCGCGCTGCCAGACCGGCTTGGTGTGGAAGGCGCCACGGCGCTGCTCGTCCGTCAAGTTGCGCAGCGCCTCGGCGTCGGGCGTGCTCGCCACGCTCTCGTCGTCCAAGAACTTGACGTAGCCGCCGAGCGGGATCCAAGCGAGCCGCCAGCGGGTGCCGTGCTTGTCGTTGAAGCCCCAGATTTCCTTGCCGAATCCGATGGAGAACGCCTTCACCGTGACGCCACACCAGCGCGCAACGAGGAAATGGCCGAGTTCGTGGAAGAACACCACGACGCTCAGAACGAACACAAACGAGAGCGGGAACATGAGCGATCCCGTCACGCTTTCGAATAGGCTACCCGTGCTCGTCATGGTCTCTCCGTAACTTCGTCGAATTGGTCAGCGTTGCGAGCGTTTCCGCTCGTGCCGTGCCCGCAGCGATCGTGTCCACTGCGAATGTCGTTTCTGCCGGACGGCCACCGCCCGCCACCGCGTTGATCCCAGCCAGGCGACCGCACTCTTGATCCTCGAGGACGCCGATTGGGCCATATCGGGACCGTCGTGATATCGCCTGCCGCGATAATGAACCGATAAGCCGACGCCAACCACCTCCTAGGTAGTCGAGGTTTGGTTAACCAGCGACCGCGCCATCTGTCGCGCCTCGCCATCAATGGCAAGAACAGTGCCCAGATCCGGGGCCGGCGCTAGCAGGCCACGACGATCCGCGGCTTCCAGGCATTTGGCGACAGTCGCGGCGATATCAAGGAAACCAATGCGCCCGCCGAGGAATGCCTCGACGGCGATCTCGTTGGCCGCATTGAGCACGGCAGGTGCGGAGCCGCCAGCCGCCAGTGCCTGCCGCGCGACTGCGATCGCAGGAAAGCGCACTTCGTCGGCGGCCTCGAAGGTCAGCGATCCGACGCGCGCCAGATCGAGCCGCTCGGTTGGCGCCTGCATGCGCCGCGGCCAAGCCAACGCCAAAGCGATCGGTGTACGCATGTCGGGCGACGACATTTGCGCCAGAACCGAGCCGTCGCGATAGGACACCAGACAATGGACGATCGACTGCGGGTGGACGACCATCCCGAGACGTGCCACGCCGACCGGAAACAGGTGAAACGCCTCGATCAGCTCAAGCCCCTTGTTCATCATGGTGGCGGAATCGATGCTGATCTTGGCGCCCATCGACCAATTGGGATGCTTCAGCGCCTGACCGGGCGTGGCCGCCGCCAGCTGCTCGAGGCTCCAGGTGCGGAACGGCCCGCCGGAGGCCGTCAGCGTGATCTGTTCGATCGCATCGAGATCGGAGGCGCCGATAGCCTGAAAGGCGGCCGAATGCTCGGAATCGACCGGAAGCAACTCGGCGCCCGATGCCACCACCTCGCGCATGAACAGGTCACCCGCCGTCACCAGGCATTCCTTGTTGGCAAGCGCGACGCGGCACCCTTGCCGTACCGCTGCGATCGTCGGCGACAGGCCGGCGGCGCCGACGATGGCGGCAACGACGCAGTCGACCGGACGCGCGGCGGCCTCGACGAGCGCCTCCGGACCCGCGGCGGCGGCGATGCCGGTACCCGCCAGACGGTCCGCCAGTTCGCGATAGGCGGTGGGGTCGGCGACGACGGCGATGCGCGCGCGATGGCGGATCGCGATGTCGGCGAGACGGCCGGCGTCGCAATTGGCGGTTACGGCTTCGATGTCGTAGGCGTCGGCGTCACGGGCGACGAGATCGAGTGTGCTGGTGCCGATCGAGCCGGTAGCGCCGAGGATGCTCAAGCGGCAGGGCGAAGCGGCACGGGTGCTCTCTTCGGCTGCGGGTCGGCTGGTCGGGGGATGAGGCGCCGCCACGATCATTGACCGAGCAGCAGCGCACGCGCGGGCGCCGCGATGTTGATCGTCAACGCAAGAAGCGCGGCCACGACCGATACCGTGACCGTGCTGTCGGCGCGGTCCATCACGCCTCCGTGGCCGGGGATGATGGTGCTCGAGTCCTTGACCCCGAAGCCGCGCTTCAGAGCGGATTCCGCGAGGTCGCCCAACTGCGCGACGAGCCCGAGCCCGACGGAGGTGGCCACCAGGCCGGCAACCGACGCTTCGGGGATGAAATAGGCGAAGACCGCTCCGACGATCGCCGTCGCTGAAACGCCGCCGGCGAACCCCGACCATGTCTTGTTCGGAGAAACGCTCGGCCAGAGCTTCGGCCCCCCAAACGTACGCCCGGCCGCGAATGCCGCGATGTCCGAAGACCAGACGACCGCGAAGATGAACAGCACCGCCATGAACCCATAGGGCTCGTCACCCCGAAACCAAAGCATCGCGATCGCCGGTAGTCCAACGTAGAAAATGCCCGCGGCCGACATGAGCCGACGCGGACCGAACGGCATCGCGAGCATGAGGACGACGCCGATCAACGCCGCGACGAAGGCGAGGATGACATGACCGATTCCGGCCAGAACCACGGCCGCCCCGACGCTCGCCGAATGAATGACGAACGCCGCGCCGAAGTTCTCGCCACGGATGACGCGTCCCCACTCCCAGCACATCAACAGTGCGACCAGAAGCACCAGGGCGGCGAACGGGATGAGACCGGCGTAATCCAGCCCAAGCGCCACCGCTGCCATGACGGCCCCGGCGATCAGCCTCGGCCTGAGATCGGCAGACGACTTCGGCGGTCCGGGTAGCGGCTGCGGCGATCTACCGGAGCCGGCATCGCCCGGCGGCATATCCGTTTTGCTGACGGCCGTCATGCTGTCGAGCGCTGGTTGAGGCCACCGAAGCGCCTGTTGCGGCCGCGATAAATCGCGATCGCGGCTTCGAGCTGCTCGCGGCCGAAATCCGGCCAATAGGTATCGAGAAAGACGAACTCGGTGTAGGCGCACTGCCACAGCAGGAAATTCGACAGTCGCATCTCGCCGCTGGTGCGCACCAGCAGATCGGGGTCAGGCACATCACCGGTTGCAAGGCGTCGGCCGAGCGCATCGGCGTCGATCTGGTCAGGCCTCAGCCGACCCGACGCCACCTCCTCGGCCAGCTTGCGTGCCGCGTTGGCGATCTCGACGCGGGCTCCATAATTGAAGGCGATGACCAATGTGAGCACCGTATTCGACCGCGTCAGTTCCACCGCCTCGTCGATCAGCGTCATCAATTCGCTCTCGACACCCGTCCGCTCGCCGATGACCACGATCTTGACACCGGCCTGATGCAGCTCGGCCAGATCGCGGCGGATGAAGCGCTTCAACAGCCCCATGAGGTCGACGATTTCCTCGACCGGCCGTGACCAGTTCTCGGAGGAAAAGCTGTAGATGGTGAGATAGGGAATGCCGAGTTCGATGGCGGCCCTGACAGTGCGCCGCACGGCCTCGACGCCCTTGCGGTGGCCCACCGCGCGCGGCAATCCACGCTCCGCGGCCCAGCGCCCGTTGCCGTCCATGATGATGGCGACGTGCCGTACACCTGCCGAAGGGCCGGCGGGTTCGGGGTTTGCGATCTGGCTCGTGGGATTAGGGGACACCAATTCGGACGGCCTCATCTCGAGCGTGGACGTTTCGGCTCGGGCGGCATCGTGACCGCCTCAGACTTTCTGTATCTCGGCTTCTTTCGACACGAGCAGGGCGTCGACATCCTTGACGTAGGCGTCGGTCAGTTCCTGCACTTTCTGTGCGTTTTTTTTGTGCTCGTCCTGGCTCATTCCGTCCTTCTCGAGCTTTTTCAGAAGCTCCATTCCCTCGCGGCGGACGTTGCGAACGGCGATCCGGGACTGCTCGGCGTACTTGTGGGCGACCTTGATCAGTTCCTGGCGGCGATCGGCCGTCAACGTCGGGATGGGCAAGCGGAGCAACTGCCCATCGATGATCGGATTGAGGCCAAGGTTCGATTCCCGTATCGCCTTCTCGACGGCCGAGACGTTGCTGCGGTCCCAGACCTGCACCGAGATCGTGCGCGGCTCCGGCACGGATACGGTTGCGACCTGATTGAGCGGCATCCGCGAGCCGTAAACCATGACCTGGATCGGGTCGAGCAGATGCACGCTGGCCCGGCCCGTCCTGAGACCGCTCAGTTCGCGTTTGAAGGCATCGATCGTCGCCCCCATCCGCAGCTCGAGCTCGTCGAGATCGAAAGTGCCGGACGTCATAGCTTCTCCTCAAACCGCGCGGCACGCGATGCCCGCGAACCAGGAACACACCAGACTTGCATCATGCCGGCCCCGCGACATGCTGAACCGGCGTCATCTTGAACCGGCGTCGTGCTGGCAGCCGCGCATTCCTGCCAGCCGAAATGATGTGCGCAGAACCAGGAACCGACCAAGTAACAGCACAGGCAGCCGAATTGAAGCCCGAACCGTTGCCCAGGCAGGACCGCACTTCGGCGCAAAATCGGCCGTCACGCCGCCGAGGTGACCAGCGTAGCGCGCGCGTCCCCTCTCAGAACCTTGATGAGGTTGCCCGATTCTTCGATGGAAAACACAATTACCGGAAGATGATTGTCGCGAGCAAGCGCAATTGCGGCGCCATCCATCACCTGAAGATTGCGCGACAACACGTCGTTGTAGTTGAGCTGGTCGTAGCGTGTCGCGGCGGCATCCTTGCGCGGATCGGCGGAATAGACGCCATCGACCTGCGTCGCCTTGGCCATGGCGTCGCACCCCATCTCGACGGCCCTGAGCGTCGCCGCCGTATCGGTCGTAAAGAACGGGTTGCCGGTGCCGGCGGCGAAGATCACGACGCGTCCGTTACGCATGTGATGCATCGCGCGCGGACGCACGTAGCTTTCGCAAACCGTCGGCATCGGGATCGCCGACTGCACCCGTGACGGCGTGCCGAGTTGTTCGAGGGCGCCCTGGAAGGCCAGCGAATTCATGACGGTCGCCAGCATGCCCATGTAGTCCGCCGTGGCACGGTCCATCCCCTTGGCCGCTCCCTGGAGGCCGCGAAAGATGTTGCCGCCGCCGATGACGATGGCGATTTCAGCGCCCGCCTCGATACCCGCGGCGACATCTCGAGCCAGCCGCTCGACAACTTGCATGTCAATGCCGTAGCCGGCGTTGCCCATCAGCGCCTCGCCAGAAATCTTGACCAGCAGGCGCTTGTATTTGAGAGGTTTCTCGACGTCGGCCATCAGTACAATCTCCTCGGACGTTGCAGCACCACCCGCGATTTCCTCACTGGCGGGACCCGTCGCTCCGCCGCATCTCGGCGTGCGCCCAGCGGTTTCGCCCCGGAGAGACGGACCGCGGCCTCATCGATCGGTCGCGGCGCGTCCGCGCGGCGACGACATAGCGCAATTCGCGGCGTCTGGGCAGGGCCATTGGCTCTTTAGCCTGTCGACAGATGAAACAACGGCGGCGGATATCGCGATCCGCCGCCGGAATGGCCACGACAGCGTGGCCGCGTCAGGTCTCGCAGGGCGCTGCGAGGACAGCCGCGTTGGCGTCACTTGGTGCCGGCGGCCGCCGCAACTTCGGCCGCGAAATCGTCTTCGGCCTTCTCGATGCCCTCGCCCAGCGCGTAGCGGACGTATCCGACGATCGTGACCGCAGCGCCCGCCGCCTTCTCGACATCCTTAAGGGCCTGCGCCACGGACTTCGAGCTGTCGTGGATGAACGGCTGATCGAGCAGGCAGTATTCCTTGGCGAAGCTCTTCAGGCTCGACTGGAAGATCTTTTCAAGAACCTCCGGCTTTTTGCCCTGGTTCTTCTCGGCCAGGATGCCCTTCTCGCGCTCGAGAACGTCGGCCGGCACCAGATCGATGTTGAGGGCGATCGGGTTGGTCGCGGCGACGTGCATCGCGATCTGACGACCGAGTTCGGCCAGCACGTCGGCTTTGCCACCCTCGGCCTCGAGGCCGACCAGCACGCCGATCTTGCCGAGCCCGTCCGCCACCTGATTGTGGACGTAGCTGCCGACGACGCCGTCCTTGACCGAGATCGCGGCGGTACGCCTGAGCGACATGTTCTCGCCGATCGTCGCGACCATTTCCTTCAAGTATTCCTCGACCGTTTCCTTGCGATCGGGATAGGACGTCGCGAGCAGCTTCGATACGTCGCCGCCGGCTTCTGGCGCGAGCTTGGCAATCGTCGAGACCAGTCCCTGGAACTGTTCGTTGCGGGCGACGAAGTCAGTTTCCGAGTTGACCTCGACCATGGCGCCGGTTTTACCCGTGGTGACGACGCCGACAAGACCTTCCGCCGCGACGCGGCCAGCCTTCTTGGCGGCTTTCGCCAAGCCCTTCGTGCGCAGCCAGTCGATTGCGGCCTCGATGTCGCCGCCGGTCTCTGTCAGGGCCGACTTGCAATCCATCATGCCGGCGCCCGTGCGCTCGCGCAGCTCCTTCACCATCGTCGCCGTTATCGTGGTCATGGTACGTCCATCGTTGAGCGGGCCGAGCGTTTCTCGCCCGCGGCCAAAGGGAAATAATCGCGGCGGAGGCGCGGTCGCCCCCGCACGCCGTCATCGCGAGACGGCGGCGCGCCGCTTTGGCGCCCGCTGCCGTCCACATGCCAAGCGCTGCCTCAGGCGGCGGACGCTTCGACGAGCTTCTTCGCTTCAGCGGCCCAATTGCCGGTGGTGATCTGGCCGTTGAGCTTGAGCTGCCGGTCGAGAATGGCCGCCTGCGTCGCGTCGAGATCGGCGATCTGCCAGTAATGGAAGACACCGGCGTCGTTGAGGCGCTGCTCGATCTTGCTGGTGATACCAGCGATACGTGTCAGATCGTCGGCCTCGCCGCGTGCCGAATCGATGCCCTTGAACACGGCATCCGGCAGTTCCTCGGCGACCGGGTTCTCGGCGGCGCCGAGATCGACGCCCGACGACGACTGGCTGCGGCCGAGACCGTCGATCGCCGCTCTCGCGATCAGGTCGCAGTAGAGCGTGATGGCGCGACCGGCGTCATCGTTGCCGGGAATTGGGAAATCGATGCCGTCCGGATCGCAGTTGGTGTCGACGACGGCGACGATCGGAATGCCGAGCTTGCGCGCCTCCTGGATGGCGATCTGCTCCTTGTTGGTGTCGATCACGAACAGCAGGTCGGGCGTGCCGCCCATGTCCTTGATGCCGCCCAGCGCCTGGTTGAGCTTCTCGCGCTCACGGGTCAGGTTGAGGATTTCCTTCTTGGTGCGGCCCTGCGGGTCGGCGAGGATGTCATCGAGCTGGCGCAGGCGGCGGATCGACTGCGAAATCGTCTTCCAGTTGGTCAGCGTGCCGCCGAGCCAGCGGTGGTTGATGAAGTACTGCGCCGAGCGCTTCGCGGCATCCGCGACCGAATCGGAGGCTGCACGCTTCGTTGCAACGAACAGCACGCGCCCACCGCCGGCGACGGTATCGGAGATCTTGACCAGCGCCTGATGCAGCATCGGCGTCGTCTGCGTCAGGTCGATGATGTGGATGTTGTTGCGCGCGCCGAAGATGAACGGCGCCATCTTGGGGTTCCAGCGGTGCGACTGGTGGCCGAAGTGAACGCCAGCTTCCAAGAGCTGACGCATGTTGAACGCGGGAAGCGTCATCGTGCAATATCCTTTTTCCGGTTGAACCTCCGTGATCCTGAGAAGGCGAAAGCATTGAACTGGCCGAAGGTTCGACCAGTCATGCCGACGCCCACCGGAGCGACCCGCCGGGGCTTTCAATCCGCCGGGCGCATGGGATCACGTGTGGGATGCGCCGGGTTATGGCGGAAGTTGCGGGCAATGGCAAGTTTGCCGAGCAGCCGCAGCAATGTTCTTTCTCTGTTCGCCCATGCTTCAGGGCGTCCCTTTCAAGGCAGGCAACCGTCGAATTTCTGCTTTGCGGCGGGGTCTAGGATGGCGATGGCGGCGGGCGCGGCGCTCGACCAGTCCTGTAGCCGGGCGACGTCGGCTTCGTCGAGCGCCACACAACCGGCTGTCCCCTTGCCGGGTTTGCGCCAGACGTGAATGAAAATGCACGAGCCGGCCTTGTTGGCGGCATCGGCTGGATAATCGACGACGACACCGCGACGATAGAGCGGCTCGTTGGCCATCTCGTCGTACTTGAAGCCGGTCTCCACCACCTTGCTCGCAACGATGCGGCCGTAGCTTCGAGACCGCGGCTCCTCGACGCACACGTGCCGGCCCTTCTGCAGCTTCAAGTGTCCGGAATAGGTCGACGCTTCGAAGCCGAACGTCGGGCCGAGCGCATAGATGCCCATCGGTGATTTCAAGTCGCCTTCCTGCTTCAGCGGCTCTCCCGGCTCGGCACGGTCGCGAAAACCCGCGCCCCAGGCGATACCCTTGCGCCCGACGACTGCCGTCATCAACCCGCCGGCCGGTCGCCAGTCGGTCACGGACGTCTCACGCTCGTAGGTTTCGACGATAGCCGGAGCGGCCGCGGCATCCGCGACCGTCACGACGATCAGGCGCAGAGCCTGGTTCAAGGCCTCGGGACATTCCGGCTTTGCTGAAGCAGGCGTCACAAGAAGGGCGAATGTTCCGGCGCCGACGATCACCCCGAACGAGAGACGAAGATTTGCCACGGCCGCATTCCACCTACTCCGCATCGTGTCCTCCCTCGCGACATCGCTCAGCTACGTGCAACGCCATCGCGCACGGCTTTCGAGAGACTAGCACGGTGCCGCTCACGCGTGGCACAGACCGCCGCCCTTCTCCGGATTGGTTTACTTGGCTGCGCCATCCGACTCCCCTTACGGAGAGCCGGCCGGATGGGCTCTTCTCGGCTGCGCCATCCGACTCCCCTTACGGGGAGCCGGCCGGATGGGCTCTTCTCGGCTGCGCCATCCGACTCCCCTTGCGGGGAGCCGGCCGGATGGGTTTTTCTTAGCTGCGCCATCCGACTCCCCTCCGGGGAGCCGGCCGGATGGCACTGGTCATGCAGCTGTCCTTGGTGGTTCCGGCACTCCAGCCACACAGCGGCCGCCCGCGACGATCCGCACTCCAGCGCCGAAGGCGCTCAGGCGCCAA
>JAGRKS010000202.1:0-1518 GCA_020442185.1 Hyphomicrobiaceae bacterium
AGCGTTCGAGGTCCTTGCGCAGTGCAGGCACGTTGACTTCCGCCACGCGCCGGTCTTCCCGATCAGCGCGGCTCGCCAGCAACCCTTCTCGTCCCTTGAGCGCGCCGAAGCTCGCCGCATTCCGTTCGATCTCGCCGAGGCGCTGCCTCGCAACGCTCGGGTCTTCGACAACCGCCTCCATGCGCATGGCCTTGAAGGCGCTTTCGGGATCCGCATAGACGAGCCGGATGCGGTCGGAGAAATCGTCCCATTGCTTCTGCAGGGCCGGATCGGACCGCAGCTTTTCGTCCGCAGCGTCGGTGACCGACATGGTAAAATTCGAAATGCCCTTGACCATCGGCGCGGCCTTTCTGACTGTTTGCGAGGATTGCTGAAGCGGTCGATCGGCAAGCCCGAGGCGCGCGCCGGTGGCACGGAGCCGAAGGCCGAGACCGACGAGTTTTTGTTTCTGCCGGATCGTCCACCGGACCCGGTCTCGCATCAGCGTCCGGGCAACGCGCACCAGGTGCAGACCGCGATTATTGGCGAAGCGCAGCGCATGGGCGTAGAAGCGCCCGCCCGCATAATCGAGGGTGACTTCCTTGGCGTTCTTTCGGGAGAGGAGCTTCTCGAGCCCACCGGCGAGATGGAACGAGCGGCTGCCGCAATAGAGCGCAATGTCTTCCCGGTGCCGGGTCATGGCGACATAGGTCAGATGCCGGTCGAGCGAGAGTGAAGCCAGGACCTTCACACGGTCGACGGTCGCGCCCTGCGACTTGTGGATGGTCGTCGCATAGCCGTGATCGAGGCTTCGGTAGAAGCGTTGGTCGACGGTGACCTGTGTGGCCCCCTCCCCGCTCCCGATCGTTGCGACGACGCGGCCCGGCGCGGCCTCGACGACCTTTCCGATCATGCCGTTCTTGACGCCGAGCGAGCCTTCGTTCTTGAGGAAAACAATTTGATCGCCGGAGGCGAACTGTCTGGGTCCGTCCTCTGTCCGAAAGGCATACCCCTCTTCAATGATGCCGCGCTCGACGAGCTTTTCCCGCGCCATCGTATTGAGCTGGCGCACATCGCGGCGCAGATGCGCGAGTATCAAAGTCGACTTCTCCGGATCGTAGTCCCGGTTCCAGTCGTCGATCAGGGTTTCAATGGCATCGGCCTTCAACGCCTTCCCGATGACCCTGCCCTTCGCACGGTAGGATAAGAGTGCTTCCTTGACCCGCCCACGGGCAAGATCGAGGGATGCAGCGCGCATCCATGGTTCATTCTGGCGGTAGATGGTTTCGAGTTCGGCATAGCCGGTGCGCTCGACGATCGCTCGGAAGGCCGCGCCCGCCTCGATCGGCTGCAGCTGCTCGGCGTCACCGACAAGGATCAGTTTGGCGCCAGACTTGGAGACCGCTTCAACGAAGGTCGCCATCTGGCGAGACGAGACCATGCCCGCCTCGTCGAGAACGAAGACGGTCGTGTCATCGAGACGCCGGCGGCCTTGTTGCCAGCCAAGCTCCCAGGAGGCGAGCGTGCGCGACGGAATGC
>JAGRKS010000202.1:1553-1704 GCA_020442185.1 Hyphomicrobiaceae bacterium
CGGCCGCCTTGCCCGCAAGCGCGCCGCCGACCACTTTGTACCCGGCCAGTTCCCAGGCTTCGCGCGCGACCTTCATCATCGTGGTCTTGCCGGCCCCTGCCCGGCCGACAACCGTTGCGATCCGCTCCGCGCCCGCCACATGCTCGATGGC
>JAGRKS010000203.1 GCA_020442185.1 Hyphomicrobiaceae bacterium
TCAATCCTCACCGGCAGCACCATGATATTTCTCATATTTCCAGCTACGAGATGCGCCACTCGGCTCGCCGCCGACGCGGCCGTCTGGCGCCGGGGTAGCAGCCTGTGAAGCCGCATCGCAATGGGCCGCGCTGAGCCTTTCGCGTTTTTGACGGCCGAAGCACGATCTTAATCGGCCTCTCCCGGAGAATTCGACGAGTTGCTGGCTTGCCCTCAGAAGCGTATCCGGCTTCCAGCGAGGAAGACGTGTGCGTCCTCGATCGGCGCGATTCTGCGAACGCCCGAGGCCTCGATTCCCGAGACGTCTGCGGAGAAATGCCGCCACGAAGCATACAGCTCCATCGCCGCGGCATCGATGCGCTGCACGACGCCAAGCCCCCAGATCTCCATCCTGGAGTCCGTCACGAAATCGAGGTCGCCACCAACAGCGGAACTCACCGCGACATTGAGCCCGGTGATGCCGTCGCGTGCCTGAGCGTACTCGGCGAAGAAGGCGGTCTTGCCGACCGGCATGAATTTGCGCCGCAATCCGGCCTGCACGTAGACGTAATCGAGATCCGGCCGGTTGGCGCAAGCGATACCGGCAGCACGGATCGCGGCAGCGTCGGGGGAGGCGAAACAGGCGAAGTTCGACACGCCGAGATCGCTTCCCGCGTAGGAACGATGAACGTAGGCGGCCGCGGCAAAAAGGCCGGTGTGCTCGTCGAGAATGCTGGCCGAACCTTTCACGTCGCGCACGATCGTATCGCCTGTCGAAACGGCCGGATCTCCATCACCGCCCGACGGCCAGCCAAACGTAAACGCCTCCTCCTCCCGGTTCTCCAGGTAACCGATACCGCCGGCGATTCTGATTCGGCCGAAGTCGCGGGCAAAGCGCAGCGCGACATCCCACTGGTCGTCCTCGCCCCAGGATGCGGAGAGCGCAAAGCCATGCAGGATCGGCGAATCGTAGCGCACGATATTCGCTGGCCCCGTATCGAGACCCGGCACGAAACGCCGCCACCTGAGAGAGATGGTGTTGCCGGAGGACAGGCTATTGAGCCCGGCATTGCCTGCAACCGTCGCGTCGCGGGTGAAGAGATTTCCGCCGAGCAGCGCGGTGTCCGCCGCGCCCGCGACATTCGTGTGGCCGAGGTTGTAGGCGATGATGTCGTCGGTTGCCGGCGGAGCCTGCCCCACGGTGACGCTGCCGAGACGACGCGAACTCACGTACCAGAGTGCATAGCGCACGGACAGACTGCCGAAGGACCGGTCGTCGCTGAACTGGTCAACGCCAGCGGTCGACGGCAGTCCGAGGCCAAGTTCGATGCGGAACCCGGCCGACAGGTTGCTCGAAAAACGTGCCCGGCCGGCGAAGCGGAAGCGGTCTGTCGAATGGGCATTCGTGACGACGTAGACGTCGGTATCCTCGCCGTCGTGCCAGGCGAGTAGCGCTTCGTTGATGTGACCCGAGACTGTCAGCGCCAGGGGTCTGTTGCCACGCCGTGCCGTACTGGCTTCGAGTTCCGCGATACGCTCCTCGAGATCGGCGCAACAGTCGCCAAAATTGCCGCTGAGGTCGGCACCAGCCGCCGGCAACGACACGAGCGCGAGAGCGGCCAGACCGCAGGCGACGCGACGGGCCGATGCGGCCAGAGCGGTTCGGTGGCTTGCGCCGGTCAGGGTCGGTCCGAGCCTCGCCATTGAATGTCTCATCGGCAGATCCCCTCTGCCTGGATAAGCCCCCAGCCGAACGTCGCGTCACGTCCGGGCCTGCCGAGATCCTTGGCGCGCGCCTTGAGGGTCTCGACCGCGGCCGCCGGTGTGCCGCCTCGCTGCGTTACTGCGGCGGCGATCGCGGCCGTCACGAACGGGGTGGCGAAACTGGTTCCCGTTTCCACGCGCGTTGCGGCGGCAGGAGAGGCCGCAACGACTTCCACTCCGACCCCTGGACCTGCGAGGTCGACGAAATTGCCACGGTTTGCCTTTGCATAGATGCGCAGCGCATCGGAGACGGCTGTCACCGCGACAGCGCCCTCGTAAGCTGCGGGATAGAGTGGTCCGCTGCGCGGCCCCTTGTTGCCAGCCGAAGCAACGAGCGCGACATTGCGCGTCGCCGCGATACGAACCGCTTCGGCGAGCAGCTCGTTTGCCGGTCCCGTGAAGCTGAGGTTCACCACCGGCACCTGCCGCCGCAACATCGTGTCGATTGCGCGAACGATATCGAACGTATCCGCGATGTCCGCACCATCCGCCCTGAGGTGAAACGCCTCGATGACGATCAGACGGGCGGACGGCAGAAGGCCCGCCACCGCCGAATCGGCGCGCCCCGCGAGCAGGGCCGCTATTGCCGTACCGTGTGCTGGGTTGGAGCGCGCACGTCCGGAAGTAATCCCGTTGATGATCTCGATGCGTTGCCCAGTGAGCGCCGGCGTATCGATGTCGATCCGCGTATCGATCAACCCGATCGTCGCGGCGACATCGCACACGTTAGGAGCTTGCGGCCAAGCTATGAGGGCGCGCTGACGGCAAGCCACACTGGTGCAGACCCCATTCCGTGCTCCCTGGCTCGCTGGCGGGCTGGCTACTGGGCCGACCTCCTGGCCTGGCCGGTAGATGTGGTTGAGGTCGGCAATCGCCGATTGAGCGATCTGCCGGGCCACCGCGAGGCCTTCGCTCGTCGAAAGGTCGTTTGGAACCCTGAACCGGACGAGATTGGCGCCGAGCAGAGCTTCGTCGGTCCGGCTCAAAACAACGAAACCGCGAGCGACCAGCGCGGCGATGTCCGCCTCGGACGCGTTAAGCAGAACGATCTCGCGCGGCAAGGCTTCGTCTTGTTCCGCGGTCAAGCCGCCGTCGAGCTGTCCCGGCGAGAACCGTGCGGGAGACCGCCGCGCAGCTGGAGCGGCGCGGGGCGGCGTGACTGCTATGACGGGTGGGGCGATAGCCCGCCGACGGATCGGCTCGCAATCCTCGAGCCACGACGGCCGCAGCAAGGCCTCCTCGAAGCAGTCGGGGGGGAGTGCGGCAAACCCGTCATCGTCGAACGTGCTAGGGAGACCTCCCGGCCCGGCGGCCGGCCCGTCAGGCCCAGGGCCAGGTCCAGGGCCGCCTCCACCGCCGTCATCATCGTCATCGCCGTCGCCATCATCGTCGCCCGGAGCCTGCGCGAATGCCGCTTCGGTCCAAGCATCGAGCGCGCCCGGAAAGGCAGTGGCGGAAACGATGATCGACACAGCTGGCCGTGCAGCGACGAGAAAGAACGCCGATAGAAGTGCCAGCGCGACGCATCGGCCGAAAGGTTCGTTCATTGACGAGACAGCTCCCGTAGGACGACGACGAGATCCGCCAGTGGGGGCTGAGGCGGTCGGTACGAATCGACTAACCCCAACTGAAGCCACAACATTGAATTTTTGTCTCGGTCGTGGGAATTCGATCAGGCTCAAAACCTGATCGCCGTGGCGGGAATGGCACGAAATTGACCTCGCAATTCGAACAAATTCATTTTCGGCAAGCAAACGCCAAAAATTCGGGAATTTTTCCCGAGCCCGACCGTTGGGGCGGAGTGAACTGAACCGCCGCAGTGGCCATATCGGAAACCGCACACGTCAATTTCCTGCTGGAATAATCTCCGGCGCCTTTCGTTCTCGCTTCAACGACCTGAAACAATAGTGACGCCGGTTCGCATGACCGCTGACATACGCAAAGACATCGTCGCACTGCTGCCGCGCCTGCGCAGGTTCGCCTATACGCTGGCCGGCTCGTTCGATGAGGCCGACGACCTCGTGCAGATGGCGTGCGAACGCGCGTTGACCCGACTCGACCAGTTCGAACCGGGAACGAGGCTCGACAGCTGGATGTTTCGAATTGTCCGAACGGTTTTCATCGACGAGACCCGTCGCAGAAAGCGCAGGAGTACGGCAGACGACACGGAACTGGACTTCGTCGGCTTCGACGCCCGCATCCACGAGGGCATGCAGGCAAGGTTCGATCTTGCCGTCGTGCGGGCCGAATTGGGACGGATGAGTGAGGAGCATCGCGCCGTACTGGCGCTCGTGACGCTCGACGGAATGAGCTACCAGGAAGCCGCCGACACGCTCGGCGTGCCCATCGGTACGGTAATGAGCAGATTGGCACGCGCCCGCAAGCGGCTCGCTCAGGTCCTCGAAAGTGGGGACGGGCGCGCTTCGGACGCCAGCGGAGCGGCTTGAACAATGCGGCCAGACGAGATCACACTGATGGCCTTTGCGGACGGCGAGTTGGCCGATTGCGAGCGCGACCGCGTAAGGTTGCATCTCGCTCGTGAGCCAGCACGGATGCAGGAGGTGGCATCGTTCCGGATAATCCGCGGACGCATCGAACGCGCCTTCGCAACGATCGACTTCGCGCGCTCCCCGAACGCAGTCGACGACACCCTGGCTGACAAGCTTCGACCGCACCGCCGGTCAACGGGTGCGCGCGCCCACGACTGGTTCCGAGCGTTGCAGGGGCGCGCCAGGCAGCCAGCGATCCACCAGGCGCTTGCAGCATCACTGACTGGCGTCGGAGTTGGCTGGCTGCTTCTGGGCTGGGCCCTGCCGCCGCCAGCGACTGTTTTCGGCGGCACGGAAAGCGGCGACGGTCGGGTGATCGCGCTCGGCAAGGTCAAGGTTGGCACGCCGCTCGCGGACGCGCTTGCGAAAGGAAGCGTCGGAAGTGACGACGGCTTGGGCACGACGCGGCTGATTGCCGTCGCCGACGTCGACGACAAGTTCGGCAATCCTTGCCGGGAGATCGAGGTGTTCTCGTCCGGCGATCGCAAGCAGCCGTCGGCGGTCGTTGTAGCCTGCCGGCATCCTGGAGCCGATGAGTGGGTGGTCGTCGGAGCTTCCGCCACCACATTGCCTCGGGACGCCGCACAGAGAAATTATGCTTCGAGTGAAGCCGAGGCACTGGAAAGCGTAAGTGGTATCCTGAGCATGATTGGAGCACGGCGCCGCACGACGGCGAGAGAGGTCGAAAGTAAAACGAGATGAAGAGGCCCGACGACGAGATGCTGATGACTTTCGCCGACAACGCATTGCCGCCGGACGAGATGGCGGCCATCGAGCGGTATCTGGCAACGGACGCGGATGCGCGCGCCCTGGTTGCAGCCTTCCGCCGATCGCGAGAGGCGGTGCGCGCAGCGATCCCCATCGAGGCCTTCGAACGTTCCGACGATCCGCTGGCAAATGCAATTCTCTCGGGCGAACTCGGCGGCCGCATGGCGACCAACGCCGAGCGCCTCGATCATCGCAGCCCGATCGAGGCAACCGCTGGTGAGGACACCCGAGCCGACGTGCTCCGGCTTCCGCGGCACAGGCCGGCGCCAGCAAACGAAAGCCGCTCGCCGATCCTTGTCAGCCGGCAGTGGGCGTTGCCGCTCGCCGCATCAATCGCCCTGGTGATCGGTGGTTTCGTTGGCTACGGGCTTCGCGGCACGTCCAACCTCGATAAGATCGCTGACGGATCGAAGGTGGCCCCCGAGATCGGCATTGGAACGCTGCCTGGCAGCTCACCGATCGCGCGGTTTCTCGAACGTGCGACAACCGGTGAGACGCTTGCGCTCACGAACCGTGACGGCTCGACCGGGCGTGAGGCAAGGTCGCCGGATGAACTGATACTGGCCGGCACGTTCAACGCCCGTGACGGACGACACTGCCGGGAATTCGAACGTATCGAGGGGCATGCGGACAGGGGACCTGTTGCGGCCGGCGTCGCCTGCCGTTCGACGGCAGGCGACTGGACCATCGAAGGCGTGATCCACATCGCCGCAGCACCAGTCGATCATGGTGGCAACGTGGAGCCGGCGTCTGGCACAGCGGACGGTGTACCGGAAGTCTCGGCGCTCGAGGCACTCATCAAGATGCTGGGTGCGTCAGCGGTTCTGACACCCGACGAGGAGCGCAAACTTATAGATCGCGGCTGGCGCCGCACGCCTTGAGGCGCCCCGTCGAACGTCACCCAACCATTGCCGTGTTTCATCATTCGAAATGAACAGGCGGCTCCGGTCGAACCAGGCCGGGGCCGCACGTTTTGTTGTGACATCCTCTCACGCTCCGACTGCCCGTTCGAGATCCGACCGCCGGCGCAGGAGGCGCGATCATCGCTTCGAAAAAATCCCGGTTGCGCGCCCATCACGTCGCGAATCCGGCTCGCTCGATGCGAGCGTCGATCTCCGGAATGAAAATCTGATCCATCCGAACGGAATTAATTCGGCGACGTTGCGTTGTGATTTTGTCGACGGCACTGCACACACCGCCAGCCATTTGCGCTGCGGGCTGAGCCGACCAACGTACATCAGAACAGGGCGCCGAATTCCGGCGATCACGGGAGCAGACCATGCGAGTAAGCGAGCTTTCGACGGATCTCTACACGCGAACGAAGCGATCGTTCACGACCCGCCGCGTTCCGGCGACCGACATGAAGACGCTGATCACCGGCGACGTCGCACCGAATGCTGGCGATCTCGTCCTGGCATGTGTCGACAAGATCGGCTCACACGCCAAGCTCGAGCTTCCAACAGGCCGTCGGGCTCAGTTGAGCGTCGGCGACCTCATCATCGTCACCTACGGCAACCGTTATGCCCCCGACCAGTTCGAAGCCGTCATTGGCGGTGAACTTTCCCCGTGCGAACTCGTTGCAGCCGGCGGCATCGCATCCCAAAAGATCTGCAAACACGCGCGCATGGGCGAGCCTACGCGCATCACACCAATGGGGCTCGTCGGAACAGCGAACGGTACGCCCATCAACCTCCGGGACTATGCGATCACACCGCCTGACACGCAACGCGATATGCCTGTCGTGCTTGTCGCCGGAACGTCGATGAATGCCGGCAAGACCTACACGTCCGCATCGCTCATCAAGGGCTTGTCCGCGGCCGGCATCAAGACCGCCGGTATCAAGGCGACAGGAACCGGATCGGGCGGCGACCTCTGGTTGATGTCCGACATGGGTGCCGACCGCGTCCTCGATTTCACCGATGCCGGGCTGGCGAGCACGTATCTGGCGGAACCGCTTCGCATCGAAGAAGCCATTGTCAGCCTCATCCGTGAGGCATCGGCCTCCGGTTGCGAGGTGGCCGTCGTCGAAATCGCAGATGGCTTGCATCATCAAGAGACGGCCGAGGTGCTCAAGTCGAAGCGTATCCGGGATCTGGCCCGCGGGCTGATCTTTGCAGCAAACGATGCGCTCGGCGCACAGGCAGGTTTGGCACAACTGCAAGACTGGGGTCATGACGTCATGGTGCTCAGTGGACAGCTGACGCGCTCTCCGCTTGCGATGCGCGAGGCACGACGGTTTGCCACGGTGCCGGTCATGACGGCCGATGAGATCCGTGGCGGCGCATTGAACGACACGATCCTTGGCCACCGCTCCGCCGCAGTCGTCGCCTTCACGCGCCATGTGCATGTCCCGAACGAAACGATCAAGGTCGGTGCTGCGACTGGCGACCTCCGTCCAGGGCTTGCGTCAATGGACGGGCAACTATCGCACGGTGCGGCAGCGCGCTGAACCGGGAGGGCGTTCCTGTCAACGCGACAGGACGCCTGCTTCACCGGCATCCGCTAGCGGCGTTCCGGTTTCGTAACAAACGGCATCGCAGGCGCATACGGCCAACAGCCCCCCGGCCCGCGCCCTTTGCCAAGCAGCCCGATCACTCGGGCAAGTGTGGTGAGATCTCCGACGATCTCCCGATTGCGGGAAAGGACAGCTTCATGTGGTCGAGAACGACACACTCGCCACGGTCGGGTGTCGATGGCTCCCATTTCGAAAGGCTGCGTGGCAAGGCCTCGCATGCATTTCAGCAGACGGTTCACTTCGTGGGTCTGGTGATCGGGTTGTCGCAGGCAAAGGGCGCGGTTGACCCGCCACCCGCGCGCGCGCCTGCGACAGAGTCCGTCTCGTGGGGGCGAGACGGACTCCGCGAGGCCTGGGCGCAGTCGCGTCCAGGTCTCGTGACAGTCGGCATGCTCACGGTCTTGGTGAACCTGCTCCGGATTGCTTTGCCGTTGTTTGTGTTCCAGGTGCTCGACCGTGTCATGGCGAGCCGGAGCATCGACACGTTGGCCGTCCTCGCAGTCTTCACCGTTTTCGCGGTCATCGTCGGCGCGTTGGCAGAAATTGTCCGGCGATGGATGCTCGTCAGCTGGGGGGACTATATCGAGGCCGTATTCGGCCGCGCACTTTTCGTCTCGGGTCTTTCGAGCGAGATTGGTAGCCGCAATCGTGCAGCAACGGCTGGGCCGTCGCGCGCGCTGGCGGACCTTGCCGCCCTTCGTCAATTCGTTTCGGGCGGCGCGGTGATTGCCTGGCTCGATGTATGGTTTGCACCGTTTTTCCTGCTAGTCGTCTACCTGATCCATCCCGCGTTGGCGGGGATCGTTTTCACCAGCATGTGCATCATGCTGGCCCTTGGCATCGTCAACGAGCGAACAACGCGCGACGCACGATCTTCTGCCAAGAGTGCAAAACGGGCCAGTGCATCCTTCATCGAGGCTGCCGAACTGCAACCGGAAGCCGTCATGAGCCGGCCGGTTGCCGAGCGGCTTGCCGGTCGCTGGCACGAAGAGGCGCACGCGCGCCGCGAGGGCAATCTCGTCGTCCGGCTGAGCGGCCTGGCGATTTCCGACACGATGCGCCTTGTCGAGACGCTACAGAGGATCGCCTGCTACGCGATCGGCGCGATGCTTGCGATCAGCGGCTCATTGACCATTGGCGGCGTCATTGCCGGCGCAGTTCTGGGCCGCATCGCCTCGACGCCTGTTCGCCGCGCCATGTCGCAATGGCGCACGCTCTCTCTGGCCCGCATGAGCTATCACCGTCTGAAGGAAAGACTGAGCCGGCTCGACCGGCTACGCGCCCCGCTTTATGACCGTCAGGCCCCGCTGACGCTCAAGCTTTCGAACGTGACCCATCGCTACGGTCGGCGCGACCGGGCCGTTGTCAAGGGGCTCTCGCTGACGGCGATGCCAGGCGAACTCGTTGCGATCCATGGCCCCTCGGGCTCGGGAAAATCAACGCTGGCGCGGCTGTCTGCGGGTCTGACGAGTCCGACCGCCGGACGCATATGTCTCGGCGAACTCGACGTCGCCCATCTCCTGCGCACACCCGATGGCGCACCGGTGGGATATCTGCCGCAAGACGTCGGCCTGCCAGAAGGCACCATCCAGGAGATCATTTCGGGCTTCGCGGACGACCGCAGCAAGCGCGTTGTCGAAGCTGCCAAGGGCGCCGGCATCCATGACATCGTCATGGGCCTCCCAGGTGGCTACGATACGGTCATCTCGCCACAAGCCCGGCCGCTCGCCGGCGGGGAGCTCAAGCGTCTCGCCATAGCGCGAGCCATTTATCGGCGGCCATCGCTCATCGTGCTTGACGAACCGGAAGCGAACCTCGACCGCCGCACCGTGCGCCAGCTGATCGCCACGCTCGACAGACTGAAGGCAACCGGGTCGGTAATTGTCGTCACGTCGCTTTCCAAGACGTTTCTCGGAGTAGCCGATCACATCGTTGAACTGGGCCGGGGCTCGCGGATGTCATCGGGCGCCCCCGCGGACCGTGCTCTGCTGCCGGCACCGGCAACGCAATCGCACGATTGATGGCCCCGCAGACTGCAAAGACTTGGACAGGATGTCGCCCATGAAACCACATCGCGTCACCTCGAACCGACCGCAGCCGTTCCCGCACCGGGCCATCGTCGCCGCCTACACGCTGCCGATCGCACTGCTCACCGTTTCCGGCGGCTGGATGGCGTTTGCCCCTCTCCAAAGTGCCGTCATTGCGCCCGGCGTCGTCAATGTCGAAACGTACCGGAAGGCGATCCAGCATCTCGAAGGCGGCATTATCGACGAGATCAAGGTGCGGGACGGCGACCATGTGAAGCGCGGAGACGTTCTGGTCGTTCTCCAGAACATCTCTGATGCCTCGCATGTAGACAGACTGAAGACACAATATGTCGAAGCCCTTGCCGCCATGGCGCGCCTCACAGCCGAGCGGGACGGCGCCGATAGCATCACCTTTGCGGCCGAGCTGGTTCGGCGCGAGAAGGACCCGGTGGCAGCGAATGCCATGAAAGGGCAGAACCGTGTGTTCAAGGCGCGCAGGACGCACATCGAAATGACCTCGTCCGTGACGGGCAAGAAGATCGCCCAGCTCAACGAGGAACGGACGGGGCTCGCAGGTCAGATCAACGCGGTGCGGGACCAGGCGGGGTTGCTCGATGAAGAATATCGCGACGCGAAGGACCTCTACGAAAAGAAGCTCTTGCGCAAGTCGCGCTACCTCGAGATCAGGCGCAAGCGCGCATCGCTCGACGGTGAGCGTGCCAACTTGGAGGCAAAACTCTCCGAGACGGCGCAGGAAATTCTCGAGCTCGAATTGAAACTTTCCGAGACACGCGCCGCGCGGCTTTCGGAAGTCACGAGCGAGCTTCAGACACAAAGCGCGCTCGCCTACCGCTTCGCGCGTGAACTGGCGGCTGCGGAAGACCGCCTCGAGCGGACCCGCATCCGCGCTCCGATCGACGGTACGATCGTCGGCGTCGACATCCACACGCGGCAGGGCGTTATAGCTGGAGGCCAGGTCCTGATGGAGATCGTTCCGGCTCGCGACGGCCTCATGGTCGAGGCGAAGGTGAGACCCGAAGACATCGAGACCGTCCATGCCGGACTCGAGGCGAATGTGGTCCTTCAAACGCTCAACAAGCGCTACGGCACGCCGATCGCCGGCCGGCTCGAACAGATATCCGCGGATCGTCTCGTGGACGAGGCGACGGGGCAGCCGTTCTACAAGGGCCGAGTGATTCTCGATCCCGGATCGGTCGAGGCAAGTCCAACGGTGCCGCGTGCGGGCATGGCGGCCGAGGTGTTCATCCAGACGGGCGAGCGGACACCGCTTCAATACCTCATCGCACCGGTTCTGAAATCGTTCAACAAGGCCTTGCGCGAACAATGATGTCCTTTCGCACCGTTCTCAGACGGAAAGAGCATCACCAGCCGATAGCACTGGAACGGCGCGCGCAACGTTGCGCAATCATAGGAGGTTCGATCATGATCACCATGCTGATGCCGTCGCATGCCGTTGCCGGGGCATTGAAGGACCGTCCAGCGATTGTCTCCAACGTCGCAATTCTCGGCGATGATGTGATGCTCGTCCACGCGAAGCGCCCGGCACACTGCGCACCGGCAGGCGCGCTCATCATCTTTCCAGGCTTCAAGCGCAATGCCTACGACTATCTCGAACGTGCATCCGAACTCGCCAAGTCCCAATGTCTCAGCATCTACGCGCCAGAATTCGACCGCCGGAAGTTTCCACGCTGGCGCTACCAGAGGGGCGGTGTCCTCAAGGGGGGGCGCATTGCCGATCCGAAGTCATGCACCGGGCATGTCATCGAGCGATTGATCGGTTGGGTGCGAAGCCAGGAGGGGCGTCCCGATTTGCCGATCATCCTGTTTGGTCATTCGGCGGGCGGACAACTGCTCTCCCGCGTCACGGCCTACTGCCCGTTGGAAGGCCCGCACAGGCCAAGCCGCATCGTCGTTGCAAACCCCTCGGGGCACGTTGGCGCGATGCTCGGCGAAGCCGTGCCCTATGGGTTCGCCGTGCCAGGGCAGGAGAACGAACTCATGCCGCATGCCGAACAGCGGCTGAAAGCCTATCTCGCCCAGCCGATTACCATATACCTTGGCGGCCGCGACACCGGCACGCGCCGATTGAACCAGGAGGAAGGAGCGCGCAGACAGGGCAGCAATCGTTTCGAGCGTGGCGTCAACGTCTACGAGGTCGCGCGGAGGCTCGCTGAACGGAATGGCTGGCCATTCGGGTGGCGACTTGTCGTTGCCCCCGCGGTGGGGCACTCGTCCGAAGACATGCTGACCGCGCCTGAGGCAGCGGATGCCCTCATGTCTCCGCACTGAGGGCGCGGTGCGTCGAGGATTGCGTTGCCATCCTGGCATGGCCTGCCCACGGCCACTCGAGCCAAGGTTGACTCGAGAGAGCGTCGTTCTCGAACACGGCCGGTCCGCGATCAGCGCGGGCCTCCGCGGGGAGCGGCGCTTGCGCCGGGCCTTTTGTATCAGCCCGGTTGCATCATATCGCCGACGATGCCGAGCGTCACCAGCACCGCGAGACCGGCAAACAGCACAATCATCAGCCGCGTGTGCTTCTTGTTGAGTTCGGCCATCTGCTGTTCGTCGATCGTGCGGTTCTCCCGAGGGGCGGACACGATGCCGAGCATCTTCTTCGGCGCCGAACGACGCACGTTGCCGCGATCGATGATCGGAACGCCAGCGCGGTTGGCGATGCGCATGGCGATCTCTGGAAAAGGGAAGGCCGGATCGACATTCGCCTCGTTGACATAACCAAGGCGCACCTTGGTCCCGTCCTTCAACACGATACGCGCGCCCTTGAGCATCATCGGGGCCAGTGCACCGCCGTAGACCTCACGCCGGGTTTCGATCTCGCTGATGTCGTCATAGGCAATCTCGTGGCTCGCGTAGCGCAACATGGGCTGCGGGCCACGCCCCGACGGCAATGTCAACCGCAGCGCCTTGGTGCCGAGTTCCACCTTCGACCGGATCGAATTCAACATCTCGACGAGGATCAGGAACATCACGAACGTGAAGGCCGCAGCGAGAACGACGAGGCCGGTCGTACCGGTCCAGTGCCCCTGCGAGATCCGCGCCCAGAGCATCGGGCCGAGGCTGACGTAGAAGGGGAGCAGAAGAAGGAAAATTGCTGTGAAGGCGAAACGTCGTCCGCCGCTGGCGCGATAGAGAACCGGACCGGTGACGGCCGCCGTCGCTGGTGGCGCCTTGAGCGGCGCGTCGCGGGAAGCTGGCAAGAGCGGGACATCGCCGCGCGCGCCTGCCGAGCCGATGCTGGCATCCGTTGTGGTAGAATTGCTCATGACCGGGCACTCCCCCCTGGCGCCGGACACAGCTGTCCGACGTCCGGCTGAACTCCCCCACTGCCGCCGAATCAAGGTGACGATCTCGCAAAAGTGAGGCACCACAAGGGCAGCGGGAGCGCGTTCGACACACCATGTGCATCATCGGGCCCTAGTGTTGCGTCACGAACGCTTGGTCCCCGGTTGCTGCACGGCGGGCTGCCAAGCGTTGGTGACAAAAGCAACACTAGAATCATAGAGTTGCTAGTGTTCCATATGCCTCCGACACTTGGTCGATCGGGTGCTGCAAGGGGACCAAGTGTCGGAGACGGAACACTAGCGCGACGTCCGCGAACGCCGGCAGTGTCGAATGCCGAGTGATGCGCGACGGCGGACGGTCGACGGATCAGTCAACCGGCACAAGGC
>JAGRKS010000033.1 GCA_020442185.1 Hyphomicrobiaceae bacterium
GCCGGCATCGGCGTCGACAATGTCGATATCAAGGCTGCGACCGCGCAGGGTGTCATCGTCATGAACACACCCTTCGGCAACTCGATCACGACCGCCGAACACGCGCTGTCGCTGATGATGGCGCTGGCCCGGCAAATTCCGGAGGCCAACGCATCGACCAAGGCCGGCAAGTGGGAGAAGAACCGCTTCCTCGGCGTCGAGCTGTTCAACAAGACGCTCGGGATCATCGGTTGCGGCAACATAGGCACGATCGTCGCCGAGCGCGCCATAGGACTGAGGATGCGGGTTATCGCGTTCGATCCCTTCCTTTCGCCAGAACGCGCGTTGGAGATCGGTGTCGAGAAGGTCGAGCTCGATCAGCTGTTCCAGCGGGCCGATATCATCACGCTGCATACGCCGCTGACCGACAAGACCCGCAACATCGTATCGCGGGAAGCGCTGGCGGCCTGCAAGAAGGGCGTCAGGATCATCAATTGCGCGCGCGGCGGACTTGTCGACGAAGCCGCACTGGCCGAGGCGCTGGCGTCCGGTCATGTCGCGGGCGCGGCGCTCGACGTCTTTGAATCGGAACCCGCGACGACGTCGCCGCTGTTCGCCTTCGACAACGTCATCTGCACGCCCCACCTCGGTGCCGCAACGATGGAGGCACAGGAGAACGTAGCCCTGCAGGTCGCGGAACAGATGAGCGACTACCTGCTCAAGGGAGCCATTACGAACGCCGTCAATTTCCCGTCGATCTCTGCCGAGGAGGCGCCGCGCCTCACGCCGTTCGTCAAGCTCGCCGAACAAATCGGCTCTTTCGCCGGCCAATTGACCGAAGTGCCGATCAAGGCGATCCGCATCGAGTACTGCGGCGATGTGGCTGGCCTCAACGTCAAGCCGATGACGGCGGCGGCGCTGGCGGGCGTGCTGCGTCCGTCACTCAGCGACATCAACATGGTTTCCGCCGCGACGGTCGCCAAGGATCGCGGCATCGTCGTCGAGGAGGTGCTGTGCTCCAAACACGGCATCTACGAGAGTTACATCAAGCTGACGGTGAAGACGGACGCCTATGAGCGGTCGGTGGCCGGAACCGTTTTCTCGAATGGGCGTCCCCGCATCATCCAGGTCCGCGACATCGATATGGACTTCGAGGTCGCCCCGCACATGCTGTTCGTGCGCAACCAGGACCAGCCGGGGTTCATCGGACAATTCGGCATGGCGATGGGATCGGCGGGCGTCAACATCGCGACGTTCAACCTGGGTCGCGAGAAGCCGGGCGGCGATGCGATCGCCATCGTCGCCGTCGACGGGCCGGTGCCGTCGGCTGTGCTCGCCGACATCGAACGGCTGCCGCAGGTCCTGAGGGTCAGGCGTTTGTCGTTCTGATAGCGTCCGGGAGGCGGCCGCGGGCCGTCGGCGGCCGGAAGCCGGTCGACCCGGCAGCAAAGCGCCGCCCGGCTCGGTCGTGGCTGCCTCAGTCGGTTTTTGGGCAACGGCTGCAAGGCCATGCTCCAACAGCAGGCGGCGTCGGATACCGCGAGTTGAACCGTGGTCATATTTCAGTCGTCAACAGCCGCCACACGTGCGAGTTGTCTCTGATTGCCGACCCCGCCGCCCGGAGGATTTCCATGCGTACTGCTCTCGTTCTCGCCGTGCTCACCGCAACCTCAATTCCGAGTTTTGCGGAGACTGTCCCACTTGCCACGAAAATCGAGGCTGTGACGGTCTATCCGGCAGGTGCGGAGGTTGTGCGCGTCGGTCGAGCGAAGCTCGTCGGCGGTGTCCATGCTTTGGTTCTGTCCGACCTGCCGCCCGAGGCGATATCCGGCTCCGTGCGCGTCGAAGGCAAGTCGGCGGGAGCGCTTGAGATCGGCGCCGTCGATACGCGCCGCATGTTCGTGCCGCAGCATGGCGAGGCCGCGGCCGAGACGGAGCGCAAGCGGATCGAGAAGGAAATCGAAACGCTGACTGACCGCCGGCAACTGTCGCAGGACATGATCACCGCCGCCGATACGCAACGCGCGCTCGTGACCAATCTCGCATCGCTGCCGAACCGGCCGCCGCCGACATCTTCTGGCGGCGTCACACCGACCGAGAACTGGAGCGAGGTGCTGGCGCTCATGGCAACGAGCCTCAAGGACATCGCCCAGGCGCGCATTGCCGCCGAGACGGCCACGCGTGACATCGATCGCCAAATCAACGATCTGCGCGGCAAGCTCGCGTCGCTTGCCCCGACCAGCGAGGAACGCACCGAAGTCAAGGTCGCGGTCAAAGCCGGCGGCGATCTCGAAGCAGATATCACCGTCCGATACCAGGTGCCGAATGCCTCGTGGTCGCCGAGCTATGACGCGCGCCTCACGACGGGTACGAAGGCAAAGGCGCCGAGCCTTGCCCTGCTGCGTCGCGCCACCATTACGCAGCGGACGGGCGAAGCATGGGACAACATCGCGCTTCAGCTCTCGACCACGCGGCCGACGGCTGGCACTTCGGCGCCCGAACTCCACCCGATCGCTGTCGATTTCGAAATCGAGCGGCCAGAGCCTGTCGCCGCCGCGCCGCCAGCCGGCGGTGTCGGCCGCCGCTACATGGCCGATCGCGTCGCGCCCGAGCCCGAATCGGATGCCGTGAGAATACAGGGCGAAGTTACGCGCAAGCGCGCGATGCCGGCGAAAGTTGCCGCGACCCGCTCCATGGCGAACGTTGTGATCGCGCCGTTCCAGGCGATCTACGCCGTGCCGGGACTAACGACCGTCGCCAATACCGGAGAAGCCAAGGGCGTGGCGCTCGCGACCGATACGTTCGAGCCGACCCTCCTGGCCCGCGCCGTACCAAAGCGCGATGCCAAGGCGTTCCTCTATGCAAAATTCGACACGCCGCGCGGGTCCCCCCTGCTGCCCGGCACGGTGGCGCTGTTTCGCGACGGAACGTTCGTCGGTAACGGCCGGTTGCCGCTGCTCGCCGGCGGCGAGAAGCACGAACTGGGTTTTGGCGCCGACGACCTGGTCCGCATTCGCCATACCGTCGCCGAGGAGAAGCGGGGCGAAACCGGTCTGATTTCGTCCTCGCGCACGGACGAACGCAATTACCGTATGTCGGTCAAGAACATGCACGAGAGAGCCGTCGACGTGACGCTGCTCGACCAGATCCCGGTTTCGCGCAACGAGGAGATCAAGGTCGAATTGGTCGGGCGCCAGCCTCCCACCAAGCGCGATGTGGACGACAAGCGCGGCGTGATGGCCTGGGAGCAGAAAGTCGAGGCCGACGAAGAGAAGGTCATCGAGTTCGGTTACCGCGTGATCTGGCCTGCGGCCAAGGCGATCACCTACTCGGGCGGCTGAGGCCACGTCTGGTTTTCCCGCACTCCGAAGTCGGCAATTGGCCGACGACGGTTGCCCTCGGTTGCTGGCCGGGATAAATGCGTCATTGGCCCCGGATGGACCGTCCGGGGCCTTTTCATGTCGAAGGAACCGTTATGGCGAACGTGGTTGTGGTCGGCGCCCAATGGGGCGACGAGGGAAAAGGCAAGATCGTGGATTGGCTTTCGGAGCGCGCCGACATCGTCGTGCGGTTCCAAGGCGGACACAACGCCGGCCATACCCTCGTGATCGGTGAGAATACCTACAAGCTCTCGCTGCTGCCGTCGGGTGTCGTCCGGCCGGGCAAGCTCGGCGTGATCGGCAATGGCGTCGTCGTCGACCCGTGGGCGCTGTGCGCCGAGATCGAGCGGTTGGCGGCCCAGGGTGTCGCGGTCACGCACGACAACCTCAAGATCGCCGAGAACGCGACGCTTATCCTGCCGCTGCATCGTGAACTCGACCAGATGCGCGAAGAGGCGGCGGGAGCCGGGAAGATCGGCAC
The DNA here is from genome assembly GCA_020442185.1 of Hyphomicrobiaceae bacterium. Lineage (GTDB taxonomy): Bacteria > Pseudomonadota > Alphaproteobacteria > Rhizobiales > Hyphomicrobiaceae > JAEUMD01. The sequence continues at coordinate 3,841 of JAGRKS010000033.1, forward strand.
GACGGGCCGCGGCATTGGTCCGGCCTACGAGGACAAGGTTGGCCGCCGCGCGATCCGCGCGCAGGATCTGAAGACCCTTGCGACACTCGAGCCGAAGGTCGATCGCATCCTGGTTCATCACAACGCGTTGCGGCGCGGTCTCGGCCAGCCCGAGGTCGAGAAGTCGACGCTGCTCGACGATCTCGCCGCCATCGCGCCGAAGATCCTGCCGTTCATCGATGTGACGTGGGACCTGCTCGATACCGCACGAAAGGCGGGCAAGCGCATCCTGTTCGAGGGGGCTCAAGGCGCGCTACTCGATATCGATCACGGCACCTATCCGTTCGTGACGTCGTCGAACACGGTTGCGGCACAGGCAGCCACCGGGTCCGGCGTCGGGCCGCGTGGCGTTGGATACGTACTCGGCATCGCCAAAGCCTACACGACACGTGTCGGCTCCGGGCCATTCCCGACGGAACTGCACGACGACATCGGCCGCAAGCTCGGCGAGCGCGGTCATGAATTCGGAACGGTGACCGGGCGCGCGCGGCGCTGCGGCTGGTTCGACGCCGTCCTCGTGCGCCAGACGATCAAGGTGTGCGGCATCGATGGTATCGCGCTGACCAAGCTCGACGTGCTCGACGGGTTCGACGAGATCAGGGTTTGTATCGGCTACGAACTCGATGGCGAGCGCATCGACCGGCTTCCGGCGGGCCAGAACAGCCAGGAACGCATCAAGCCGATATGGGAGACCTTCGAGGGCTGGTCGCAATCGACTCGCGGCGCGCGCTCGTGGGCCGATCTGCCGGCGCAGGCGGTGAAGTACGTGCGCCACATCGAGGAACTGATCGAGTGCCCGGTCACGCTGCTGTCGACCAGTCCGGAGCGCGAGGACACGATCCTGATGCGTGATCCATTCGCCGATTGAGATCTGGTCCGCACGGTCGCGAACTGGTCGTCGCACGATTGCCGATTGCCGTCGCACGACATGTCGTCGTGGCGTGCGACGATCGGCGAATTCGGTAAGGGGCCACGCTCGCGACGCGGGCGTGGCCCATCGTCTCAGTGGCGCAGCATCTCGATGACGACGAGAAGCGCCATCGTCGCCATAACGCAGCTGATGATGACGATCATGCCGCGCATCGATATGGTTGCGGCTGCCGCATCGGTCTCGTGCGGCTCGCCTTGGTCATGGACGTGGTGCGCATTACCTGCGCTGGTCGTGTCGGTCATATCGCTTGGTCCCGATTGAGGTTGAGGTGGCGCGGCCGCGCTCCGGGCGTAATGCCGATGGCGACCGAAAGCCGAAACGTTCAGGGTGTAATGGCCGGCAGAGTCCCGCGCGACGGAGACGGCGCGCGAGCGTTGTCCGTCGTCGTTCAGGGACCGCTTGCCGTTCAGACGCGCTCGGGCGGCGCGCGCGGGCTGACGGTCAGCCGTTCTCGGGGATCGGGTGAGAAGCTCGCGTGCAGGCAATGGGCAAGCGTCGCACTGGCCTGCTCGGGTGGGCGAAGTTCGTCGTGGGTCGACGTGCGTGGGTCTTCGCCGTTGCCGCGGCTGTCGCTGCGTCGGCCGTTGTCGCCGCCAAGGTTGCGGCGGGCCACATCGTCGATGATTTCGGGGACGAGCGCGGGGCGGTACGATCTGGCGGGCGCGGCGGGCGCCGGCGCGGGAATGGCGGCGTCGGCATGTTCGGCCGCCTGGATTTGGAGAGAGGACGGGGCTTCAAGGGGCGCGGCCGCAATGGAGGCCGGCCAAAGCACCAGCGCAAGCCAGCGCAGGGTGGCAATGAGGGGGCGAAGCAGGTTGCGTGGCGGTCGTGACATCATCGCCCATCTGGCCGATTTGCCGTCAATCGTGCGGCCGACAATTGTATTGGCTTCACTTGTGCTGTTTTCAAGTGGTCTGTTGCCATGCGCACTGGACGGTTGCGTTCTGCCGTCCCAGGTCGCGAACAGCGTTCCGCGGCACCCGGCCCCTGCCACGTTGCAACAAAAACCCAGGTAGGCATTGGGTTGGCGGCGGCAGCTTTCAACAGCAACGACCGCGAATCGACGTTTCGAGGTATGCTAGGTCCGCATGTCTTGTCGTCTCATCCATGCAAGACGGGAGGGTTGGCCGTTTCGCTCACTGATTATGTTCTCGCGGGCGGTCGAGCCCGGGATTGGCGTTAGATGGGCCTTGAAGCGCGCATCTCGCACCGCCTCTTGGGCCGGCAGCGAGGTTCGCCGGAGAACGGCCGCCGGATGAAACCGTATCTTTATTCGGCACTTTCCAATCGGGCGGCAAATGATTAAACGCTGCCGGGCTATGTCTGATATGCGGCCGCATCGAACCGGTATCCGTAAACGACGCCGCGAAACAAGCTGCGAGCCACTTCGTTCGCCATTCGACGGTTTGGCCGCATGGGGATGGGGCTTGCTGGCGGTGGGTCGCAGTGCTTCAGGTGCACCCGGAGACGCTCGATCGACCGGGCGAGACCGTCGTCGCGACCTTCGGTATCTCGTACGGTCCGCGGCAGTGCGCACAGGCGTGAGCGCGCTCAACAAGAAGAAGCACGTCACGGCATGATCCACCTTCGCCCCATCATCTTCGTCGTCGGGCTTCTGCTCGCAACGCTCGCCGCGACGATGGTGGTGCCGGCGCTCGTCGACCTCGCCGACAACAATGCGGATTGGCGGGCCTTTCTCGGCTCGGCGGTTGCAACGTTCTTTATCGGCGGCCTGCTGGTTCTTCTCACCTACGACGACCGGCCGGTCGACCTTTCGATCAAGGATGCGTTTCTGCTCACGACACTGTCTTGGGTGTCGCTGACGGCGTTCGCGGCACTGCCGTTCATCGGCTTGGGTCTCAGCTACACGGACGCCTATTTCGAAACGATGTCCGGACTGACGACGACAGGCTCGACGGTTCTGACCGGGCTCGATTCGCTACCGCGCGGCATACTGCTGTGGCGGGCCATTCTCAACGGCGTCGGCGGCATCGGCATCATCGTCATGGCGATTCTGATCCTGCCCTATATCCGTGTCGGTGGCATGCAGCTGTTCCATGCTGAAAGTTCCGACCGGTCGGAGAAAATACTGCCGCGTGCGCTGGAGCTGGTGGCGGCGACGGCCGCGATCTACAGTGCGCTGATCGCAATCTGCGCGGCTACATATTTCATGCTCGGGATGTCGGCATTCGATGCGGCGTGCCATGCGCTAGCGACACTTGCGACAGGTGGTTTTTCCACGCACGACCTGAGCTTCGGCTTCTTTCAATCGCCTTCGATCGAGTGGGTCGCCGTCGTCTTCATGGTGCTCGGCGCGTTGCCGTTCGTCGTTCTTATTCGCGCCGCGACCGGTGACGCCAAGGCGCTCTTCCGCGACGAGCAGGTGCGCGGATTCATCTCGTTTCTCTTCGTCGTCGTCGTCATCCTGGCGATCTGGTTGACGTTGAAACGCGACGTTGAATTTGCCGAGGCAATGCGGCTTTCTGCATTCAACGTCGTATCGATTGTCACGACAACGGGGTTTGCGAGTACCGACTACACGACATGGGGAACGTTCGCCATCGGCCTGTTCTTCCTGCTGACGTTCGTCGGCGGCTGCTCGGGCTCGACGTCAGGGGCCATCAAGATCTACCGCTTGCAGGTGGCGGGCTTGCTGACGCAGCGGCATTTCACGCACCTGATGAGCCCGCACCGCATCGTCAACCTGACCTACAACGGCCGTCGCCTGCCCAACGACGTTCCCTTCTCGGTCGTTGCGTTCCTGGCGATCTACATGGCGACGGTTGGGATCTTCACTGTGCTGTTGTCGGCGATGGGGCTCGATTTCACAACGTCGCTTTCGTCCGCCTCCCAGGCGATCGGCAACGTGGGACCTGGGCTTGGCCAGTACGTGGGCCCGTCGGGAAACTTTGCAACGTTGCCGCCCGCGGCGAAGTGGACGCTGGCGTTCGCGATGCTTCTCGGGCGGCTCGAGTTGTTCACGGTCCTAGTGCTCTTCAGGCCCGAATTCTGGCAGCGTTAGCTCAGCGGCTGCGCCGACACGTTGGTAGAGCGCCCACCTGCCTGCCCAATGCCCGCCTGCTTTACGATGGCGACGCAGTGATCGGTCCGGCGAATCCGGCAAGCGATTCCGGCTGGAGTTCCAGGACCAGGATGCGGGCCGGGTCGACAGGCCCCGGCAAGGACAGCCTGTTGGGTAGTGCGCTTGCGAACCCGAAGCGGCCGTAATACGACACGTCGCCGACCAGAACGACGAGGGACTTTCCCGCTCCGCGCGCGGCATCGATCGCGGACTTGATGAGCGCGCGTCCATACCCATTCCCCTTGAGGTCGGGCGCGACCGCGACCGGGCCGAGCAGCAGCGCGCCGGGCCGCCCCGCGACCGTGACCTCGGTCATGCGCAGAGCGGCGACCAGTCGATCTCCCAGGAAGGCAGCCCGGCAATGCGGTGTCGTTTCGGCTGTGCCTTCACGCACGCGGTAGGCGGTCCGCGCAAAGCGACCGGGTCCGAACGCAGCCTTGTGCAGGGCTGAAATCGCCGGCAGGTCCGAGGGCTCGACGGCCCGGATAGCGAGGTTCGGGGCCAGGGCGCGCGTCATGGTCATGGCAGTGCCTCTGGCGGCTGATGGATTTCGGACGTCGCGGTGGGCGGCGCCCGGCGGTGGAGCTTGTTCGGCCGGGCGAATACCATGGCCAAGGCCGTTGGGTCCAGGGGTGGAGCCGGGGCGATATGTCCAGGCGTCGCGCCGGGGCTGCAGGGACCGTCCGAGAGGCAGGGACTACGCATCGAAGCTCAGGGACGGACCTGGAGGGCGAAAGGACTTCTCGCCCGGCTTGTGGCAAGCGTCAGCGGTCGCGCTCACCAGTCGACGCTGGGTTCGGCGTGGCCGAGAATTTCGAGCATGCGCTGCCGCGTACTCGGGTGAATCTTGTCCGGGCACGCGTCGACTGTGAAAAAGCCGTGCTCGGCAATCTCGTGATTGGGTTTGGGAGGAACCGGTTGCTGCCAATCGCGCACGACGAAAAGCGCGATGTGATCGCCGGGAAACGCCTGGAAATTGGCATAGAGTCCGAACAGCTCTGGCCCGGCGCCGACGATTACGCCGGCTTCCTCGCGCAGTTCGCGGGTCATGGCGAGCAGGGCGGTCTCGTTGCGTTCGACACCGCCGCCCGGGAAATGCCAGCCCGGTCGGTAGGTATGCCGAATCAGCAGGAAACGTCCTTCGGCGTCGATGACGGCGCCCTGAGCACCGAGTGTTAGCCCCCGCGTCAGACGCCAATACCGCTGCAGACTTCGCGTGACGATGCGCTTGATCGGCAATACTCGCTCCATGACGATGGCGGATGACCATTGAGACCTATTTGGCTCGATTGGCAACCGAAGTCGTCGGTCGCGGGGACGGTGGACGGGGCGGTTCGGGCATCCGCACGCTATGCAAGCGCCTCGTGCATGGGCGTGGATGTCGGAGTAACGCCGCCGCTACACTGGCCACGGCAATATCCTGGTCGCCATTCCGTACTATAACAATCCGACCAATCGCCGCCATCCGACGAGGCCGCGACCACGATCCAGGACGCCTGCCAATGCCGCAAGCCACGACCATCGCCCATCTGTCGGACGTTCACTTGACGCCGCTCAGGGGTTTCACGCCGCGCCACTGGAACGTCAAGCGCACGCTCGGCCTCATCAACTGGCATCGGGGACGCAAATCCGTGCATCGCCACGAGGTCGTCGACTGGCTGATCGCCGATCTGGCCAGCCTCAAGTGCGATCACATCGCTGTAACGGGTGACCTCTGCAACATCGGGTTGCCGGGTGAATATTCGGCTGCCTTGTCCTGGCTGCAGAGCATCGGCCCGCCCGATAGCGTCAGCGTCGTGCCGGGCAACCACGATATCTATTCGCGACTGACCACTCACCCCGGTGTCGGACTTTGGCACGACTACATGTCGTCAGACGCATTTGGCGCCGCGATAGCAGGCGTCGGCGCGGTCGCGTATGGCTTTCCCTACGTCAGGAGGGTCGGCTGCATCGCACTCGTCGGGGTGAATTCGGCGGTCGAAACGCGTCCCTTCGTCGCCGCCGGGAAAGTGGGCCGCGAGCAGCGCGCCGCCGTCGGGCGCGTGCTGGCGGCACTTTCCGGCAGCGGTCTGGCGCGTGTCGTCCTCATCCATCATCCCCCCCTCGCATCGCAGGCGCCGGGCCGGCGTCAGCTGAGCGATGCAAACCAATTCGAGGACGTGCTGCGCGAGCATGGGGCGGAACTGGTGCTGCACGGCCATAACCACCGCGACAGCCTCGTCTGGTGCCAAGGCGAGCGCGGCCCCATTCCGATTGTCGGCATCGCATCGGGATCGGCCGGCCGGCGCCACAGAAGCGAGCCGCTCGCCCGCTATAACCTCATTCGCGTGCGCGGGGACGGCGGACGTTGGGCCATCGAGATCACGGGACGTGGACTTGTCTCCGGAGGCGTTGCAGTGGCGGAGCTCGACCGCCAGCGCCTCGAACCCGCGGAGTAGGCGCGGCGCGCGGACCGTCGCGGCGTCGGTTCAATCGATGTCTGGGCGATCCTCGATGGCTATGGGAATTGCGGGGCAGGAATGCGCAAACCGCACGGCACGGCCGAGATCGGTTATTTGCCGAGCGCGGCCGTCGGGGTATTGAGAACGGCGCCACGCGGGCACGCGATGGATAGGCGGCGCACACTCGACGCGCACAGAACCCCAATGGAGACGGGCGAGACGCCATGGACATGACGGCACCGGGGCAAGCGGCACAGCAAGTGGGCACCACGCCATCGCCCGACGGTGGCCGTTCCGCCGGCATTCCCGTCTGGGTGGTAATCCTCGCCGCCGCCACCATCGCCGCCATCGGCATGGGTCTGCGCCAGGTGATGGGCCTATACCTGAAGCCCGTCAGCGATACGCTCGGCGTCGGCCGCGAGGCATTTGCGCTCGCGATCGCGATATCCAACATCGTCTGGGGCATCTCGGCGCCGATCACCGGTGCCATATCGGACAAGTACGGCACCGGCCGGGTTGCGATCTTCGGCGCCGTGACGACAATCATCGGCCTCCTGGTGCTGGCCACGGCGGCGACGGAGTTCGACCTCCTCATTTCCGGTGTGTTCCTCGGCTTCGGCGTTGCCGGCTGCGGCGTCAACGCGATGGTCGGCGCGGTCGCGCGGCGCGTGCCCGCCGCCGAGCGGACATCGGCAATCGCGGCCATCGGCATGGGGAGCGGCGCCGGCATCCTGATCGCACTGCCCTATACGCACCTGTTGATGCAGGGGCTCGGCTGGCAGCAAAGCCTCTTCGTGCTTGCGGCGACGGCGGCGACGATCCTCGTCCTGGCGCGGGCGGTCAGCGGCAAGCCGCAGGTTGCGGCCGGGGAATCCACGCAAAGCCTCGGTGAGGCGCTCGGAGAAGCATTCAAGCATCCGAGTTTCTGGTTGTTGAATGCAGGCTTCTTCGTCTGCGGATTTCACGTCGTGTTCTACGGCACGCATCTTCCGGCCTACATCGCCGACAAGGGTCTGCCCCCGAATGTCGCTGTGCTGGGCTTGACCGCGGTCGGCCTCGGCAATCTCATCGGCACATACCTTTCGGGCCAATGGGGCCGCCGATTGCCGAAGAAGTACGGCCTCGTGCTCATTTACCTCGGCCGATCCGCCGTCTTCCTCGGCTTCCTGTTCCTGCCGATCACCACGACGACGGTGCTGTTGCTCAGTTCCGTTCTCGGCATCTTGTGGCTGTCGACGGTGCCGCTGACCAGTGGTCTCGTTGCAACCTTCTTCGGTGCCAAGTGGATGACGATGCTCTATGGCTTCGTGTTTTTATCGCACCAGGTCGGCTCCTTCCTCGGGGCGTGGCTCGGCGGATATATTTTCGATAAGCTGCAGAGCTATGATGCGATGTGGTGGATTTCGTTTGGGCTGGGGCTTGCCGCCGCGGCGGTCAACTGGCCGATCCGGGAGCAGCCGGTGCGGCGGCTTGCCGAAGCTCCGGCACAGTAGCGACGCCGACGGTAGAGTGGCGACAGCGGCCGGTGGTGGCTTCGCGGGTGACACCAGTCGCGACGGCAGACGAGATCGGCCGCCAACCGGAGAAACGTGAAGGCGCCATGGCTCACCGCGGCACCATTAAGCCCGATGCATCCGACCGGGAGCGCGCGCCCGCCGCTTTTATTGCGGCGCTTCTGGTCGTGCTCGCCGTCATCATCGCTGGGTCGCTTTATCTGACGGTGGTGCGTGGAGAGGCCTTGTTTCTCGATCTGGCCGGGCTGTCGGGGCTGCTGTTCTGCTTCTGATCATTCGGAGTTTGGTGTGGGAACGGTTGCGCCAGTATTCGCGCCGGAGCGAGGCGATATGTCGAGATATGAGCCGCGTTTGACGTGCACGATCGAGAGCCGGTGCTCGACGCTCGCCGTCTGCGGTTATGGCCCGTGGCCGCGCGCCGCGATGAAGCGACGGCCCAGGGTCGCTGCTGTGTTGGCGGCCGGGTTGGCGTCTGCACTCGCAACCTCGTGGCTCGCTGGTTCGGCCATGGCACGCGACGGTGCCGAGTATGCAACCGGACGCGCCATCGAGACGGTGTCGGCGGTCCCGGCGACGCCGTGGCGACAGCTTGCGCCGACGACGCGCCTGACGCGCATCGCAGTCGGCTCATGTCTCGATCAACGCCGGCCGCAACCCATCCTGTCCGCCATCATGGCGCGCGATCCGCAACTGTTCCTCATGCTCGGTGACAATGTCTACGGCGATATCAAGAGCGCCGATGGCCGGGAATTGGCAGAGGCCTATGGCGTGCAGCTCAGGCACCCGGAATTCGCGGTCGCACGGCAGCGGGTGGCGATGCTCGGCATCTGGGACGATCACGACTATGGCGGCAACGATGCTGGCGCGGATTTCGCGGCGAAGCACACGGCGGCGCGTCTCTTCAGAGAGTTCTGGCAGCGGCCCCGGCCAGAGGGCGGCGCGGAGGAAGGCGTATATTTCGCGGAAGTTTTCGGCCCGCCCGGTGCGCGCGTGCAGATCATCTTTCTCGACACGCGCTGGGCGCGATCTCCTCTCAAGGTGCGTACCGCGCCGTTCTCGTGGTGGGGCAAATACGAGCCGGACTTGCACCCTGAGAAGACCATGCTTGGCGAGCGGCAGTGGCATTGGCTCCAGCGGCAACTCTCTGAGCCAGCCGAGATTCGGCTCATCGTGTCGTCGATCCAGGTGCTCGCGGAAGGTCATGGGTTCGAGCGCTGGGGCAATCTGCCGCTCGAGCGCGACCGGCTGTTGCGTCTCATCGAGACGACGGGCGCGGGGGGCGTCGTGCTGCTCTCAGGCGATCGGCACAACGCTGCATTCTACCAAGCGACGCTCGCGGGCGGGGTGACGCTGCCGGAAGTAACGGCGAGCTCGCTCAATCGCGCCTACGGGCCGTCGCGCGATAGCGCCGGGCCGGAGCGGCGCGGCGAAGCCTACTGGCGGGAGAATTTCGCGGAGATCGCCATCGACTGGGAGGCGCGTGCGCTGACACTCGATATTCGGGGGATCGACGGTGCAGCGGTCTCGAGCTGGCGTCTTGGCTTCGACGAGATTGCCAGCGCGGCGACTGTCGCAAAGCCAACCAGCGCGGCGACTGCCGCGGAGAATAATAACGCGGCGCAATAGGCGCATCGAGCATAGAACCTGACACGCAAAAATCGCCGGGCATTGTGCCGGCGCACCCTGCGCGGTTGTCGGCTCGAATGCGTGCGGCAAGGCTTGCGAACCGAATGCTGGACGGCCGGGCCAATCCGCCGCGTTCATGTCGCATCTCTCATGGTCTAATATCATCGTCCAAAGTTCTCCGAGGACCGTAGCTCCGGCCAAACCCGGGCGTCGCCCCGTCCTCCCCCGAATGCGCGGTCACGCGTTACGCGGCGCATTCCCGGTGGCGAGACCGGCTGAGAGAGAGCGCTGTCTGGGAGAGAAATGAAATGTCGGACGAAGCACTCGGCCATCGCGCGGCCCCGCTGACGCTGCAGGCAAAAAAATGGTTCGTCGCAACGCCCATCCTCTTCGCTTTTGCAATCGCATTCATGGCCAGTGTCGTTCGGCCGGGCGCGGCCGAGGCGGGCGACGCCGTGCAGTCGGTCCGCATCACGCGAGCCTTTGGCGATGCGCGGGTCGACCTGCAGGCCGCAATCGTCAACCAGGGCCTCAACATCGATTACAACGGCCGTGTCGGTGAGATGTTGAAGCGCACCGGTCCGGACGTCGGTTCGAGCGTCGAAATTTATCGCGAGGCCGAGTATTTCACGTTCTGCTCGTCGCGCCTTTCGCGCGCGATGATGGAGGCCGATCCGCTGAACGCGGGGCTCTGTCCCTACGTCATGTTCGTGTTCGAGAGCGCGGCAACGCCGGGCGAGGTCACCGTCGGCTATCGTGTCCTGCCAGTTGGTGCCGATGCGAACCCGGCAACGACAAAGGCGCTCGGCGACATCGACGCGCTGCTCTCGAAGATCCTGGCCGAGGCGACCGATTAGACTGGCGGGCAGCGGCCCGTCACGACGGCCCAGGGTCCGAAGCTGCTTGGGCCGCGATGTCCAGAGGTACGGATTTCCGTGCTCGGAACCGCAAAAACTGTTGCCCGTTTGCCTCGGAATGCGACCAACAGTTTTATTGACTCTCTCTCGGCTCGGGGTTCAGATGACGGCGTGACGGTTCCCGCCCGGTCTTACCGGAAGGGACGAAAAAGGGAATTCGGAAGGAGCTTGTCGCTCCGTGCCGAAGCTGCCCCCGCAACTGTATGCAGCGAGCCAACTCCACTACTGCCACTGTCATCCTCCGTTTTGGGGAACGATGGGAAGGCTGGACGAGGCGTTCGAGCTGTAAGCCAGGAGACCTGCCGGCACATGTCGCCCATCCACCGTGCGGGGCGCGCGGAGGAGCGGAGACCCGTAGTGGCGACGGAGGTGCAACCGGTGGGGGCATCGTCTGTCTGGTCGCGATCGGGGTGACAGGTCCTGATCCATCGATGACATGACATGACCGAGCGGCGCTGAGATGCGTCCGCATCGATCAATCGTCATGGGTCCAGCCTCACGGATGATCGTGTCTCACTCTCGCGTCGCTTGATCGAGGGGTCGACAGGACACATGAGAAGCAATCAACATGAAAGATCAGGTCGCCATGGAAGCGGCGGCGCAATGCGCGGTTGCAGGTCCATCAGGCCGTCAGTCTGGCAGCCGGTAACAGCGGTTGCCGCATCGTCGGCAGTCTTGGCATTCTGGGTGACGGGCGCGGCGGCACAGCAGGTGGCCGAGACGGTGCTGCCGGCGATCGTCGTCGATGGCGCGACACTCGCGAAGCCTGCGCGCAAGGTGCGGAAGGTGTCGCCGCAGCCGTCGCCGGACGTCGGCGGACCGGTCGCGAAGCAGGCCCAATCAAAGAAAAAGGCAACGGCCGCCTCTGGCGCTTCGCCGGCAGCGGATGCAGGCGGGGGCGCGGCCGATATCGACATCGGTGCGGCGAGTCCAGATGGCGATTCCAGCGCCGACCGCGGCGTTCCGCGCGATGCGCTCGGCACGGCCGTATCGGTAGTGACGGCCGACGATATCAAGGCACAGCAGATCCAGAGCGCGAGCGATGCGCTGCGCGCGCTGCCCGGTGTCTCGGTCAACCAGCAGGGCGGGGCTGGAAACGTCACGGTCGTGCGCATCCGCGGCGCCGAGAGCAATCACACGCTGGTCGTGATCGACGGTGTCGAAGTGAACTCCAACACCGACGGCTTCTATGATTTCGCCAACTTGTCGGCTGCAGAAATCGAGCGCATCGAAGTGCTGCGCGGGCCGCAGAGCGGTCTATATGGCGGTGGCGCCCTGGGCGGCGTCATCAACATCGTCACCAAATCCGGCAAGGGGCCGTTGACGGTGACCGCGGAAGGCGAGGCGGGTGCCTTCGAGACGCGCAGCGGTCGTGCCGGCATTTCTGGCGGCAACGATCGCGCGTGGGCGGCGCTGATGGTATCGGCGCGCGAGACGGCGGGGTTCAACATCGCGCCCGTCGGCCCCGAGAAGGACGGCTCGACGCTGAAGACGCTCAATTTCAAGGGTGGCGTCAAACCGTTCGAGAACCTGACGGTGAGCGGCAATTTCCGCGTCAGCCGGCTCGAAGGCGATCGCGATGACTTCAATGGGTTGGTCGGCGGGTTCTTCGTCGCCAATGACAGCCTGTCGACGTTCTCGAACGAATCGTGGTCGGGACGCATCGAGGCTGAGTTGTCGCTGCTCGGGGGCGCTTTCGTCCACAAGGTGTACGCGACCAAGGCCGACCGCGATGTGCGCGATGTCGATCGCGGTGCCTTTCCGGCCAACAGCATCCTTCTCGACGACAAGACGACATACGGCTACGTGACGACGCTCCGGCTCGACGCGCCGTCAGGCATGCCCGTCCGCCATTACGTGACGGCGCTGATCGAAAGTCAGGAAGAGACATTCGATCAGCCGGACGCTGGCAACTTCCATGCAGAGCGCGGTCGCTTGAGCTTCGCCGGTGAGATACGCGGCGAGTATTTCGATGTTCTGCATCTTGGCGCGACCGTGCGCCAGGACGACAACGACAGCTTCGACGATGCGACCAACTGGCGACTGCAGGGCTCGCTGAAAGTACCGTCGACACCGTTCCGTCTGCATGCGAGCTATGGCACAGGTGTCAAGTATCCGAGCTTCGCCGAGCTCTTCGGTACGTTCTTCCGCTACACACCGAACCCTGATCTTCAGCCCGAGGAGTCGCGCGGCTGGGACGCTGGCATCGAGGCGACGTTGCTCGATGGCCGTGCGATACTCGACATCACCTATTTCAAGGCGGACCTCGAAAACGAGATTGTCGACGACTTTTCGAATTTCCCGAACATCACGTCGCGCAACCTTGCGGGAAGCAGCCAGCGCCAGGGCGTCGAGTTCGCGGGCCGGTTTGCGCCCGTCGCCGGCATCACACTCGGTGCGTCCTATACCTGGCTCGACGCCGAGGACGATGTCGGTCTGGCGGAAATCCGGCGGCCGCGCCATCAGGGCCGTTTCGATGTCGATTGGCGGTCCGCTGATCGGCGCGCCCGTCTCAACTTGGCCGCGGTCTACAATGGGCGGTCCCTCGACAACGGTTTTCTCGTTGGTCCGCCATTCGCGACACGCGTAACGCTCGACGACGCCTGGCTTTTGCGGCTCGCCGGTAGTTATGAAGTCGCTCCCGGTGTCGAAATGTTCGGCAGGGTCGAGAATCTGCTCGATCAGCGGTATCAGGAGGTGTTCGGCTACGAGACCGCCGGTATCGCGGCATACGCAGGACTTCGCTTCAAGCTCGAGGCGTCGCCGCGGGGCGGCGCTTCCTTGAAATGAACGGCAAGGGCGACAGGATGAGGCAATGACGCGCGCCACCGGCACGAGTGCACGGATGTTGGCCAGTGCGGGCGTTATGGCCGCGGCGGCCGTGGTGGCTTGGCTGTCGTGGTCGCGGGCAACCGTCTTCGATCACGCGGCGGCGCCGAAGGGTGCCGCTTCTGCCAGCGCCGCCGCCAGCGCTGCGGCCAGCACTGGCGCGTCGTCGCCGCAACGCATTGTCTCGCTCAACCTTTGTACCGACCAGTTGCTCCTCGATCTCGTCGAGCGCCCGCGCATCGCCGCGTTGAGCCGGCTTGCCGCCGATCCCGTACTGTCGGCGGTGGCCGGGCGAGTCGAAGGGATCAAGCTGGTGCGCGGCCGGGCCGAGGAAGTTCTTTCACTTTCGCCCGATCTGGTCGTGACAACTGCCTATTCGACGCCCGAGGTGGTCGCCCTGCTGCGCCGGGTCGGCGTGCCGGTCGTCGTCGTGCCGCTCGCCCAGGATTTCGCCGGCATCCGCACGGCGATCCGAGGACTGTCGGAGAGCATCGGCGAGGCACGGCGCGGTGACGCCATGATCCGGGATTTCGATGCACGCCTGGCGGCCGCGGCGCCGCGCACCGACGAGCGTCCGACGGCGCTCGCCTATCAGGTCAACAGCCTGACGTCGGGGCCGGGCGGGTTGATCGACGCCGCCCTCTCCGCCGCAGGCTTCCGCAATGTGGCTGGTGACCGCACGCTCGGACCCGGGGGACGGCTGCCGCTCGAAACGCTCGTCGCGCGGCCGCCGGATCTCGTCGTGCTCGCGAACGCGCCCGATCAGTTCCGCACGGTGCTGGCCGACAATCTGCGCCATCCGGCTTTTCGCGACGTCTTGGCTCGACAACGTCACGTCGAGATCGAGATGCCGCTGTGGCTGTGTGGAACGCCCGCCATCGCCGCAGCTGTCGAACGCCTGTCGTTGGCGCGCGCGGCGTTTCGGGACAGCGCTGCGGCACGGGCAGATGCCGCCATCTCGCGAGCGGCGCGCGTTGCATTCGGTCCGGCTCCCGAGGCTGGCAACGCGCCGCCAACGGCAACAGCCGAAGCTCGGCGGGCCAAGTCCGCGACGCAGCCGGCCAAGGCTATGTCGCGATGACGGAACAGGGCAGCGCGGCGCGCGCGTCACAGCGGCCCGATGCGCTCGATGGAACGACGGCCGGTGTTGCCGCGTGGCGTCCCGGTCGATTCGCATTGTTGCTGACGCTCGCGATCGCGGCCGCGGTCGCCTTCGTCGTGTCGCTGTTGTTCGGGCCGGACGGATTGACGCTTCCTGCTGATGCGGAAGCGGCGCGGCTCGTGCTCGTCGAGATACGCGTGCCGCGAGCGGTGCTCGGCTTCGTCGTCGGCGGCGCGTTGGGTCTTGCCGGCGCGGCGCTGCAGGGGTTCTTGCGCAATCCACTTGCGGAGCCGGGGCTGCTCGGGGTCTCCGGCGGGGCCTCGCTCGGTGCGGTCATAGCAGTCCACACAGGCGCCGCGGGTGCTTTCGCATTGGCGCTGCCGCTCGGTGGGCTTGCTGGCGCCGCGATCGCGACGCTCGCCGTGGTGCTGCTTGCCGGCGCGCGCACATCGCCCGTGACGCTGATCCTCGCCGGCGTCGCCATCTCGAGCCTGGCCGGCGCGTTGACATCTCTCGCGCTCAATCTCGCGCCCAATCCGTTTGCGTCCGTCGAGATGCTCTACTGGATCATGGGTTCGCTCAACGACCGTAGTCTCGAGCACCTTTGGGTGGCGGCTCCGCTCGTCATTGCCGGCGGGGTCATCTTAATGACGACGGCGCCCGCGCTCGACGCGCTGTCGCTCGGTGAGGATGCGGCGCGCAACCTCGGCGTCGATCTCGACGCGTTGCGCCGCCGTCTCGTCGGTGGCGTGGCACTTGCCGTTGGCGCCGCGACGGCCGTCACGGGCACGATCGGCTTCGTCGGCCTTGTCGTCCCGCACATACTGCGCCCTCTTGTCGGCCATTCCCCGGGCGGTCTCCTGCTGCCGAGCTTCTTGGGCGGCGCTATTGTCGTTCTCGCTGCCGATGTCGGCGTTCGCCTGCTGGCGCCCGCAGGCGACATCAAGCTCGGCGTTCTGACGGCGCTGGTCGGGGCGCCGTTCTTCCTCTGGCTGGTGATCGCGTCGCGGCGGGAGCTTGCACCATGACGCTTGTCGCCGATCGCGTTTCTATCCGTTTGGGCAGCCGGCTCGCTGTGGTGGCAGCAAGCCTCGAACTCGACGCCGGCCAGATCGTCGCTGTCGTCGGCCCGAACGGCGCGGGCAAGTCGACGCTGCTGCGCGGGCTCGCCGGCCTGCAGCGTGTCACCGAGGGGAGTGTACGCCTCGACGGCGTCGATATCGCCTCGTTCGCCGCCGCCGCGCTGGCGCGCCGCATCGCCTTCATGCCGCAAGCGCGGATGGTTCATTGGCCGCTTGCGGTTGCGCGGGTCGTGGCCCTTGGCCGCCTGCCGCATCGGGGCACGCCGGGCGGCGCGGCGGCCAGCGACACGTCGGCCATCGACGAGGCACTCGCAACGATGGATCTCGCGGCGCTTGCGGGTCGAACGGTGACGGAGTTGTCGGGTGGCGAACTGGCGCGTGTGCTGCTTGCGCGGGCGCTTGCGCAACAGGCTGATATCTTGATTGCCGACGAGCCGACGGCGGGTCTCGATCTCGCTCACGTCATTCAACTTTTCGAGCACTTGCGCCGCATTGCATCGGGCGGACGCCTCGTTGTCGTCGCCCTGCACGATTTGTCGCTTGCGCTGCGCTATTGCGATCAGACGATATTGTTGAACCGCGGTAGTATACTTGCCGCAGGAAGCTCGCGCGACGTGATAACGGCCGAGCATATTGCGGAGGCTTTCGGTGTCGCGGCGCGCGTTGCGACGTTAGACCACGTGCCGATTGTGCTGGCGGGACGAACCCTGACATGATGGCGCCTGCGGTAGCGCGGATACTCCAGGGATAGAGCGGCCACGTTCGCCACGCGCCATGGCAGCAACGATGGCGCGATAAACGCCACACGGGGACGATGATGTTGCTCGTGGCCCTCATGACGCGCCAAAATCGGACGCGGGTGGGGCCATGATGCGATTTTGGCGCGACGGGCCAGGCGTGTGGCGTCGCGCCATCGTTGACCGACGGTGCGGCGAGGCAGGTGTCAACGATGGCGCGATAAACGCCACACGATGACGATGATGTTGCTCGTGGCCCTGATGTCGCGCCAAAATCGGACGCGGTTGGGGCCATGATGCGATTTTGGCGCGACGGGCCACGAGGGGGCATGGTGCGATTATTCAAACGCGATCTTCGGTTCAATCTCGCGCTGCAAGGCGGCGGCGCGCATGGCGCGTTCACGTGGGGGGTGCTCGACCGGCTGCTCGACGAGCAAGGCATTTCATTCGGCTGGATTTCGGCAACGAGTGCGGGCGCCGTCAATGCGGCAGCCCTGGCAGCCGGGCTCGCGGAAGGTGGCCGCGCTGGCGCCCAGGCCAAACTGCGTCAGATCTGGACGGCGGTCTACAAGGCCGGCGTCCCCGATTTCCTTCGGATGAACCCGTTCCTCTACAGTCTGACGCGCTCGTCCGCACTCAGCCAGATGACCAGTCTGATGTCGCCCTACGAGTTCAATCCGATGGGCTACGATCCGCTCCGGCGGTTGTTGTCGAATACCATCGATTTCGAGCTCATCCGCAGCAAGGCGCCGGTCGAGCTGCTGATCGCGGCGACGGATGTCGCAACCGGTCAGGCGCGCTTTTTCCGGCGCGCGGAGTTGACCGTCGAGAGTGTCCTCGCCTCGGCCTGTCTGCCGACGCTGCACCATGCCGTCGAGATCGATGGCCGCGCCTATTGGGACGGCGGGTTCTCGGCCAATCCTGATCTCATCACACTCGCGCGCGAAAGCCCGGTGGCAGATACCGTGCTGGTGCAGATCACGCCGTCATTTCAGCGCGAACTGCCGACAGGCGTGCGCGAGATTACGGGTCAGATCAACCGGCTGACATTCAATGCGCCGCTGCGCCGCGACGTCGAGCTGATCGCAGCGATCCGGCGGGAAGCCGGCGGCGCCTGGGGCGCTGGCCGGTTCGCCAAGCGGCTGGCGCGACACCGCTTCCATTTGATTGACGCTGGCCGGCATACCTCGATGCTGAGCGCGGAGAGCAAGCTCAAGGCCGACTGGGGACTATTCACGTACCTGCATGGCGCGGGGCGCATGGAGACGCACAAGTGGCTCGACCGGCACCGCAAGGATATCGGCCGCCGCGAAACCGTCGACCTGGCACAGCGGTTGGCACGGGCGCGAGAAAGCGATGGTGATCCGCAACATCTGGGTGCCGTTACGGATAGTGGTGCCGGTGGCGGTGTGCCGGCGCTTATGGATGCGACCGGCCGAAGTGGCGGAACCAACGTCGCCGCACCTTCGGCAGCGGCCTTTGCGCGGAGTTCGCGCTGACAGCGCGAGGCCGCCAGCGGATCTTCTCGGCATGTTTGCGCCGCTCAGCGCGCCACGACCTTGGCATAGCCGTCGGTAATCGTCTCGTCGAGCACGCGGCGGTAGGTGGCATGCTGGGGATGACCGGGTTCGATATTGCCGAGCGCGGATTCGGCGAACTCGTCCTGGCGCATGTAGACGATCGGACACGCGACGGGCACCAGCATCGCACCCTGCTTGTTAAGGGTCGTAATCAGGCCGCGCATCGTACCGAGACGGTCGAGCTGCGAGACGAGAACCATGCGCATCGCGCCCTTCGTCAGCGACACCAGGTGAATGTACATCGACGAGGCCGGGATATAGAGGCGCCCGCGATGGGCATACGTCGCGTCGGGACGGCCGCTCTCCTCGAACAGGAGGCTTGGCCACTCGGGGTCCCAAATAATGTTGGTGCGGTAAGCGACGATGACGTCGGGCAGAAAAAATGCCGGCCGCAGCGTCAGATAGTGGCCGATGTACTGATCGACCGCGGCACGCGTGTAGGCGCCCATGTAGACGGGCGCGACCATGCCGCCTTCGCCCTTGAGATCCATCGGCTCGCGCGCGGCAACGGCTGCGAGGGGCGCCCATTTCGATTTGATGGCATCGTAGTCGAGGCCTAAGACCATGCAGACATCGAAAAGCGTCTGATCCCGCACAGAGCGGCCGCCGAGCAGGTTCTGGATCGTCTTGCCATGGCAATCGGCGGCGTCGGCGAGCTCGGCCTGCGTCATCTTCTTCTCGATCATCGCCTTGCGGATGTCGGCGAGGGCGAGATCGCGATCGTGCGGATCTGAGTGCTTCTGCATGGGGCTCTCGCTCGGCGGGACGATGCGACGCATGACCCTGCGGAGGGGATCCTCCGCACGGAGGGCCGCGAAACGAAGCCATCGCACTTTCCGAAACTTATCCGTACTTGCCGGTGATTGGCAATGCCGGGGAGCCGGAGCGGCGAGTTCGTCGAGGTGTGTGGTGAACGAGAGCCAGTCAGGTTCGTGATCGGATTGCGACGCGGGCCTCCGCCAAACGGGAAACGGGCGGCCGCAGCATCTGCGACCGCCCGTTCAAAGTACGTCTCGATAGGCGCCGTGATCCCGAGATCAACGGCCGAGAATGGCGATGTTCACAGGCGCGACGCCCGAACCGATCATGCCGATCACGCCAGCGGCGGCTTTCGACAGATCGATGACGCGGCCGCGGATGTAGGGACCGCGATCGTTGATGCGGACGACGACCGAGCGACCGTTGCGGACGTTGGTGACGCGAACCTTGGTGCCGAATGGCAGCGTCTTGTGCGCAGCCGTCATGGCGTTCGGGTTGAACCAGCCGCCGGACGCGACCCGCTGCGGCTGCCAGTAGTACGACGCGATGCCGGAGCTGCTGCCCGAGTAGGAACGGCTTGCCGTGCGATTGCCGCGGCTCTTGCGGGACTTCCGCTGATAGCTGGCGGACTTCTTGTAGGCGCTCTTCTTGTGCGCGGACTTCTTGTAGGCGCTCCTTTTAGACGCCGACTTCTTGTAGTGCGATGCCTTGTAGGACGACTTTACAGCTGCCTTCTTCTTGTAGCCGGCCGAAGACTTGCTTCCGCAAGCCACGTGGCCGCCTTTGCAGGCCCAGTACCCGGCGCTGGCCATCGGCACATTGACGAGGCCGAAGGTTATGGCAGCGATCGCTGCAAACAACAGGGTGCGCATGAAACACTCCATCTTCATACGGCCGCATCAGGCTGCTGCAACGCACAAGAATGGTCGCGTGCGGGGGCGGTCGAACCGCCGCCACAGGCAAGAAACCCCATCCTTCTCGTGAACGCGCGGTGCGTCGAACGACGTCCGCGATGGCGTCCCGCGTGGTGCTCAACCGAACCCCAGAACTTGTTCAGCGACCGTTGATAATTCCAACCGTTCGTTCTGGTGGGCGGACCTGAGCATTGGGTCTCACGCCGGTCAACGCACGAAACTGACGCATTGCTTCATAGATCGAGGGACTGTGTTGGAAATAAACGATAAAGTTGGATTTCGCGTGAGCGGGGCGTGACGGCAGGTCGCAGTTTTGGTGTCCTTGCCACCACGACTTTGCTGCACCGCCGAACAAAATCTGATCGGCGGTGAAAATTCAGCGCCATGGGATGGCACTTTCAAATCACTAGAAAGCCGACCCCGGCCGCAGCCCAACCGCCTTCAGAATGCGGGCGAGGGGACAGAACCCAGTGAACGCCGCCTGGAGTAGGTTCAATCCGACGAACGCGGGCACGGCGAGCCAATAGGGATGAACGGCATATCCGAGCGCGGTGCCGACAAGGACGACGAGGCCTGCGAAAGCCATGACAAAGCGGTCGATGTTCATGCGGTTGTGCTCCGAGGTGTTAGGCCCGATGCCGGGCGCTGTTGGCGTTACGTCGTTGCGCAACTCGCCGTTGCAGAACTCGACAACGGTCGAAGGTTGCGATCTGGTGGCGTATCAGCCCATTGCAATCATTGCATACTGACAGAACTTTGCGTGCTCGTCCGTGACCCGTGTCACCTTTTTGTCGCCGAGGCGCACGCCGATCCAGCAGGCCCTCGCCGGTGCGACTTTCCCCCTTGCCCGACGGTTGCGGGCAGGGCTACTCAAGGGCTTCATCGCAACGCTGGTGTGAGCGCGACCAATGAGCAGCGCGCACTTCCAAGACGGAGATCCGACGTCATGTTTGCCTGCCCATGAGCGATGTCACGTCGTCCGCGCCGCACATATCCTCGCCGACGTTTCGCGAGGCTCTCACCGTTTGGGGACGGATCGGTCTCCTGTCGTTCGGCGGACCGGCCGCGCAGATCGCGGTGATGCATCGCATCCTGGTCGACGAAAAGGGGTGGCTCGAAGAACGGCGGTTTCTGCCGGCACTCAATTTTTGCATGCTGCTGCCAGGGCCCGAGGCGATGCAGCTTGCGACCTATGCCGGCTGGCGGCTGCATGGCGTTGCAGGTGGCCTTGCCGCCGGCCTTCTGTTCGTCGTGCCGGGCGCGATCGTCATGCTGGTGCTGACGGTGCTCTACATGCTCTATGGCGCGCTGCCGCTTGCTGTTGCGGTGTTCACGGGCATCAAAGCGGCGGTTCTGGCAATCGTCATACAGGCGTTGATGCGCGTTGCGCGGCGCGCATTGTCTGGCGGAGTGGATTGGGCGATCGCGACAGCGGCGTTCGTCGCGATCTTCTTTCTGGGCGTGCCGTTTCCCATCATCATCGCATTGGCGGCACTGGCCGGATATCTGTTGCGACGTGATGCTGTCGTTGCCCAATCGGCACATGTCCCACCGCGCGACGTCGCCGCATCCGCGATTGACGCGGCAGGCTGGCGCGCGGACGATACCCACAGCACGATCAGAACGGCGCTCGTCTGGCTCACGGTCTGGCTCGCACCGATCGCGGCGCTCGCCATCGTGCTCGGTACCGGCCACATCCTGGTCGAGATCGGCTTGTTCTTCTCGAAGCTGGCGGTCGTATCGTTTGGCGGCGCCTATGCCGTCCTCTCCTACATGGCGCAGGAAGTCGTGCAACGTTACGGGTGGCTCAATCCCGGCGAGATGCTCGACGCTCTGGGACTCGCCGAGACGACACCGGGTCCGCTCATACTCGTCACCGAATTCGTGGGCGGTCTCGCGGCCGGACGCGCATCGGGCGAGCTCTCGGTGACAGGGGCGATTGCCGGCGCATTGGTGACGCTCTGGGCAACGTTCGCTCCGTGCTTCCTTTGGATCTTCGCCGGTGCACCGTTCGTCGAGCGCATCAATGCAGAGCCGCGTTTGCGGTCGGCGCTGCGTGGCGTCACCGCCGCTGTCGTCGGAGTCATTGCCAACCTGACAGTCTGGTTCACTCTGCACGTCCTCTTTCGCGAGGTGGTGACGCGTGACGTGGGCTTCCTGCGTCTCACCCTGCCCGACGTGACAACGCTTGATCCCGTCGCAACGATACTGTCGGCTCTCGCAGCCCTCATGATCTTTGGTGCCGGCGCGGGTGTGTTTACGACGCTCGCCATCTCTGGCGGACTTGCATGGCTTGCCACTTTAGCGATGTGAGCAACTCGATCGGCGGCGCGAGGCTCTGCGGAGAAACGAATTACTTCGAGCTCTAAACTCAAAAATGTGATCGTGCTTGATGCTTGTCGCCGGTCGGCGCGAAGCGCATGATGATCTCGGCCCGGCTCCGCCTGCATACTGAGGCGCTGATTTCAATGACGCGTCCGGGCATTTCAAAACATTGATTATGAGGAGGCGAACATGTCGTTTCGCGTCGCTATTTGGCATGCACCCGCTATTGCGGCGGCATGTGCGATCGTAATTGCAAGTGTTGCAAGCGTTCCGGCTGGAGCCGCGATCACTTGCGTCGACAACTTCCAGCGCGTCGGTGCTGAACTGATCGCGACACCCTACTGCAGGGATTCCTATCTCGTGAGCGTGGCCCAAGGCATGGGAAGTGACGTTTCGGCGGCCCAGGTTCGCAACAACCCAAGGGTAAGGGACGAATTGTGCCACCTCGTTGGTGTGCGTGCCATCGGTGCATGTGACATCGATAATGGTGCCGGCGCGCCCGGTGGTGGTGGCGACTGACGCTCTGGCGTCTTCGCGACGTGAACCAGCTGTCAGCCCGCGCGCGAAGACGCTTTCCGTCCGCACGTGCTCAGAGCCAACCCTTCTTCCGGAAGTAGAGGTAGGGAACGATGGCCGCGACGAGCATCAGCAGCAGTGCGTAGGGATATCCGAAGACCCATTCGAGTTCCGGCATGTTGCGGAAGTTCATGCCGTAGATGGACGCTACCAGCGTCGGGGGCATCAGCATCACAGCCATCACCGAAAACAGTTTGATGATCTGGTTCTGCTCGATGGAAATCATCCCGAGTACCGCGTCGAGCAGGAATGTGATCCGCTCGGAGAGAAAGTGCAGGTGCTCCGTCAGCGAGCGGATGTCGCGTTGGACGGTCTTGATGCGCTGCACGTCCTGGGCATCGTCCTTGCGCTGCTTCATGGCCTGGATGAGAAACAGCAGCAGCCGGTCGAGCGAGTTGGTGCTTTCCTCCGCGCGTGACGTCGTTTCGCCGAGCCGGCCAATGGTGCGCAACGCGACGTCCAGACGCTTCGTCCGGGATTGCTGCCCGCCCTTGATGCCAAACACTTGGGTTGCCAGCCGGTTCACCTCGTCCTGTATATGCTCGATGAGATCCGCTTTGCGCTGGACGAGACTTTCAAGAAGACCCACCAGGATTGCGGCGCCGTCGTTGCACGGTGCGTCACCTTTCTCGACGCGCGAGAGAAACAAGGGAAAGGCCCTCGGTTCCGCATAGCGGACGGTCACGAGGTTCTGCCCGTGAAGAATGAACGTCACGGCCGAGAACTGCGGCGTTCCGCCTTCGATATTGTGTGCGACGAGCGCCGTCATGACATAGGCGCCCTGTTCGAAATAGAGCCGGTTCGAGGCTTCAATCTCGCGCATCTCGGCGCGCGTCGGTACTTCGATACCGAGGGCCGTCTCGACGGCGAGATCCTCGTCGGCCGTGGGGTGCAGCAGGTCGATCCAGTACGGAGCACTCTCGATTTCGTCGAGGCTGCGACGTTTGGTGAGGCGTGTTCCTGTGACTTCGTGAATGGTCAGCATCGGAGATGGTGCCCTTGCCATGCGGGGTCGGAGTTCTCATCTGCTAAAGCATAAGCCGCGCCGACACCATGATCGCAACGCCATTGCGATGCAGACACCGGTAAAGCATGGTTGCCCAATCACATGGTGGCACCGCGCCGTCATGCTTTCGTGACGTGTGTCGTGGAGCGCGCGCCGAGACCTGGAGGAGTGACGAGAGAATGAAAAGACAGATATCAGGACGTCGCATCGCCACGGCGCTACTCGTGGCATTCGGAGTGATATTCGCCATGGCGGCCCCGGCTGCGGCGATCGACTGCAACGGGCCGTATCAGATTGTCAGGGGGCAGCAGATCGCGACGCCCTATTGCGAAGATGCCTACCTTGCCAAGGTCGCACGCGAGTATGGCACGCGTGTTTCAGCGGCGGAGATTCGCCACAACCCCAACAAGAAGGCGGATGTCTGCCGCTTCATGGGGTTCGACAGCCGCGTCAGCCATATCTGTCTCAATTATCGCGATGGGGTCGGGAGCCCACACTTCTAGGTGTCACGGGTTCAGGTTGGCTTGGTATGAGCCGCCGGGCCGATGCGGCCTCCATCCGTCCTAGAATAAATGAACCAGGGCGGGGTTGCCGGAGCGCGATAGAGGTCGCGCTCGACATGCCTTCGTCACCGGCCGACGTCACCGTATCAGCGCTGACGGTTCCGGTGTGAGGCAGACAGTTCTCGTCCGTGGTCTGCTATCGGCTCGACGGTGTCTCGACGAAGTTCGGCTCGGCGTCTCGGGCGAACCGAGGCCGACGCACGGGCTCGGTGAATTCGGTCGCCCGGGCTGCCGCTAGACCCGTGATGACACGCCGACGCCAGGTGTCGCCGTGTCAGGTTGCGGGTTTGACGGTGGTATCGAGATTAGGTTGAAGTTCGCTGTCGTCCTTGGCGCGCCGCACGCGGCCATCGAACTGGGCGCCTTCGGAAATGGCCAGCGACTTGTGCAGAATGTCGCCGTTGACGCGCGAGGTGTGCAGCAGCGAGACGCTCATGCCACGGATCGCGCCTTCGACGCGGCCGCGCACTTCGACCGTTTCCGCCGAGACCGAGCCTGCGACGTTGCCGGTTTCGCCGATGACGATTTCGCGACCCGACAAATCGCCGCGGATCTGGCCGTCAACCTGCAATCTGCTCTGGCAGACGATAATGATCTTGTCGCCCGCGATGTGCAGATCCTGTCCGATGACGGAAACCGGACCTCCGCGGCTTTGCCCCGCTGGCGGTGTTGTTCGCGGCAGAGGTTCTGCGGTCGGCTGCGGCCCGGGCTTTCCACCAGCGGGGAAAAAACCGCTCGCGGGGGTGGGCGCACTCGGCGTTTCGTTTGGTTTTTGAATGTCGGGGGGTGGGCTGCGGCCAAACACGCGGGACCTCCTGGACGCAAAGGAAACTGAAAGCCGACGACGTGCCGACAACGATCGAAATAGGACACAACCATGCCTTCTTGGCTTTTCGTTGTCGAGGCGCGAAGCCAGAGATGGTTGGCGTGGTGCCGCCTTGTGCCGCTCGGGCAACAGGTCGGCGCCGCGCCAGCCCGCAGGTTCCAGTCATACCGGGTTGGCACAGCCTCGCCACGGTGCGCGGCAGAGGCCGGACACGGTCGTTGGCCATGTCACGATATTCGCGTCGGCCAGCAGATAGGCGAGCAAGAGCCGGCCCACGATAGGCGACGATGTGGTTGTCGCGACCGCGAGCCAGCGTGCGAACTTCTCAGCGATAGTAGGGCAGCCAAAGATCCACGAACGGAGCGCGGACGCGGACGCCATCGCGCGTGCGGCGAACATGCGTAAAGGGAGCGTCGACCTCGACATGGCCACGCCGCGAATAGACGCGCGTTGTCGGGGCATCGACGGCAACCGCGTCGCGGTGGCGGCGGTAATAGCGGTGTTTGTGGCGGCGGTAGCCAACTTCGATCAACCGAGCGCGTCCGGTGTCACGCATGACGTCGGCGGCGCCTGAAGCCGTCACCGCCGGCGCTGCAAGGGATGGAGCCGGCAGCAGCGACGTGGTGCAAACGGCTGCAAGGACGGCGATGCCAAGGCCGCAGCGGAATCTTGTGTTGCGTGAGATGATCATCTTGCTTCCTTTTTTGGTTCGTGAGCCTCGAGCCGTGTCGAAGCCCGAGTGAGCGCTCGCGTTCGGTCGCGCCAAAATCGGACGCGGATGAGGCCTCGATGCGCGACTTTTGGCCACGCCACCTGTGTCCGGGATATGAACGGCAGCGGCGATGTCGTCGCCTGGAGCATGCGGCCGCGTGCGTTCGACACCGGACACTCGCCTCCGCGACCGGAAAGATGCTCCTGCGGATGAGCACCTGCCGGCGCATCAACGGGACAGCGCATCGAAGCACCGTCCCGCTTGATCTGGTCAGGTCGTCTGGTCGCGCCCGGTAGCAGCGGTTAGGCCGCTGGCGAGGGCGTCAGGCTTCGGCCTGCATTTTCTCGGCCGTGTTGGGGCCGAAGTTACCATCCGCGGACAAGCCGTTGCGCTTCTGGAAATCGCGCACGGCTTCTTTGGTTCCGCGGCCGTAATTGCCGTCCACCGTCAGCTCGTAGCCGATCCCGTTCAGCAACTCCTGAAGTGCCTTGACGTCGTCGCCGCTATCACCGCGACGAAGGGTCCGCGTGAATTCAAACTTCTTTTCCTCGACGCCGCCGATGCCCTGGCAGGGACGCGCGCTGCGTGTGCACACCCAACGCTTCTTGCCTTCGAGGTTGACCTGCTCGCAATCGATCTTGCGATCCTCCGCGACGCGCCAGGACTTGAAGCCGGGGCCGGCCTTGTCGCCAGCTGCTTTGCGCCAAGCGAAAAGCGAACTCGGGTACGCACCGAGGTTCTTGGAAATGAATGGCTCGCCCTCGGCGACCACGACATCGTTCTTGCATTCCTTGGCCAGCGCCGGGATCGCAGAGCCGGCGAAAACCGTAAGCGCGGCCGCGGCCAATTTTAGGATACGGAGCATGTCAGGGACCTCTTTCACAAAAAAGCGCTGAGAACTGGCTTCAGACAGAGCGCGATATTCTCCAGTCGGCAGGCAAATTGCCAATCTGACCGGCGCGTCCGCTGCTTTTCTGGGGCGGGCTGTTGCAGATCCGCACCCCGCATTTTGCAGTCAAAGAGGCCCAACGGGTCGCGCCAAGGTGCGGCAAGCCTGGGGTTTTCGGCCACTTGACACGCCTCTGGCGCACCGTTGCCGCTGTCTCAGACCACAAAAAACTGATCGATGTCATCTGGTGGTTTTTTGGGGGCGCGCGACCGATCGGAGGATGAGCACAGCCCAGGCGATGGCGATCGCGGCCGCGAGCCACGGCACGCCGGCCCTGATCACAGGCATCGCAACCGCCCGGCCAATTCCCAACCCCAGGCCCATTCCGCCGCCGTGGAAGAACACGATCCAGAAGCCTGCCTGCACGAGCGCTGCGGCGGCCGTAATGCAGGCGAGGAGCCACACTGGCCAGCGCTTCCAGCCGAAACGGCGATGCGCCCGGAGGAGGACCGTCGTTAGAAGCGGTAGCGTGGCGATGGTCGTGACGGCGATGCCATAGAATGAAAACCAGCGCCCTCCGCAAACGAGCCGCAGGATCAGCGCCAACGCGAAGGCAATCGTTGCGACCTTGGCGAACTGCACCAGCAGCTCCCGCTTCGGTGGCGGTCGGGCGGGCATGGACTTCTCCTGGAGGCGACCGCTCGAGAACGCGGCATGCGCATCATAGTTGCGAAGGCCCGCCGGCCAAAGCGGCGTAAGGACTGCCGCAGCGCAAGATGTGGTGAAGTTCCGGTTCTGACATCGGCTTGCCCACCGCGGCCAGGTTCCGAGCTAATGTCAGGAACCATGTGGAACACGCGCACGTGGCCGCGGGAAACGCCCGTTTCGATGCCCTGCGAGCGGCTGGTCAATGGAGCGCCTACCATCCGATCGCGTTCGGCAACCACGTCGCGATTTTTGGAAACACGAAGATCAGCGACAGGCCGACGAGTTGGATCGCGATGAACGGGATGACACCTCGGTATATGGCGCCAGTCGTGATCTCGGGCGGCGCGACACCCTTGAGGAAGAACAGCGCCCAACCGAACGGCGGCGTCAGGAACGATGTCTGCAGGTTCATGGCGACGAGGATCGAAATCCATACCATGTCCGCACCGCTTGCCGTGAACACTGGCAGGAAAAGCGGCAGGGCGATGTAGGAAATCTCGATCCACTCGAGGAAGAAGCCGAGCACGAACAGCACGGCCATCAAAAAGAGCAGCTGGCCCTCGAAACCGCCGGGAATCTGCCGGAAGGCATCCTGCACGAGATGCTCGCCGCCAAGACCACGGAACGACAGTCCGAACGGCTGGGCGCAGATCAGGATCAAGAACACCATGGCGCTCGTCGACAGCGTCGCGCGGGCAACGTCACGCAGGACCGTGAACGACAGGCGCCGCGCGAGCAGGGCCAGCAGGACGCTGCCGAACGCCCCCATCGATGCGGCTTCGGTCGGCGCGGCGATGCCGCCGATGATCGAGCCCAGAACGGCAAAGACGAGAGCGAGCGGCGGCATGACCACCAGCACGAGACGGCGGATCAGTTCGGCGCGTGGCACCGCATCGCGTTCCGCCGCCGGGATCGCCGGCACCTTGTGCGGGGCGATCACGCCGAGCAGCAGCACATATCCGACGAACAGGCCCGAGAGCATCAGTCCGGGGATCAAGGCGGCGGCGAACAGGGTACCGACCGATTCCCCCATGATGTCGGCGAGAAGGATGAGCACGAGGCTTGGTGGGATGATCTGTCCGAGCGTGCCCGATGCGCAAATGACGCCACAGGCAACGCCATGGTCGTAGCCGCGCGCGATGATCGGCCGGAGTGCGATGAGGCCGGCTGTCACCACCGTCGCGCCAACGATGCCGGATGAGGCCCCCATCAGCACGCCGACCAGAATGATCGCCAGAGCCATCCCGCCCTTGAGGCCGCCCATGGCGAAACCGATGGTCTCCAGCAGGTCCTCGGCGAGCTTTGACTTCTCGAGCATCACCCCCATGAAGATGAACAACGGCAGTGCGAGGAGCGTGTAGTTGGTGACGACGCCGTAGACGCGCGACGGCAAAAGGTTGAACAGGCCCGCGCCGAAACCGAGGTAGCCGAATACGAAGCCCGAGACGGCGAGACTGATCGCAACGGGAATGCCGGAGACGATCAGCACGAAGAAGCCGGCGACCATCAGCAGCGCCAGCGTCTCATTGGCCATTGCCGTCGCCCATCATCGTTGTTGTGTGGGATGTGCCTTGCAGGGCCGCTGGGCCGGCAGGCGGCCAGCGGCGGAGCGCCTTCACGAACTCGACGAAGCCTTGCAACGCCAGAAGCGCGAACCCGAGCGGGATGAGCGATTTGAGAAGGTAGCGGAAGGGCAGCCCACCCGGATCGGGCGAGCCCTCCTGGTAGGCGTAGCTTTGCGCAACATACGCGAAGGATACTTTCATGATGAGAAGCGCCACGGCAACGGTCATCAATCCGGCCGCCGCATCGACGATGGCCTTCGTGCGTGGCCCGTAGCGCGCATAGAGCATGTCGACGCGAACTTCTTCGCCGCGATTTATGCCATAGCTCATGCCGATCAGGGCCGTCACCGCAAGAAGGTGCCACTCCAGTTCCTGCAACGCCACGGTGCCCGCGCTCAACAGATAGCGCGCGAGCACGTTGAGCGCGACGAGTGCGACGAGGGCGAGCGTCAGCCATGCGACGAGCCGGCCGACCAGGTCGACGAGGATGTCGATCCGGTCAGCCAGCCGCGATGCCATGGAGAAAACGCCGCGCCGAGGCCCCATCAGCCGAGGAACTCGTGATAGGGCTTCTCGCTGACCGTGGCCCACGAGCGGTGCTTGTCACGGAACGCCATGAACGCGTCGTGCACCTTCTTGGTGCGTGGGTCCTTCGCGGCTTCCGCTTCGAGCACCTCGAAGGTCAGGCTGCGCAGCTTTGTGACGATCTCCTTGGGCAGCACGTCGGTCTTGACGCCATGGTTCTTGACGAGATCGTCGAGCGCGTCGGCGTTGTTCGCTTCGGACCATGCGTGGCTCTCGAGATTGCAGGCCATCGCCGCGACCTTGACGATCTCCTGCAGATCTTTCGGCAACTTTTCCCATGCGGCGAGATTGATGAGCAGCTCGGTCGCGTTGGACGGCTCGTGCCATCCCGTCGTGAAATAGTATTTGGCGGCGTTCTGCAGCCCGAGGCGGCGATCCTGAAAGGGGCCGACGAATTCGGCGGCATCGATGACGCCGCGTTCGAGTGCCGGGAAAATTTCGCCACCGGGAAGCAGTTTCACGTCGACGCCAAGCTGCTTGTAGACCTTGCCGGCAAGGCCCGGAATACGCATCTTGAGACCATTGAAGTCGTCGATGGACTTGATCGGATTGCGGAACCAGCCGGTCATCTGAACGCCGGTGTTGCCCATCGGGAATGCGATCATGCCGAGCGGCTTGTAGAGCTCCTGCCAAAGCTCGAGACCGCCGCCGCTATAGAGCCAGGCATTCATGCCCTGGAAGTTGAGGCCGAACGGCACAGTCGTGAAGTATTGTGCGGCGAAGATCTTGCCGGCCCAGAAGTAGGCATTGGCCGCATTCATCTCGACGGTCCCGGCCTGCACCGCGTCGAAGCCCTCGAGTGCGGGGATCAATTCGCCCGCGGCAAAGTGCTGGATCTTCAGCCGGCCGTTCGACATTGCCTCGACCTTCTTGCAGAAGTCGGTCGGGCTGCCGGGACCCGCGACATAGAACGGCGCGTTCGGTGGATAGGCGTTGGTCATCTTGAAGGCGAACGTTTCTTCAGCGCGCGCGATCGCTGGCGCACCGACGATCGCCGTCGTGCCAGCGGCGGCGTATCCAGCGGTTTTCAGAAACTCGCGTCTCTTCATTCGAATGATCTCCTTATCGATCGGGTACATGCCCGGCCGAGGAGTTTGCAACTGGCATGCCACGCGAAGAGGGCCGGTTTTGTTGACGTTCGGTTGCCGCGCGACCCAGTGCAGGTGATGAAGATTTGCTCACACTGCAAGGCGAGAAGGCATCAGTTCACTCACTATCGGTTTGCATCCCAACCCTCGGCCTTGCGCGGTCGCCGCGCGACACGTATGCGCTGGTGATCGTGTGGTGCGCGGATACGGTGCATGCGAGAACGCTGCTTGTCTCCAGCTCCAAACAGGATCACATATCTGCCCGCGAAATCAGGCGATCACGGAGGCAGATCACTCCGGCCGAATCCGTTCCAGCTGAACTCGAGGATCTCTACATGCTGCGCGCTCGCACCTGCCTCGGTGGCATGGTCACTGCTCCCCATCATCTCGCCGCAGAGGCCGGCGCCGACATTCTGCGCGACGGCGGCAATGCCATCGAGGCGATGGTCGCGGCGGCGGCAACGATCGCAGTCGTCTATCCGCACATGAACAGCATTGGCGGCGACGGCTTCTGGTTGATCGCGCGGCCCGGCGAAGCTCCGGTCGCGATCCGCGCCTGCGGGCAGGCGGCGGGACTCGCAACGCCTGCCTACTATCGCGAGCACGGGCGCGATGAGATTCCGGCGCGGGGCGGGCTCGCGGCGTTGACAGCAGCTGGTGCGATCGGCGGCTGGGCCGAGGCGTTGCGCGTCGCCGCCGAAGCGGGCGGGCGCATGGCACTCTCGCGGCTCCTTGCAGATGCCATTGCGCACGCGCGCTCAGGCGTGCCCGTCACGGCATCCCAGGAACGATTGACCCGCGAGAAATGGAGCGAACTCGAGAGCGTCACCGGGTTCCGCGCCACCTACGCGAGCAATGGCATGCCGCGCGAGGGAAAAGTCTTGAAGCAGCTGGCGCTCGCACAGGCACTCGAACAGCTTGCGCGCGCCGGCCTCGATGATTTCTACCGTGGCGATCTCGCGCGCGTCCTCGCCAAGGGGCTGGAGGATGCCGGCAGCCCGCTGCGTCTGGCAGATCTCGAGGGGTATCGTGCGCGTCGCGTCGAACCGGCCAAGGTCGAACTCGACGCTGGGGATGTCTTCAACATGCCGCCACCGACGCAAGGTGTCGCCTCGTTGATGATCCTCGCGTTGTTCGAGCGGCTCGGCGTCCGCGAAGCGGATGGCTTTTCGCATATCCATGGTTTGGTCGAGGCAACCAAGCGCGCCTTCATCCTGCGCAACCGCTACGTCGGCGATCCCGATCGCATGGGCGAAGTCTGGAAGACGTGGCTCGACGATGCGGTGCTCGACGCCGAAGCTGGCGCGATCGATCCGCAGCGCGCCGCGCCTTGGCCGCACGTCGCGCGCGCCGGCGATACGATCTGGATGGGGGCCGCCGACAGTCGCGGCATCGTCTGCAGCTACATTCAAAGCATCTTCTGGGAGTACGGCTCGGGCGTTGTCGTTCCAGGCACGGGCGTCGTTTGGCAGAACCGCGGCGCAAGTTTCACGCTTGGCGACGGTCCGAATGCGTTGGCTCCGGGCCGGCTTCCGTTCCACACCCTCAATCCGGCCCTGGCGAGGCTGACCGATGGGCGCACGCTCGCCTACGGAACGATGGGCGGCGAAGGCCAGCCGCAGACGCAGGCCGCGATCTTTACGCGTCATGTGATGTTCGGGCAGGACATGCAGCAGGCCGTGACCGCGCCGCGCTGGCTCCTGGGGCGGACGTGGGGCGCGACCTCGACCAATCTCAAGCTCGAGAGCCGCTTCGATGCGGCGGTCGTCGAAGCCCTCGTCGCCGCCGGTCACGACGTCGAGATCGTCGATGGTTTCGACGACATGATGGGGCATGCTGGGATGGTTGCGATCGGGCGCGACGGTGTCATATCGGGCGCCAGCGATCCGCGCGCCGACGGTGCGGCGACCGGCATCTGACGCAGGACCGCTCGCCGGCGACAGCACTGGCCCGTGTGCTTTTACTCTGCTTGCGGATCGCAGTGGCGGCGCGGCCCAATCTCGGCCAGACTTTTGCGATGCAATTTTCGCGCATCGTATGGTGATTGGAAAATGAAAATCGTGATTGCCGCGGCTGCCGCCGTAACCCTCGTTGCCGGTTCCGGTTCCGGTTCCGGTCCGGCTACGGCTGCCAAACCGCTGGTACTGGAGGCGCAGTGCCTGTGCAAGCTGGGCCACAAGCCGCATTGGTACAAGGCCCATGTGGCGCTGACGCCGGAGAGCCGTGACAAGCTGAAGGCGGTGATCGAGGCGGGGGGCGTCGGCCTCTGGAAGACCGTGACGTTGAAGGGCGCTGGCTGCAATCCCGCCACCTTCCCAGCAGGCTTCAAGGAAAAGTGCGGCGACACCAGCATCTTCCACAAGGCGGCAGACGGCAAGGAAACCTGGAAGAGCGTTCCCAACGAAGAATTCTCAGGCGCCGTGACGATCGAGGTGCAGGCGAATGGCGGTATTCCCACCGCGCCCGCCACGCCGGGCAAGGAAGTCACGATCGACGAGAAGCGATGGCCCGAAACGCCGAACTTCAGCGTCATGGGCACCGACGTCAATGCGCCCAAGCCCGCGAAGAAAAAGAAGGGGAAGTCGTAGCAGCTCGCGGCTGCTCGCGTCATCGGCACGCCGGCCTCGGCTGAGGCCATCCCTGCAGCACATAAAATGAATGCGGGTAGGAACACGAAAGGGCTGCCCGATGGGCAGCCCTCCGTGGAACGAGGCGCGA
>JAGRKS010000204.1 GCA_020442185.1 Hyphomicrobiaceae bacterium
GCCGGCTTGCAGCCACGTAAAAAAACTCGCTAAAAGGCCGCGCGCAAACCCGGATCGTTCCGCGAGACCCGTGCGCCGGCCCTCCGGCGGCACCCGCTCGACGGATGCCGGGTTTTTCAATGTGGCGGCCCATGTGCCCGGACCGCCCCGAGAGGAGAGCGCTGACCATGTCCGCCGACCGCAAAGTGACCGACGATCCGACGACCTGGAGCCCCGCCACGCAATTGGTTCACGGCGGCACGCTGCGCTCACAATTCGGCGAGACCTCGGAGGCGATCTTCCTGACCCAGGGCTTCGTCTACAAGTCGGCCGAGCAGGCCGAGGCGCGCTTCAAGAACGAGGATCCGGGCTACCAGTACAGCCGCTTCGCCAACCCGACGGTGTCGATGCTGGAAGAACGCATACGGCTGCTGGAGGGTGCCGAGGATTCGCGCGCCACCGGCTCCGGCATGGCGGCGGTTACGGCGGCTATCCTCTCGCGCCTTTCGGCCGGCGACCATATCGTTTCGGCACGCGCGCTTTTCGGCTCATGCCGCTATATCGTCGAAGACCTGTGCCCCCGGTTCGGCATCGCGGCGACCCTTGTCGACGGTCGCGACCTCGATGCCTGGAAGGATGCCGTGCGTCCGAACACGAAGGCGTTCTTCTTCGAGACGCCGGCCAACCCGACGCTCGAACTCGTGGACATCGCCGAGGTCTCCAAGATCGCGCATGCGGCCGGCGCCATCGTCATCGTCGACAACGTGTTCGCGACGCCGATGCTGCAGCGGCCGATCGAGCACGGGGCTGACGTCGTCGTCTATTCCGCCACCAAGCATATCGATGGTCAGGGCCGCTGCCTCGGCGGGCTGGTGCTCGCAAGCAATGCCTTCGTCAAGGATTACCTGCACGATTTCCTGCGCCAGACCGGGCCGGCGATGAGCCCGTTCAACGCGTGGGTCATGCTCAAGGGCCTCGAGACGCTGCCGGTCCGCGTCAATGCCCAATGCGCCAGCGCCGCTGTCATTGCCGATGTGCTCGCTGCCCACCCGCGAATCACAAAGGTTCTCTATCCCGGCCGCGACGATCATCCGCAGGCGGCCATCGCCCGCAAACAGATGACGGGCGGCGGCCAGATCGTGACGTTCGACGTGGATGGCGACAAGGCGACGGTGTTCCGGTTCCTTAACGCGCTCGCCATTGCGCGGATCTCGAACAACCTCGGGGATTCGAAGAGCCTCGTGACGCATCCGGCCACCACCACCCATCAGCGCCTGAAGCCAGAGGTGCGCCAGGAACTCGGCATCGGCGATGGCATGGTACGCCTTTCGGTCGGGCTCGAGGCGGTCGATGATCTCGTCGTCGACCTCCAGTCGGCCCTCGACGCGGCTTTCCGTTGATGCTGTCGGTCGAACGGCTATTGACCGCGCGCGGCGCCGCTCTACTATTCGCTTCCTCCCCGTGAGCAGCGATCCGATGTCGTCGGGAACCGGAACGCCGAGCGAAGCGGCAGCGGCGGTCTTTGTTCGGGTGGACGCCTTGGGGTGCGGTCGGCCAGACTTGGCCGCACGATGCGGCGTCCGTTCGTTCTTCACCTATCGAACTTTGTCGAATCGGAAACCGCCAGCATGAGATCAAAATGTACGAAGCCGTAACGCGTGCGATCCGGGTTCGCGTCGAGCCTCAGTATATGGAGGACCAGTCGGCACCCGAGGAAAGCCACTTCTTCTGGGTCTACACCGTTACGATCTCGAACGAGGGCGAGGCGATGGTGCAGCTGCGGTCGCGTCTGTGGCGGATCACGAATGCCAACGGCATGACCCAGGAGGTGCGCGGTCCGGGCGTCGTCGGACAAACACCTGCAATCGCGCCCGGCCAATCGTTCAGCTATACGTCCGGCTGTCCGCTCGACACGCCGTCCGGCATCATGGTCGGCAGCTATCAGATGGTGGGTGAGGAAGGCGAGATGTTCGATATCGAGATTCCCGCCTTCTCGCTCGACAGCCCGTTCACTCACCGCAGCCTCAACTGAGGGCCCGCGGTACCCGGCCAGGTCGCGATCATCGTGCAACGACGGGCTTCGGCATCCAATCAACGGCTCGAGCGAAACGCACGACTTGAACTGGCCGCAACGGCCGGCAACGAATAAGGCAAATCCCGCCAATGCAGGGACCGACCTACAGCCCCAAGGAACTGCTCGCCCGCCTCGTTTCCTTCGATACGACGAGCCACCTCAGCAACATGGGGATCGTCCGTTTCATCGAGGACTACCTCGCTCAGCACGGCGTCGCGAGCCAGCTTGTGCCGACTCCCGACGGAGCAAAGGCCAGCCTCTATGCGACCATCGGCCCGAAGACGGCGGGCGGTGTCGCGCTCTCGGGCCATACCGACGTCGTCCCCGTCAATGTCGCCGACTGGACCGTCCCGCCATTCGTGCTGACCGAGCGCGACGGGCGCCTCTACGGCCGCGGCGCCGCCGACATGAAGGGCTTCCTCGCCTGCGTGCTCGCGGCTGTTCCGGCATTCGCACAGCGGCGCCTCGCCAGGCCCGTCCACATCGCATTCTCCTATGACGAGGAGATTGGCTGCGTCGGCGTCCGGCCGATGATCGGCGAACTCGGCAGATCGTTGCCGAAGCCCGACCTCGTCGTCGTCGGCGAGCCGACGTCGATGGCAGTCGTCGACGCGCACAAGGGCCCGATCCGGTGGCAGGTCAAGGTCAACGGCCTCGCCGCGCACTCGAGCATGTCACCACTCGGCGTCAACGCCATCCACTTCGCCGCGCGGCTGATCGGCGAATTGCAGCGGATCGAGGCCGCGCTCATGCGAGCACCCAGGGACGATCGATTTCTGCCGCCCCACGCCACGCTCCAGGTTACCGAGATCCGCGGCGGCACGGCGGCCAACATCGTACCTGTCGCATGCGGCTTCGGCTTCGAGATCCGCGCCCTTCCAGGCCTCGATGTTGCAGGCATCGAGCAGCGCATCCGCACCTTTATCGAGACCGAGTGCCTGCCTGACATGCAGCGCATCGCACCACATGCCGGCATCGATCTTGTGCAAACCAACAGCGTGCCGCCGTTTGCCGCGTCGCCGGGCTCGGCCGCCGTCGCGCTGGCGCTGCGGCTGGCGGAACAGAACGAAACGCACGCGGTCTCGTATGCGACCGAAGCCGGTCTGTTCCAGGACGCGGGCGTTCATTCCGTGGTTTGCGGGCCCGGCGATATCGCCCAGGCACATACCGCCGACGAGTGGATCGCGGTAAGCGAACTCGATCGCTGCATGGCCTTCCTCACCCGGCTCGGTGATTGGGCCGAGGCCTAGCGCGGGAGCCGACCGGCGCTCGGCGAATTCATCCGTCGAGTGGGCCTTTCTGGAACGTCGGCACGGCCGGCGTGAACAGGTGCCAGGACGGTGCCGAACGTGTCCAGAACTCGGCGCTGACCTTGAATAGCGACGGATCGTCCAGGCTGCCGGCCTTGACGGTCACGATACTGGGGAAGGCGCTATCCTCCGCGAACAGCGGCGTGCCGCACGTTCCGCAAAAGCGCCGCTTGCGGGAGTTGCCGCTATCCGCGACGCTTTCGAACGCCTTGGGCTCGCCCTTCTCGATAATGAGCGAAGCCTTGTCGATCACAAAGATGTAGGCAGGCGCGCCACCGCTCACATATTGGCAATCGCGGCAGTGGCAAGCGCCCGAACCAAGCGCGGGACCATCGATGCGGAAACGGATTTCTCCGCAGAGACAACCACCCTGAGCATGCAATTCTCGCATGTACACTGTCCTTTTCATTCTTTGATGCCGGGCGGCCGAGACAAGCGTTCGGCCGTCAATGTCGGTTGTGAGATCGCCGGCGCGGGCGGATACCCGGAGCGCGGCACACTCAAGCTGGCGAGGGCGCGCATCGTCGGCGATCACGTCGCGCACCGATAACGGCGGCGTCAGCGGACAGGCACGGACGTCGCGACCAAACGAACCCGGGTGTTTCAGCGTGCCAACTGCTCACATGCCTACCGCGTGGTCCGAGAGATTGCGCCATGACCCACTGCTGTCATGACCTTGCCGCTGCATGTGCCCGTCGCCGTCATGACCCTACTGCTCGTCATACCCGTCGCCGCAACCTACGACGCGCCATACCGCGCCTGCGATCGACACCAGCACCAGCCATCGCCAAGTCCAGCGCCGATGCTCGACGAACAATAGCCCAAAAGCACGTCACCGTGCAGACACCTTCAATGCAAGTTTGTTCAATGAACAGATAGGCCCAACAAAATTTACACTGGCAAGCGAACACGGGCAGGTTACGCGCGCACCTTTGGACCGTTCGTGACGCCACGCAGGATCGGTCAATCAGAACAAAGAAATAAGCAAAGGTGACACGGACCAGCAGAGTGCGATCCGACAGTCATCCGTTTCGGGAGGTCAAATGAGCCGTTATCGGGCAGCCGGCGCGCCAGGCGAGCCACGCGTTGGGACGGACGTATCGCCGGCGGACGAGATCAAGACGACGACGTGCTACATGTGCGCGTGCCGGTGCGGCATCAAGGTTTACCTGAAGGACGGCCGCGTCCGCTACATCGAGGGCAACCGCGACCACCCGGTCAACAAGGGCGTGCTGTGCGGCAAGGGCTCGGCCGGCATCATGCAGCACTATTCTCCGGCGCGGCTTCGTGCGCCGCTGAAGCGGGTCGGCCCGCGCGGCTCGGGCGAGTTCGTCGAGATCAGCTGGGAGGAAGCGCTGTCGCTCGCGACCGACTGGCTCGGCGAGGTGCGCCGGACGGACCCGAAGAAGCTGGCGTT
>JAGRKS010000205.1 GCA_020442185.1 Hyphomicrobiaceae bacterium
TCTTGCCGCAGAACGAGCAGTAGAGAGTGTTCTTTTCTTGCGCCATTTCGTTCTCTTACCCTCGGTCCCGGCCAACCGTCCGCTGCCGACCGTCCGATGCATCTGCAGTGCCATTTCTGCCCGGCTCTGCTAAGGGCACATGCGACGCGGCTCGCCGCTCGAGTCATGGAATCCCTAATTCATCGATCTGAGCACGCTAGCGTCCCCGAGATCAAGAATGGATTAACACCTTAGTGGAGCCCGCACCGCTTTTGGGCTCCCCCGCGCGACACTGTCGCAACGTCGCGCCGGCCGTCGCGGAGATATTGCAAGAACACATTGCGAACAAGCTGCCAAGCACGGTCTCCACTCAACGTGACCGAGTAACGTTGATACCGATCGGTGTCCTGAATTTGGCGGCGATCACACGTCGGCCACGATCAGATTCGAGCTCGAAGCCGGATGCAGCGCACAGCAACGGTCCGGGATCGACCGATTTCAACCGATACGAATCTGGCGGGCGGACCGATTTGTCGAAAGCAACAAAAGACGTCGGCATGTCCGTTCAGGACGATGGCGTCTGACCACTCAGTCGTAATCTCCCCGCCGGATGCCGGCAGGGAGACGCCAGAACGAGACAGTCGATCGATCGCCCTCAGGCCGGCTTCGAATCACTGAGCGCCGCGACGGCCGCCGCAGCGGCCTCCTCTCGCGTCGAAAGGACGCGATCGACGATACCGAAGTCGCGCGCCTGTTCCGCCGTCATGAAGTAGTCGCGATCGAGCGTGCGTTCGATGGTCTCGTAGGGCTGGCCGGTGTGCTTGACGTAGACCTCGTTCAGGCGGCGCTTCATCTTGATGATGTCCTCCGCGTGACGTTCGATATCCGACGCCTGCCCGGAAAAACCACCCGACGGCTGGTGCACCATGATGCGCGCGTTCGGCAGCGCAAAGCGCATGTCCTTGTCGCCGGCGCACAGCAGCAAAGAGCCCATCGATGCCGCCTGACCGATGCACAGCGTCGCGATCGGCGGCTTGATGAACTGCATCGTGTCGTAGATCGCCATGCCCGATGTCACCACGCCACCGGGCGAGTTGATATACATCGAGATTTCCTTCTTGGCGTTCTCCGCCTCGAGGAACAGAAGCTGCATGCAGATCGACGCCGACATGTGGTCCTCGATCGGACCGGTGACGAAGATGATGCGCTCCTTGAGAAGCCGCGACGGCAGATCGTAGCCACGCTCGCCACGGTTGGTCTGCTCGACGACCATCGGCCAGAAGGTGTTGGTTATCGTGCTGATGGGATCGCGCATCTGGTCTCTCCTGGTCGCCGGTCAACCGGCCCTTGTGCCGGCCCGCTCGATGGGCCCGGCGTGAATATCATAGAGCGAGGGACGGCGGGCAAGGGATGCCCGCATGAATTCTACCGCATACTCGCGTGGCAGGTCCCAGGCAGTTCCCTGGCAGTTACCTGGCCGGTCCGTGGCTCGGCCCCGCTTTCCCGGGCGCCGGAAGACGCGCTGGTTTGCCGCACCCGGTGCACCCGCCGACGAGCGATGCGCAGGAGCCGCCCACTCGGGAATGACCAACGCGCGCCGAGATCGTCAGGATTCCGTCACCTTCTCGAGTGCCGCGAAAAGCTCGTCCTTCGTCACCTTCCGCTCGGCCGGTTTGACCTGTTCGAGCACATGATCCACGACCTTGTCCTCGAAGATCGGCGCACGCAGCTGGGCGAGCGCGCCCGGCGTCTTCTCATAGTATTCGTAGACGAACTTCTCCTGGCCCGGATAGCGCCGCGCCTCTTCGACCAGAGCACGGCGTAGTTCGTCCTGCGAAACCTGGATCTTGTTCTTGTCGCCGATCTCGCCGATCACGAGGCCGAGACGCACACGCCGCTCCGCGAGCTTGCGGTATTCCTCCCGCGCCTCGTCTTCCGTCTTGCCTTCGTCGGCGAACGTCTTGCCGGACCGCTCGAGGCTCTGGTTCAACTGCTGCCAGATGCTCTCGAACTCGCTGTCGACGAGAGAGGGCGGCAGATCGAAAGCGTGCGACGTCTCGAGCGCGTCGAGCAACTCGCGCTTCATCTTCATGCGCGCCGCCTGAGCGTACTCCTGCGCGATGCGCGCGGAAACGAGCTCCGTCAGCTTCGTCATATCCTCGGCACCCAGATTGCGGGCGAAATCGTCGTTGATCTCCGGCACTTTCGGCGCCGCCACTTCCTTCACGGTGACGTCGAAGGACGCTTCCTTGCCGGCCAGATCCGCAACCTGATAGGCCTCGGGGAACGTCGCCGTGACGACGCGGTCTTCGCCGGCCTTGACGCCAGCCAATCCCTCTTCGAAGCCGGGGATGAAGTTGCCCTGGCCGATTACGACCTCCATGCCTTCGCCCGTGCCGCCGTCGAAGGCCACGCCGTCGATCTTGCCGACGAAATCGAGTTTGACCTTGTCGCCCTCGGTGGCGGCGCGGCCCTCCTCCGCCTCGAACGCCGTCGAGCGTTTGGCAAGCTCGCCGATAGCTTCGTCGATCGCATCCTGCTCGACGTCGACGGTGAGGCGCTCGAGCTTGATCATCGACATGTCGGTGACGTCGATTTCCGGCAGAACCTCGAACGACATCGAGTAGGCGAGATCCGACTGGCCGTCGATGATCCGTTCGATTTCGTCCTTGTCCTCGGGCAGGTCGATCGACGGCTGCATGGCCGGCCGCTCCTTGCGGTCGGTCAGCGCCTGCGTGCTCGTCTCCTTCACCGCCTGATCGACGACTTCGGCCATCAGCGAGCGACCGTAGAGTTTGCGCAGATGCGCCACCGGCACCTTGCCGCGACGGAACCCTTTGATCTGCACGCGGTCCTTGATCTCGTCCAGGCGGCGGTCGAACCTCTGACCTAGTTCGTCCTGACCGACGACGACCTTCAGCGTCCGCTTCAGCCCGTCCGCATTCACCTCGGTAATCTGCATATCCACTCGGCCTTCAATCGATTCTGGATCGGGAGAGCGCGGCAACGCGACTCCGATGACGACATTCCCCGTCGAGGGGTGATTTTACAGACTGTCGCGGAGGCTCAGGCACTGGTGCGGGCGGAGGGACTTGAA
>JAGRKS010000206.1 GCA_020442185.1 Hyphomicrobiaceae bacterium
TGTAGTGGAGCATGAAACGCTCCTTACGCGTACCCTCGAGGGCATCGACGAACTGTTCGTCCTCGCCCGTTCCGAGTGTCGCGACCACGAGCGCCTGCGTCTCACCGCGCGTGAACAGCGCCGAGCCGTGCGTCCGCGGCAGAACATGAACTTCAGAAAGGATCGGCCGCACCGTCTTCAGATCGCGGCCGTCGATCCGCTGGCCCGTCTTGACGACGTTGGTGCGCATCACGTCCATTTCGAGCGCCTTGAATGTGCCGACCAGCAGCACCTTCTCAGCCGGGTCGTCGGCAGGGATCTCGATGCTTGCGAGCACCTTTTCCTTGATCGCCGCGACCATTTCGTTGCGCTTCTGCTTCTCGGGCGTCGAGAACGCCTGACGCAGACCATCCTCGGCGATCGCCCGCACCTGCTCCTTGTACTTGTCGGTGTCGGGCAGCTTGATGTCCCAAGGTTCCTTGGCGGCCTTCTCGGCCAGCTTGACGATGGCGTCGATCACCGGCTGGAAGTGGCGGTGGCCGAACATGACGGCCTCGAGCATCTGCTGCTCGGGAAGCTCCTTGGCCTCAGATTCGACCATCATCACGGCGTCCTGCGTACCGGCGATCACCAGGTCGAGACGCGTCTCAGACATTTCGTCGATCATCGGATTGAGCACGAACTCGTCACCGATGAGGCCGACGCGCGCGGCGCCGATCGGCCCGAGGAACGGCACACCCGACAACGTCAGCGCGGCGGATGCGGCGACGAGACCGAGAATATCGGGATCGTTCTCCATGTCGTGGGAGAGAACCGTGATGACGACCTGCGTCTCGTTCTTGAAGCCTTCGACGAACAGCGGTCGGATCGGCCGGTCGATGAGGCGCGAGGTCAGCGTCTCCTTCTCAGACGGGCGTCCCTCACGCTTGAAAAAGCCGCCGGGGATCTTGCCGGCCGCATAGGTCTTTTCCTGGTAGTTCACCGTCAGGGGGAAAAAGTCGATGCCGGGCTTCG
This sequence comes from Hyphomicrobiaceae bacterium, assembly GCA_020442185.1. Taxonomy (GTDB): domain Bacteria; phylum Pseudomonadota; class Alphaproteobacteria; order Rhizobiales; family Hyphomicrobiaceae; genus JAEUMD01. The sequence goes on from JAGRKS010000206.1 coordinate 994, forward strand.
GGGCCCTTGCGGCAACGACGGTCGCGAGCACGGAGGTTTCGCCATACTGCGCAAGCACTGCCGCATCGGCCTGGCGCGCCATATGGCCGGTTTCGAGCCGCAGCTTGCGGCCACCCCAATCGATTTCCACGCGATGAATGTCGAACATGTTCGGTCTTTCGTTTCGGACTTCGTTTCTATTCGTACGGATCGGACGACATGCGCTCATGCCGATGGCATAAGCGCGAACGGCGCCGGCATCCTTCTCGGAGCCGGCGCCAGTGGGTTGCTTCGCTACGCTATATTCAGCAAGCGCATGCCCGCAGGCGCGACGGCCGCAATCGAGCGGTCGTTAGCGTCTGATGCCGAGCTTCTCGATGATCGACTGATAGCGCGAGACGTCCTTCGCCTTCACGTAGTCGAGCAACTGGCGGCGATGCGAGACCATTTTCAGGAGGCCTCGACGCGAATGATTGTCTTTCTTGTGCGTCTTGAAATGCTCGGTCAGGTGATTGATGCGTTCCGTGAGGATCGCGATCTGCACCTCGGGAGAACCGGTATCGTTCGCCTTCGTGGCGTTCGACTTGATCACTTCGGCCTTAGCGGCCTTGCGCTCTGGCGCAATCTGCGACATCGGGTACCCTTTCGTTTCTGATGCTGAGATACGAGGCGCCCAAAGGCCCTCGCGGGGGCGGCCACAGCCGGGATGTCGTCCAGCAGGGTCACCAAACAATGCGCGCGAGCCGAGAAGGCCCGCACCGCTGGCGCCCTTATACACGAAGGCCCGGCGATTGCGAGGCCTTTTGCACGGATCGCAACGCGATGACGGCCCGTTTCGCGACGGTGTCAGGCCGCCACCGCGGGGCGTTGGAGCGGGCGCCGGAATGCGCAAAAAAAACCGCATAACATGCAATCAAAACAGCTAGTTGCGCTCATCCGCCGTGATTGAAGACTCGCGTAGGATGCAGCGCCCCCTTCTCGATTTCGCCAAGCGCGACGAGGCGCCCCTTGCACGTCGCGAAAATGGCCCCCGACATCACCGGCGCATCGCGTCCACGGATCAAGACCGAGCGCCCTTGCGCCAGATTGGCGGCATCGGAGGGCGAGACAGCAAGTTCGGGAACATCTGAAAGCGCGGCCTCGACGGGAAGCAGGTATTGCCCGAGATCGCCACCTTCGGCGGGCTCCGCCGCCTGGCGTAACGCATCGAGCGTAACCGCGTCGTCCTCCGAGAAGGGGCCGACCCGGGTGCGCCTGAGGGCGACGACATGACCATAGCATCCGAGCATGCGGCCCATGTCCCGGGCGATCGCCCGGACATACGTCCCCTTGCCGCATTCAGCTTCGAATATCGCGGTGTGCGGGTCTGGCATTTCGACGAGCCGCAATTGATCGATGACGACGAAACGCGGCTCAAGCACGACCGTCTCACCGTCGCGGGCGAGATCGTAGGCGCGATTGCCGTCGATCTTGATGGCCGAGAACGCGGGAGGACGCTGGCTGATCTCACCAATGAAGGAGGGCAGCACCGACAGGATCTCACCTTCGGTCGGGCGCACGTCGCTGCGCTCGGTCACCTCGCCCTCGGCATCGTCCGTTGCCGTCTCCTCGCCCCAACGGACCGAGAACCGGTAAGCCTTCTCCCCGTCGACAGCGAACGAAACGGTCTTTGTCGCCTCGCCGAACGCTATCGGTAGAATACCCGTCGCCAAAGGATCGAGCGTGCCCGCGTGACCGGCCTTTTGCGCCTCGTACAACCGCTTGACGGCACCGAGCGCCTGCGTCGACGTCGCTCCGAGCGGCTTGTCGAGCACTAGCCAGCCGTGAACGGGATTGCCCTTCTTGCGTCGTGCCATGTGGTCTCCATGCTTTGGCCAGTCGGGAGGATCGGAAGGAGGGAAACGGCAGCGACACGATCCGCTGCATACCCTCGCCCCGCGGCCCCGCTCTGCCGTTGGCCCTGGCCACCGCGGCCGGCCGCGAGTAGCGCGGGCTGGCGGGCGGGCTGGCGGGTGGGCTGGCGATTGGGAATGCCAATTATAGGCGTTGCGATCGATGCGTTCGCAGTCCCTCGCTCCGGCGACCGAGGTCTGCAATCAAATTGGCTGCGTTAGTCGTCGTCATCGCCCCCGTCAGCCCGTGCGTCGTCTTTCCTGGCGATGTCCTGACGAACCTTGTCGGAATGCAGCAGCCGCTCGATGCGCATCGCTTCCTCGAAGGTCTCGTCCTCGCGGAAACGGACGTCGGGCGCAAACTTGAGATTGACGGCCTTGGCTACGACGGACCGGAAATACTTCTTGTGCTTGTTCAGAGATTCGAGCACCGGGCGCAAATCTTCGCCGCCCAGCGGCATGATGTAGGCGGTCGCGAGTTTGAGGTCGGGCGACATGCGAACCTCGGTCACGGTGATCACGTGACCGGCGATCGTATCGTCGTGGACTTCGCCTCGAACCAGCATCTCGGAAATGGCATGTCGCACGAGTTCGCCGACGCGCAGCTGGCGCTGCGACGGCCCCTTGCCGGTGTGCGAGGACTTAGAGCTTCTGGTCAGCGGTCTTCTCCTTGGCGAGCGCGACGAAGGCCGCCGCGTCCTCAGGCGATGCAAATGCGCGCTTCGGCACGATGTAGCCGATACGGTTTGACGGCCAAAGCATGATGTGTTCCGGCGTTTCGTCGACCTGCCGGATCGCCGGCCAGAACGTCCGGCCGCCACCGAGTTCCGAATGGGTCGAGAACCCTTCCTCGTCGGCGCTGAACTCGATTTCGAATTCGCCGATCCGCTGATGTACGAACTGACGGCGCACCTGCCAGGGCGCAACGACCAGATCGAGCGAGATCACGAGCAGGGCGACAACGGCGAAATAGATCGCCATAGCCCAGTCGCCCACCCAGGCGAAGCCGATCATCGCGGCAACCATCAGCACATCGATGACGAGATGCAAGATGCGCCCGATCCGGCGCCACTTCGTCAAGTGCCGGAACACCTTCGAAAACGATCTGAAATCATCAAGGGTGAGTTTGTAGCGCGCGTCGAACGTGCGGGCCATCGCATTGCTTCCGCGCCGGGATTGGACCGGCCGCGGCCTCTTTCTCGCGTGATGGATGAAAGCGGGGCGGCAGTGTGCGCCCCGCTCAATTCATTGGTTGTCTGCCCGCTCTAGAGCGTGCGCTTCACCGTCTCGACGTTGAAGCATTCGATCACGTCACCCTCGCGGATATCCTGGTAGTTGGCGAAACTCATGCCGCACTCCTGGCCCGCGGGAACTTCCTTCACATCGTCCTTGAACCGCTTGAGGATCGACAGCGCGCCTTCGTGAATGACGACGCTGTCGCGGATCAGGCGAACCTTGGCGCCGCGCTCGACGCGGCCTTCGGTGACGAGGCAGCCGGCGACCTTGCCGACCTTGGTGATGT
>JAGRKS010000034.1:0-13259 GCA_020442185.1 Hyphomicrobiaceae bacterium
AGGCCGAGGAAGTCGAACTTCACGAGACCGGCCGCTTCCACCATCTTCCAGTTGAACTGCGTGACGGGGGTGTTCGATTTCGGATCCTTGTAGAGCGGCACCAACTCGTCGAGAGGCCGGTCGCCGATCACCATGCCGGCGGCGTGTGTCGACGCGTGACGGTAGAGACCTTCGAGCTTCTGTGCGATCTCGAGGAGCCGCGCCACGATCGGCTCCGCCTTCTGCTCCTCCTGCAGCTTCGGCTCACCCGCGATCGCCTCCGGCAGCGTCACCGGATTGGCCGGATTGTTCGGCACCAGCTTGCAGAGCCGGTCGACCTGGCCATAGGGCATCTGCAGCACGCGGCCGACATCACGCAGCACGGCGCGGGCCTGCAGCTTGCCGTGCGTGATGATCTGGGCGACGCGGTCCTCGCCGTACTTCTGCTGTACGTAGCGGATCACCTCGTCGCGTCGGTCCTGGCAGAAGTCGACGTCGAAGTCCGGCATCGAAATGCGTTCGGGGTTCAAGAAGCGCTCGAACAAAAGCCCGAAACGCAACGGATCGAGATCGGTGATCGTCAACGCCCACGCAACGACCGAGCCGGCACCCGAGCCGCGACCCGGCCCGACCGGTATGCCGTTCGACTTCGCCCACTTGATGAAGTCCGAGACGATGAGAAAGTAGCCGGGAAATTTCATCCGCGTGATGACGTCGATTTCGTAGGCGAGCCGCTTGTCGTAGTCCGCCGTCGTATAGCCATCCGCCGGCGGATTGACCGCGAGACGTGCCTTCAATCCCTCCTCGGCCTGCCGCTTCAGTTCGGCCGCCTCGAGACGGAACTGCTCGATCTCGCTGACGCTGTCGTCACCGGCGACGAAACGCGGCAGGATCGGCTTGCGGCCCTTCGGGCGAAACGCACAACGGATCGCGATCTCGACCGTATTGTCGAGCGCCTCGGGAAGATCGGCGAACAGCTGCGCCATCTCATCGGCCGTCTTGAAATAGTGCTGGGGCGTAACGCGACGGCGGTTGTCCTCGACCACATAACTGCCGTCGGCGATGCAGAGCAGCGCGTCGTGCGCCTCGTAGTCGTCGGGCTTCGGGAAATAGACCTCGTTGGTCGCGACGAGCGGCAACCCGCTGGCATAGGCAAGCGACAACAGCTGCGGCTCGACCTCGCGTTCCGATGGCGTGCCGTGCCGTTGGAGTTCGACGTAGAGACGGTCACCAAACACTTTGGCGAGTGCCGCGAGCCGTTGTTCGGCGATCGACGCCTGGCCTGCGGCAATCGGCCGGTTCACCGGTCCGTCGGGCCCGCCGGTCAGCGCGATCAGTCCCTCTGCATGGCGTTCGAGATCGGCGAACGTGATGTGCGGCGGCTCGCCGTCCTGCGGCAGCAGGAAAGCATGGCTCGCGAGCTTCATCAGATTGGCATAGCCGTCCTCGTTCATCGCAAGCAGGGCGAGGAACCCGTCGGCCTTCGGATCGCGCGCTACGGCGCCGCGCGGGGCCATCAGCGCGCTCGCCGTTTCGTCGTGAACGCGCTCTCCGAAATCGAGGGCGATCGAGATTCCCGCAATCGGCTGCACGCCAGCTGCTGCAAGCTTTTCCGAAAACTCGAGCGTACCGAACATGTTGTTGGTATCGGTCAGCGCCAACGCGGGATAGCGGGCGGCAACGGCGAGTTTCGCCAGCTTGCCAATCGGCAGCGCGCCCTCGAGCAACGAATAGGCAGAATGCACCTTGAGCGGGATATAACGGGGCGGCTCGGGCGCGGATACGGCCCTCGGCGCATCGGAGCGAATCGGATCGGTCATGGGCTGAGCTTATGTCGGGCTTCCACGCCACAGAACCCCGCACGGCATCGCGTCGGGCGATGTTCCCCGCAATCCTCAGCTCTTGGACGAGATCACGTGACGCGTCAGGTCACGCTTCCGGGCACAACTTCGTGCAGGAGGCCGTCGGAAAGTTGCAGCACCCGGTCCATGCGGTGTGCAAGTTCGAGGTTGTGCGTGGCGATCAAGGCCGCGACACCGGTGGTGCGGATCAGCGTAATCAACTCGTTGAAGACCCGCTCGGATGTTCTCGGATCGAGGTTGCCCGTCGGCTCGTCGGCGAGAATGAGGCGCGGAGCGTTGGCAAGCGCGCGGGCGATGGCCGCACGCTGCTGTTCGCCGCCCGAGAGTTCTGCAGGGCGATGCTCGACGCGCTCGGCGAGGCCCATCGAGGTCAACAGTTGCCGTGCGCGCTCGGTCGCGGCGGCCCGCGATCGCCCGTATATGAGCTGCGGAATAATGACGTTCTCGAGTGCAGAGAACTCCGGCAACAGCTGATGGAACTGGTAGACGAAGCCCATCTCGGAGCGGCGCACACGCGTGCGTTGCCCGTCGTCCATCTGGGCGCAGTCTCGACCGTTGACGAGAACGTGGCCGCTATCAGGCGTTTCGAGAAGCCCGGCGATGTGAAGCAGCGTCGATTTGCCTGCACCCGACGGACCGACGAGGCCGACCGCCTCACCCGGCATCAGCCTGGCTGAAGCCCCCGCGAGCACGCTGATTTCGCGTGGACCTTGATGGAACGTCCGCCACAGGTCCTTGAGCTCGAGCACCGGTTGCCGCGAATATGGGTCTTGCACGTCGGGCCTCATTCGTAGCGCAGCGCTTCGACGGGATCGAGCTTGGATGCCCGCCATGACGGATAGAGCGTCGCGAGCACCGAGATCACCATCGCCATCACGACGATCATCGCCGTCTCGTGAACGTCGATGTCGGCGGGCAACTTGTTCAGATAGTAGACGGACGGATCGAAGATCTGCGTGTTGGTCAGCCAGGCGACGAACTGGCGGACCGCCTCGATATTCCAGCAGAAGACGACGCCGAGGATCAACCCGGCAATCGTGCCGACGATGCCGATCGAGGCGCCGGTGATGAGGAATACCCGCATGATGGCGCCTTTGGAGGCACCCATGGTTCGGAGGATCGCGATGTCGCGCCCCTTGTCCTTCACGAGCATCATGAGGCCAGAGATGATGTTCAGCGCGGCGACCAGCACGATAAGCGAGAGAATGATGAACATGACGTTGCGCTCGACCTCGAGCACGGTGAAGAAGGTCTCGTTGCGCTGCCGCCAATCACTCAATTGCAGCGTCGGCCCGCCGGCCCGGCGGATCTCCGCCTGATACTCATCGACGCGTTCGGGATCATCGACCACGACCTCGAGAACGTCGACGGTGCCCGCGCGCGAGAAATACCGCTGCGCCTCCTTCAACGGCATGAACACCATCATGCGGTCGTATTCCGACATCCCGAGTTCGAACACGGCGGAGATCTGGTAGGGCTTCGATCTGGGTGCTGTCCCGAACGGTGTCGTCGCGCCGCGGGGCGAGACGAGCGTGATGGTATCGCCGGCGGTAACGCGCAACGTGTTCGCCAGCCGCTGGCCGATGGCGATACCGGGCTGATTGTCGAAGTCGGCGAGCGTACCGGTGCGGACATTGTCGAACACCAGCGGCAGCTTGCTCAGCGACGCTCCGTCGATGCCGCGCACGAGACCGCCGGTGGCGCTGGTGGAGGAGGAAACCATCACCTGCCCCTCGATCAGCGGGATCGCGACCTTTACGCCGGTCACGGCCTCGATGCGGCTGCGCACATCGGTGTAGTCGTCGAATGGCTGGCCGATCTTGTGGACGATGACGTGGCCGTTGAGACCGAGGATCTTGGAAAAGAGATCCTTGCGGAAGCCATTCATCACCGCCATCACGATGATCAGCGTGGCAACGCCCAGCATGATGCCGACGAACGAGAAGCCGGCGATGACCGAAATGAACCCTTCCTTGCGGCGCGCGCGCAGATAGCGCCCGGCGAGCATCCATTCGAAGGGCGCGAATGGCCGCGTTTCGCTCATCTGCGCCGGCTCTGCCATCTCAATCTCTCCCCCGCACCGGCCGAGGCTCCGGAGCCGCCGATGCGCACAACCACGACACGTGTCTTCAGGCAACCGGCTATCCGCGGCCGTCCGGCAGGCGTCCTTTGCCAAGCCCCCGCGGCGCGAACAAGGCGGAGCCCTTCCATTTTTTTCGCCGCCGCCTCAATAGGCCCGGGCAATCAGAACGAATTCCTTCGCTGGCGCGCCGGTGAAGAGGCAAGGACCCTCGACCGGGTCCTGCGCCAGCGGCGCATTACGGATGGTCAACTTCAAGGCCTTGAGGCGGTCGGCGATCGCCTCGAGTTCGGCGCCCTCCGGTCGCGACCAGGCGACTTTCACCCAGCCCTTGAAGGCGCCACCTTCGTCGTCCTCGGCGGCCGCGCCGAAAAATGCCGCGAGCGCATCGAACGTCGCAATGCCGGTCACGATGTTGCCGTCGAGGCGCGCCTTGGCTTCACTGAACAGGGACGACTGGATGTCGTCGAGCAACGATGCCGCTTCGGCAACGAAGTCCGTACGCGATTTCGTCAGTGCGGCGATCTTGTCGCCATCGCGCAGGCGGTCACGGCGCATGAACGTGATATTTTCGCCCGCCATGTCGCGACCGCCGACCTCGACAATGACAGGCGCGCCGCGGCGCACCCAGTTCCATCGCTTTTCCGCCGATTTGGTCGGCTTGACGTCGACGAGCGTTCGGATGCCGGCAGCCTTCAGCTCGCGTTCGATCTCCTTGCAGTAGGCGATCAGTGCCGCGTCCTCGGGCTTGTCACGCAGCATCGGCACGATGACGATCTGGCGCGGCGCGATTTTCGGCGGCAATCGCAGTCCATCGTCGTCGCCGTGCGTCATGATCACGCCACCGATGAGCCGCGTCGACACGCCCCAACTCGTCGTATGGCAGAACGTCAGCTGTCCCTCGGCATTCTGATACTGGATGTTCTGCGCTTGCGCGAAATGCGTGCCGAGATAATGCGACGTGCCGGCCTGCAATGCCTTGCCGTCCTGCATCATGGCTTCGATCGAATACGTGTTGTCGGCGCCGGGGAATCGCTCGTTGGCCGGCTTCTCGCCGGCGACGACGGGCATCGCAAGAACGGTTTCGGCGAATTCCCGATAGACCTCCAGCATCTTGAGCGTCTCGGCCATCGCATCGTCGCGGTCGGCGTGGGCGGTGTGCCCTTCCTGCCAAAGGAATTCCGCGGTCCTGAGGAAAAGCCGCGTTCGCATCTCCCAGCGCACCACGTTGGCCCACTGGTTCACGAGCAGCGGCAGGTCACGATAGCTCTTGATCCAGCGTTGGAACGCATCACCGATGATCGTCTCGGATGTCGGCCGCACGATCAGCGGCTCTTCGAGCTTGGCATCGGGATCGACGACGAGCTTGCCGCCGACGTTCTTCAGCCGATGATGGGTGACGACCGCCATTTCCTTGGCGAAGCCCTCCACGTGATCGGCTTCCTTGGCGATGAAGCTCATCGGTATGAACAGCGGGAAATAGCAGTTCTCGTGCCCTGTCTCCTTGATGCGGCCGTCGAGCTCGCCCTGTATGCGCTCCCAAACGCCCCAGCCCCAGGGCTTGATGATCATGCAGCCGCGCACCGGGCTCGTCTCGGCCATGTCGCCATCGCGGACCACGGCCTGATACCAGTCGGGGAAATTTGCTTCACGCGTGACGGCGAGCGCGCGCTTGCTCATTGGTGGGCCTCATGCGTCCGTCGGCGCGCGGCCGGGAGGACCTTGTCTGCTGCAGGGCGCTCGGCGGCGCGTGTCTCCGGGATCTGACGCACGGAACGTCTCGCTAGCTGTACCGCCCTCCAGCCGGCCATACGGCGCCGACGGGGTTGCGGAACGATGGCGCGGCGCCCCAGTGCGGGCTGGGTCGCGGCCCGCGGAAACGGGTTACGCCCCGAGCGCTCTTAGCCAGCTTTCAGGCGCGAGGCAATGGCGGCGGCGCCGACTGTCGGGGACGGAGGCGCTCGGCGTCGCACACAAAGACATTGTTGCCACTTCAGTCAGCTCCAATCTGGAACGAAACAAGCACATCCTCGTCTCCGACCACGAGAGCGTCCAACTGCATGTCTGCGGGCAGCCGTTCGACGCCGACCACAACTGAAGCGAATTCGGCCAACGCGACGATTCCGGGACGACGTGCGCCGCGACGGGCCAGCGCGGCACGCAGAAGGGGCGTCGCGTCACGCCGGAGGCGGAGCAGAGCGGGTCTCAGCGCGGCAAGTGCGATGGAACAGGCAAAGCCCGCGACTCCGCCTTGCCCGCTGCAATGCGGCCGCAAGCGACCGTTGATCCGGACCCTGCGAACCTCGAGACCAATCCCGCCCAAGATCGTGACCGGCGCAACGCGGATGATCACGGCCGGAGCATGCCATTCGAGGAACGGGATGGCATTAGCCGCCGGGCAGAACCCGGAATTGCAGGTAACGCGCAGCCGGACGGCGGCGACGTCGAAGCGGCCGGTGAATTGAAGTCCGCCCGGCACGGCCGAGACACCAAGTTGCAGCCGCATATCGCTGTCGATGCCGATTGCGTACTCCGCACCCAAGATCCGCATCTTGGCCGCTGGCAGGATCGCCGAAAGCCGCTTCGCCGTGCTCCAGCGCCCTCCCCCTTCCGCCACGGCATCGCCGCCGCCCGGCCCGTCCAATTCCACGCCGGGCCGGACTGAGAACGCGTTGGCGGACAGCGGCATTGCGAGAGAGATTTCGAAGCCCTGAAGCTGACGATTGGCGAGGCGCGCGACTTCCCTGAACGTCAACCGAAACTCGGCGGCCTGCAGGACGGACTCCGAACAGCAGAAAACCGCTGAAATCACTGCGATACGCACGGCGCGCCGGCTGGACATGAGTGCAAAGCCCCTGCGATGAGAGATCGCTTCGAGCCTAAGCGCACGAATGGAACCGGGGAGAAGCCGGAGCGCGGCCAATGTGTCATCCCATAGTCGGTAAAACGTAATGAATGCGCGCATGCCATCGTGACATTGGATCGCACCTCCGCTATTCTTCGCCCGCAAGTCAAAGAAAAGGGTCGAGCCATGTCGGAACAGGCATCGAGCCCAGGTCTAGGGAGACCGCAAGAGCGCTGAGACGCGGAGCTGTGGTGCGAACAGTACCAAGCTGCACTGACCGCCAAATTCAGCGTCTTCAAGGACACAACGCAAGCGCGCGCGATCACGATTCTCCCGAGTTGTGATCGCGCCAGCTTCGCTCCGCTCCGATTTGCAGAAATCCGCCTTTGCATCAATCCGCCGCCGCGAAAGCAAGCTCCGGTCTTCCGGGTGCTGTACTAGGCGCGTCGATCAGGTCCCTTCGCGGGACCAGACCTCGCGGGTCCAGACGGGAGAGCGCCGTCCGGTGGCGACGGCCGATGGCGAGGGCATTCAGGCGTATCCGTCATCCTCGTGCGCAGCGGATCCGGTCACATCGGGGGCACGTCCCCGCCGCTGGATCACGCCCGTCAAACGCGCGGAACGTCGATCGGCAGTCCGAGCGGGAAGGTCTCGGGATCGAGCCAGCCTTGCGTGACGCCCAGCCAGAACAGGAAGAAAACGATGCTCGCGACCACCGTATTGATCAGGAACACACGGACGAGTCGCGGAGCTGCGGGGGCGCTTCCGGGTGTGCCTGGCACGACATCGCCTTGCTCGTCCTGCGTCCTGAGGCCGAAGGGCAGCACTGCGAATAGCGTAAGCCACCAGATGATGAAATAGATCGCCAGGCCGAACGTCAGGGTCACGTGATCCACTCCTCAGAAGGGCCGTCGTCGGGCCTGATCGCCGGCTCGGCGCGGCAGCTTCTCGCGCCAGAACCTCGGTCAGCATAGCGTTGCCGAAGCCCCGCACCTCGCGAATTCTCAGAGCGATACGTGAGCCCCGGGGCGAAGGCTCTGCCGCAGACGGCCGGACGATGCTCGGTGAACTGGCCCGGAACCCTATCGGCCATTCCGCATCATGCCTGCTCGAGTTCCGTCAACGTCCCGAGGAAATCCTTCGGATGCAGGAAGAGCACGGGCTTGCCATGGGCACCGATCTTCGGCTCGCCGTTGCCCAGGACGCGGGCGCCCTCGGCCTTCAAACGGTCGCGCGCCGCAATGATGTCGTCGACCTCGTAGCAGACGTGGTGAATTCCGCCGTCGGGGTTCTTTTCGAGGAACTTGGCGATGGGCGAGTTGTCGCCGAGCGGCTCCAGGAACTCGATCTTGGTGTTCGGCAGTGTCACGAACACAACCGTCACGCCGTGATCCGGCTCCGCCTGCGGAGCGGAAATTTCGGCGCCGAGCGCGCCTCGATAAACGGCAATAGCCGCATTCAAGTCCTTGACCGCGATTGCGACGTGATTCAGTCGACCGATCATACATGGCTCCTGTTTCGGCTGCGGAATGGACCTCGCCGCCCTCCGTGAGGCATCGCTCATCGACGGCCCACGGCCCCGTTGGTTGGGCGCCGGGGCCTGCGGCGACGGCAACGCCAGCCACCCGCAACAACCTGATATCGTTCAGTGTTCGATCACGTTGACGAGCACTTTGCAAATGGGTTTTTTGCCCCACACCTGTGCGATGGCGGAGCGCGCGGCGCGCCGGATCGCCTCGCTGACGAGATCGGGGTCCTTGCGCCGCTTCGGCGGGATGCTGTCGAGGGTGCCGTCGACGGCGTCGGCGACGATGTCGAACATCTCATCGCCCTCGGCATCGAACTGCGGCACGCCGTCGAGCAGGATCTGCGCTTCGCCCTTGACCTCACCCCGTGTTGTCAACGTGACGGCGACGACGCAGATGCCGACGGTCGCAAGCTTGCGGCGATCGCGCACCGGGCCTTCGACGCTCGGCACCAGCAGGCGGCCATCGCGGAACAACCGGCCGACCGGCACGTCGTCGATGATTTCCGCGGGATCTGGCGCGAGGCGGACCATCTGCCCATTGAAGGCCGGCACGACCGAGGGCACGCCCGCTTGCCGGGCGATCTCGGCGTTCGCGAACAGGTGGCGTGCTTCTCCATGCATCGGCACGGCCACGACAGGCTTGATCCAGCCATACATCTGGCGAAGCTCGTCGCGCCGCGGATGGCCGGTGACATGAATGAGGGCCTCCGCATCGGTGATGATCTCGCAGCCCCGCCGCGCCAACGCGTTCTGGATGCGCGTCACCGACTTTTCGTTGCCGGGGATGGTGCGCGAGGAAAAGATTATCAAGTCGCCCCTGGCCATCGAGATGTCGGGGTGCTCGTTGTCGGCCATGCGGGCGACGGCGGCGCGCGGCTCGCCCTGGCTGCCGGTACAGAGCAGGACGACCGAATTTCGATCCTGGAACTTGAACTGCTGCTGGTCGAGGTGACGGAAATCCTCCGGCAGATAGCCTGTTTCCTTGGCGACCTGGATGACGCGGTGCATCGCGCGCCCAGCAACGACGAGAGTGCGGCCAGATGCGCGCGCGGCATCGGCCACCGCCTTGATGCGCGCGACGTTGGATGAGAACGTCGTCACCGCCACGCAGCGGTTGGCCTTCTTGATGATCGCCGTGAGTGAATCCGCAATTTCCTGTTCCGAAGGCGAGCGGCCATCGCGCATGGCGTTGGTCGAATCACAGACGAGCGCCCTCACACCTTCTTCGCCAATCGCCTTGAGACGCGCCTCGTCTGCGGGCAGCCCGACGAAGGGCGATTGGTCGAGCTTCCAGTCGCCGGTGTGCAGCACCGTTCCATGCGGCGTCCGGATGGCGAGTGCCGAAGGCTCGGGGATCGAATGCGACATCGAGACGAATTCGACGGCAAATGGACCGGCATCGAACCGTGCGCCGATCGGAACGATGCGGATGTCGAGCTTCACCGCGCCGCCGAACTCGGCGAGCTTCGCCTTCAGCATGCCGGCGGTGAACGGGGTCGCGAAGATCGGTGCGCCGATGGCAGGCCAAAGATCGATGACGGCACCGATGTGGTCTTCGTGCGCGTGCGTCAGCACGAGCCCCACCACGGACTTGGGGTCCTCTTTCAGGAACCTCAGATCGGGAAGTATGACGTCTACGCCCGGATCGAATTCGCCCTCCGGGAACGTGATCCCGAGATCGACCATCAACCATTGTCGGGCGTTCGCCGCACCGAGCCCATAGAGGTAGGCGTTCATGCCGATCTCGCCCAGCCCGCCGAGCGCCGCGAACACCAACTCGTCCTTGCCGGAACCGCGCCCGGTCTTTTTATTCTGCTTTGTCATGGCGTCCTTTTGCACCGCCCTCAGTCCGGGATCAATGCGACATCGCCGAAGGTGAAGACTTTGCGTTCTCCGCCGTCCTCCAAAAGGAGGCAGCCCGAGGGGTCGAGACCGGCGAATGTGCCAGTTGCCACCTCCCGGCCGGTATTGACCGAGATCGCCGTGCCGATCGGCAGCGCAGCGGCGATCCACCGCTCGCGAATAGCGTCGAAGCCGCGCCCCTGGTCCCAGAGGGCAAGTAGGGCTTCGAGCCGTTCCGCGACGCGCCTGGCGAATGCTCGCGGGCTTTCGATGCCGGGCGCGATGTCGCCAAGCGAAACTGTCGCGCGATCACTCACGCCCGGTGCCTCGAGGACGTTGACCCCGATGCCGATAATCGCGATCCGCTGCGGGCCTACGGAGGTGGCTTCGACGAGGATGCCGGCGAGCTTGGCACCATTCGCCAGGATGTCGTTTGGCCACTTCAGATAGAGGGGGTGCGCCACGTCCTGCTCGCCGAGTGCCGAGCATGCCGCCTCATGAACCGCGACGCCTGCTGCAAGCGACAACTGCGCGACACACATCGGCGGACAATCGAGTGTCAGCAGCCGGCTGAGCGCTAGATTGCCGGCGGAGCTCTGCCAGGGACGGCCCGAACGGCCGCGCCCCGCCGTCTGGCGATTGGCGCTGATGTAGAGCGGCCCAGGAGAACCCGCCTGCGCCCGCCGCATGGCCTCGGCATTCGTCGAATCGACCTCATCGAGTTCGATCCAAAGAGCGTCGAGCTCTTGCGACGCCGCACCCGCCACCTCAAAGCCTGAGCGACTTGGCAGCAGCCGCCGCCGCATCGACCAGCGGCCCCGGGTAGACGATGAACAGAACGACAAATGCCGTGGCCGCCGCCATCACCATCCCGACCTTGCCGTCGATCGGCAGGAACCGCTCCTTCGGCTCGCGCACGAACATCACGAGGACGATGCGGATGTAGTAGAAAGCGGCGATGACGCTCGAGAGGACGGCGACGATGGCGAGCGCCGTCATGTCCGCCTTGATGGCCGCAGCGATGACGTAGAACTTGCCCCAGAACCCGGCGAGCGGCGGAATGCCGGCAAGCGAGAACATGAGCATGCCGAGCGCGAACGCCATGCTGAGATTGGTCTCGGCGAGACCAGAAAGCTCGTCGATCTCCTCGACCGTCTCGTCCTTGCGGCGCATTGCGAGTACGCAGGCGAAGGTGCCGAGCGTCATGGCGAGGTAGATCGCCATGTAGATCAGCACGCCCTGGATGCCTTCCTGGTTGTTCGCCGCCAGGCCGACAAGGGCGAAGCCGACGTGACCGATCGAGGAATAGGCCATCAGCCGCTTGATGTTCGTTTGACCGATGGCGGCAAGCGAACCGAGCACCATCGACGCGATGGCGACGAACACGATGATCTGCTGCCACTGCGGCGCGATGCCTGGAAAGGCCACCGTGACGACGCGCACGAGCAGCGCCATTGCCGCGATCTTCGGCGCGGCCGCGAAGAACGCCGTGACGGGCGTCGGCGCGCCCTCGTAAACATCCGGCGTCCACATGTGGAACGNNGGAACGGCACCGCCGAGACCTTGAACGCCAGACCGACGAGTATGAACACCAGTCCGAACACGACGCCGATGTCCGACGACTTGACGACGCCGGCGATTACGGGGAAGAGCGTCGAACCGGAGAAGCCGTAGACCAGAGAAGCACCATAGAGCAGCATGCCGGACGAAAGCGCGCCGAGCACGAAGTACTTCAGTCCCGCCTCGCTCGAGCGCACGGAATCGCGCCGGAACGCCGCAACCACGTAGAGCGCCAGGCTCTGCAGCTCGAGGCCGATGTAGAGCGCGATGAGGTCGTTGGCCGAGACCATCATCATCATGCCGACGGTCGCGAGCAGCACCAGCACCGGATACTCGAAGCGCATCAGCTTGGCACGGCCAAACTGATCCATCGCCAGCAGCAGCGCGCCGGCAGACCCCGCGAGCACGAGGAGCTTCATGAAGCGGGTGAAGCGATCGACGACGAAGGCGTCCTCGAACAGAGAGGTCGCGCTTGCTGGCTGGATGACGATCGCGACGCCGGCGATGAGGATGATCCCGATCGCCAGCCAGCTTGCAAGCTGCCCCGTCTCGGTATCGTCGGTCGAGAACGCGCCTTGCATCAGCAGCGCCATGGCGCCGACGGCCATGATGATCTCCGGCAGTGCCGGATACGCGAGAAGCTCGGTCATCGCGCGGTCCCTTCCTTGTCGGCCGTGCCCCCGGCCATCTTGTCGACGGCGACAGTCCAACGGCCGGCATGGCGCTCACCGCCACGCTCGAACTCCGCCTGCCGGATCGCCGTTTCGTAATCGGTGACGAGCTTCTTGACCGATTGCGCCGTCACGTCGAGCACTGGCGCGGGATAGAAGCCGAAGAACAAGGTCAGGATCACGAGCGGTCCGATCACCATGATCTCGCGCGGGCTGACGTCGAGGAGCCCCTTGAGGTTCGGCTTCTCGATCTGGCCGAAGATGATGCGGCGATAGAGCCAGAGCGCGTAGGCCGCGGACAGCACGACGCCGGTCGTTGCGAAGAACGCCACCCAGGTGTTCGCCTTGAATGCGCCGAGCAGCGTCAGAAACTCACCGACGAAGCCGGATGTGCCGGGCAAGCCCACATTGGCCATCGTGAACACCATGAAGAACGCAGCATAGATCGGCATCCGGTCGGCGATGCCGCCGTAGGCCGAGATTTCTCGCGTGTGCAGGCGGTCGTAGACGACGCCGACGCAAAGAAAGAGCGCCGCCGAGACGAGCCCGTGAGAAAGCATCTGGAAGATGGCGCCATCGACACCTTGATGGGTGAAGGTGAAGATGCCCATCGTCACGAAGCCCATGTGGGCGACGGACGAGTAAGCGATGAGCTTCTTCATGTCCTCCTGCGCAAGCGCGACAAGCGACGTGTAGATGATCGCGATAATCGAAAGCGCGAAGACGAACGGCGCGAATTCCATGCTGGCGATCGGGAACATCGGCAGCGAGAACCGGATGAAACCGTAGCCGCCCATTTTCAGGAGGATCGCCGCCAGAACGACGGAGCCCGCCGTCGGCGCCTGAACGTGCGCGTCCGGCAGCCATGTGTGAACCGGCCACATCGGCATCT
>JAGRKS010000034.1:13267-13441 GCA_020442185.1 Hyphomicrobiaceae bacterium
CGAAGGAAGCGAAGAAGGCGAACCAAAGCCATTTTTGCGCGTCAGCCGGGAACGGATATTGCTGCAAGGTCGGAATGTCGGTCGTGCCGGCCTGCATGTACATCCACGCCATGGCGATCAGCAGCAGCACCGAGCCGAGGAGCGTGAAGAGGAAGAACTTCACCGCGGCGTAGA
>JAGRKS010000207.1 GCA_020442185.1 Hyphomicrobiaceae bacterium
CGGTCCAAGGAAGAGGCCGAGCGCAAGGCGGCTGCCGAGAAGCGCGCGAACGAAGTCGCGGTTGCTGCCGCGAGCCAGACCGACAGCGCAACCGAGGTTGGTTCGGTTGGTTCCTCGGAAGGTCTCGACGGACGCAAACTTGCCGCGCTGACCGGTCAGCGGCCGGACGACGAGGCGGGACGGCGCGCCAGCTATCTCAAAGACATGCAGGCCGCCTTGAAGACGTCACAATGCTACAGCGGCGACCTGACGGGTGATGTCGAATCAACCAAGCTGGCGCTTACCAGCTTCGAAACAGCCTTCAATGGCGATGTCCGCAAGATCGATGTCGCAAGCGCATCCTCGAACGATTTCGAGCAGTGGCTCGGCTGGTTCTGGCGCCAGGAGAGCTTTTCCTGCCGCCGCACCCCGGTGCCTGATCGCCGCCCGGCATATGAAGCAGAGCCCGATGATGAGCCGGCGGCGCGCCGCACCTACCGTTCGAGAGACGTGCGCGAGAAGCTGAAGCGGATCCGCAAGCCGCAGCACCAGCAGCGCGAAGTCGAGCGGCCGTCCCGCGTCAAGCGTGCAACCAACCGGCCGAGCCGGCCCAGCCAGACGACGCGCAAGCCGACCTATCGGCCGTCTTACTCGGCGTCGCGCGGCGGTGGCGGCAGTGTTGGCGGCGGTGCGGGCAGCAGCCTGCTGCGCGGCTCCCGCTGACGGCAGACGCCGACCGCTGAGCCGAAGCCTGTTCACCACGAGCTGACGAGGCCCAGCCGGCCGTCGATCATGGCGTGGAATCAATCGTTTGGAGCAGGTTGGGACGAGACGAAACGCTCCAACACCGCCTGCTCAGCCAGCCCCCGTGAAGCTGACGTCACGCCTGGACCGTCCGAGTGGACGTCAGATGATCCCGGCGCTGTTCGGCGGGTCTCACATCGCACCGCGGCGGGGCCGGCTGCCGGGCATTGATCGCTGCAATCGCGTGCCGAGCAGCATCGATTGCGTGCGGATCATGCAAGTCGCAAGTTCCCACAGGTGTGATCATCGATCCACACAATCCCAACGACACAAATGCACAGCAAAGCGGCCAAAAGACCTGCCTACTGAGCACTTAAGTGCCAATTCCGTTGCTTAGAAGTGACAGCTGGGTGTCTTGCTTTGGTGAGACCGCCGCCTACGCGATCCGAATTGTTGACCACGCAATCTGAATCGCCTAACCGGTTAACCAGCAGGTTTTGGGATTAATTGCGCTTCATCTCGTATTTTGTCGGCGCGGAATGCTTACCGAAGGGGCGTTTCCATGAGGGCATCAATTGGTTTTGCGGCCGTTGCCGCCGTACTTCTCGGGTCCAGCCCCGCTCTTGCCGCAGATCTCGGCGGCGATTGTTGTGCCGACCTCGAAGAGCGGATCGCCGAACTCGAGGCGACCACAGCGCGCAAGGGGAACCGCAAGGTGTCTTTGACCGTCTACGGTCAGGTCAACCAGGCGGTCATGTTCTGGGACGACCAGACGGAGCGCAACACCTACGTTGTCAACAACAAGTCTTCGACGACCTATTTCGGCTTCGAGGGCCGCGCGACGATCAACCCGGAATGGTCGGCCGGCTACCTCATCGAGATCGAGACCGGCTCGGCCAACTCCGACTTCGTCGATCAGGGCGTTGTTCCCGGCAACCCGGTCTTGGGTGTCGCCGATGACTTCAACCGCATCATCGTGCGCCATTCCAATTGGTGGATCGAATCGAAGCGCCTCGGCCGCATCACCATCGGTCAGCAGTCGAGTGCCACCGACAACATCGCCGAGATGGACCTGTCACGCACGTCGGCCGTTTCTCTGTCAAGCGTCGAATCCTGGAACGAGGGTTTCTTCCTGCGTGACGCGAACACCGGCGTTGCTGTGATTTTCCCTGGTATCCTTGCTCAGGCTCGCGTTAACGCCGGACTTGCTCCGTTTTCGATCGTCGGTGATCTGTGGCGTGGCAACCTCGACGGCGGGCGTGGTAATTTCGTGCGCTACGATACGCCCGTCGTTGGCGGCTTTATCGCATCGGCCAGCTGGGGTGAGGATGACGACTGGGATGTCGGGCTGCGTTACGGTGGCTCTTTCAACGGCGTCTCGCTCCGCGCTGGCATCGGCTACCATTACGGGCAGATCCTCGACACCGACAACCTCACGGCGCTTGTCGGCGGCGAGAATATCTTGCCCGAGCACGAGAGCTTCGTTGGTTCGGCGTCGATGTTGCACGAGCCAACCGGACTGTTCGTCACGGTTGCCGGCGGCATGCGCAACTGGCTCGAGCAGCAGGTCGCCGGTGTCGACATCAACAGCGAGAAGTATTTCTACGTGAAGTCCGGCCTCCTGCGGAAGTGGAACGCGCTTGGTCAGACGGCGATCTACGGCGAGTACTATCGCATCTGGGACGTTGGTATCTCCTTCCAGAACCCGGCTTTCGCCGTGTTCAATCCGCTGTTCAACGAGGAGGCTGAGACCTACGGCGTTGGTATCGTGCAGCACATCGATGCCGCGGCAATGGAGCTTTACCTCTCCTATCGCCACTACACCGCCGACAACATCTCTGACTTCACGCTCGCGCCGCTCGGAGCCGTCATCAACGATCACGACATCCGCTACGACATCATCATGGCAGGCGGACGTATCAAGTTCTGATCGCCGGACGCATTCGCCAGCGCGACGTTTCGAAAGTTCGAGGCCCTGTCTGCACACCGCAGACAGGGCCTTTCGCTTGAGTTCCGGCTGACTTTCTCGAGGTCGGCGGCCGCGACCAGGGGCAGGGTCAAACGCAATGGAGCGCGACCGGAGCCGGTCGTACTCAGGGGATGGACGCCTGGCCGCAGACTGCCGCAGAATTCCCGCAGGCGCTGTCCAAGTCGTGGCTGGAACTCGATACGTCTTTGATTGTCATGGTGCCGGCTGAGGGATTTGAACCCCCGACCCCCTGATTACAAATCAGGTGCTATACCAACTGAGCTAAGCCCGCCGCCGCGGATCATGCACCGCGAGGCACGT
>JAGRKS010000035.1 GCA_020442185.1 Hyphomicrobiaceae bacterium
GGTCGAAACGGTCGAGGTGGCGTTCGTCCTTCACCAGGCATGATCGCGCCAGGTAGTAGAAGTCCTCGACGCGGCGGCTCGCGAGATCTGCTTCGAGCGCCTCCATCAGCGTCAGGTATTCCCTGAGCGTGACGGGGATCTTCGCGGCCTTCAGTTCATGGAAGAAGGTTGTGAACATCAACAATCCTCGGAGGTGATGCTGGCTACCTTCCCTTGAATTTGCATCGGATTGCAAGCCGCTATGGGAGACCTCCGAAAAGCAAAGAGGCCGCCCGGTGGGCGGCCTCTCGCAGATCAGGACGTGAGCGTTGGATCAGAAGTTGATCAGCGCGCCGAACTTCACGATGTGGAATTCGTCGAGGCCGATGCCGGCTCCGGCCAAGCCACCCGCGATCTCGCCCTCGTGATGACGGTAGGACAGCCACATGGACATGGCAGCCGCGTCGATCTCCTGGACGACACCGAGACCCCAACGCTCGAACTCCGAAGAGTTGATGCCGTTGTTGATCAGGCGCTGGCTAAGCATGTCGTTGTGCTGGGCATACTCACCGTAGAACACGGTGTGGCCAAGCTCGTTGAACTTACGACGCAGACCAGCCTTGATGTAGAAGTGCTCGCTGTCCGGGATGGCGTTGCCGCCAGCCGATGCCGCGAGACCGCCGCCAGCAAGAGATGCTGCCGTCAGGTGACCGTTGTCTTCAGAGCCATAAGCACCGTAGACGAACAGGCCGGTCGGAACGTGGTGGATGAATGCACCGATCTGGAAGTAGTCGCTGTCATGGCCCGTGGTCAGATCGCCGAGGCCTTCGCTGTAGTGCGACCAAGCCGTAGCGATGGCGACCTTGACGCCATTGAACTCGCCAGCATAACGGGCGGCGACGTCCCAGAAGTCATCCTCGCCCCAAGAGGCCGAGACCGAGAACCCACCGAAGGTCGGCGAGTCGTAGCGGACAGCGTTCTGCGGCACGCCGTTGCAGTCGGCAGCGATGCCGGCGCCGATGTGATGGCAGAAGCCAACCTCACCCCAAGCGAGATCGCCGGCGACCGGACGACCGGCAGCGCCAGAACTCGTCAGGCCGTTCGAACGCAGCGCGAAGTTGGCGCCGTCGAAGATCACCCAGTTGGCCGGAACGAGCGAGCCCGAGCCGTCGACGAGGATCGCGACGTTATCCGAAGCGTGCGAGAGGAGACCGACGGACAGCTTGCCCATGCGGTCAGAGTTGATGAACCAGTAGGACTGCAGGATGCTGACGACAGATCCGCCGTCATCCGTGTTCTGGTTGACGCCGAGCGGCTCGTTCGAGTTGGTCTCGACGTGGACCACGTAACCAGCCTGCCAGCCGGGCATGATCGTTGCCTGACCGGTCATCTTGAAGTGGCTCGACAGCGTGACGCCGATGCCAGAAACGTAAACGTTGCTCTCGACACCGTCGTCCCAGTAGGTAACCTGCTCGGCAACCCAACCGGAAATTGTCAGCGAAACCTTGCGGTTGCCCTTGCGGGCCGTCGTGGCTTCGAGTTCGGCGATGCGCTCCTCGAGATCGGCGCAGCAGTTACCACCGAGATCGGCGGCGTTGGCGCTGGTCGAAAGTCCGCCCGCAAGCAGACCGGCGGCCACGAGTGCGCCCAGGCTATGTCTTCTCATTAGTCTTCTCCCAATCTGCGTTGGCATTAAGACGGCGGACACAGAACTGAACGCGACTATAGAAAAGCGCCCTCTCAACGACGCGGTGCACAGGACCCCCCTAGGACCCCAAACTTCCGCTTGGCGTGGAGACTCGGTGATTCTCCATTGCCTAACAATCGTGCGTCCGGTCGGATACGCAAGCAGCTCAGCCGTGTGGCGTATCGGCAACGAACGGTTGCGGCTCAGGCATTGAGCGGTCCGCCAGATCAGACTGCGGAATGAGTTGAAATCAAATGGAAAAAGGCAAAATATTAGCGATTTGCGAGGTGTTTCCCGGCGATTGCGCGCAGGAATGTAAGGCTGTGCAACACGGGTGGAAATCGCGATGCCGGCGGTTGAGATTCGCCAAATTCTGCTCGAACGACAGCATGTTCAAGCAGGTCGATGCCGTCATTGTGACGTCCAGGCGACATATTTGCAGCCGCCCGGAAGCTGCTGCGATCGCGGTCTTGAGCGGCACCTGCAACCACTTTTGAGGCGCTTGGAGCTGCGGTGGCGGCCGCGTCGACCGTCACCCAATCCAGGTCCACGCAACGGCGCTGGCAGGTCCCGGCGCGGCAGTCTGAAAATGACTCTTCAGAGCGGTCCAAAAGCAAAGAGGCCGCCCGGGTGGGGCGGCCTCTCGCAATTCAGATCGTGTGCAACAGATCAGAAGTTGATCAGAGCGCCGAACTTCACGATGTGGAATTCGTCGACGTTGAACGTGCCCGGGATCGTGCCATCCGACAGCTCACCCTCGTGATGACGGTAGGACAGCCACATGGACATGGCGGCCGCGTCGATTTCCTGGACGATGCCGACGCCCCAACGCTCAAGTTCCGAAGAATTAAAGCCGTTGTTGATCAGGCGCTGGCTCACCATGTCGGTGTGCTGAGCATACTCACCGTAAATAACGGTGTGACCAAGCGGGCTCCAACGCTGGCGGATACCAGCCTTGAGGTAGAAGTGCTCGCCATCCGGGATGGCGAAGCCACCTGCCGATGCCGCGAGACCACCGCCAGCGAGGCTCGCAGCAGTCAAGTGGTTGTTCTCTTCGTAGCCATAGGCACCGTAGACGAACAGACCGGTCGGAACGTGCTGAATGTAGGCGCCGACCTGGAAGTAGTCGGAGTCGTGACCGTTGGTCAGGTCGCCAAGGCCTTCGCTGTAGTGCGACCATGCACCCGCGACGGCAATCTTGACGCCATTGAACTCGCCAGCATAACGAGCCGCGACGTCCCAGAAGTCATCCTCGCCCCAAGAGGCCGAGACCGAGAAGCCACCGAATGTCGGTGAATCGTAGCGTACGGCGTTCTGCGGGATGCCGTTGCAGTCGGCAGCGATGCCGGCTCCGATGTGATGGCAGAAGCCGATCTCACCCCAAATCAAGTCACCAGCCACCGGCGCGCCGGCCGAGCCGGAAAACGTCAAGCCGCCAGACCGCTGCGCAAAGCCGAGGCCGTCGAAGATCACCCAGTTGGCCGGAACGAGCGAGCCCGAGCCGTCGACGAGGATCGCAACGTTGTCGGAAGCGTGCGACAGCTTGCCGACAGACAGCTTGCCGAGCTGATCGCTCTTCAAGAACCAATAGGACTGCAGGATGGTGACGCCCGCGCCGCCATCGTCCGTGTTCTGGTTGAATGCCGTCGGGTCATTCGAGTTCGTCTCGACGTGGACCACATAGCCGGCCTGCCAGCCGGGCGTGATCTGCGCCGAGCCGGTCATCTTGAAGTGGCTCGACAGCGTGACGCCGATGCCGGAGACGTAAACGTTGCTCTCGACGCCGTCGTCCCAGTACGTCACCTGCTCGGCGACCCAGCCGGAAACCGTGAGCGAAACCTTGCGATTGCCCTTGCGAGCGGTCGTTGCCTCAAGTTCGGCGACGCGCTCCTCAAGGTCGGCGCAACAATTTCCCCCGAGGTCCGCGGCGGACGCGCTCGAAACCGACAACCCGCCCGCGAGCAGGCCAGCGGCCAAAGCGACGCTGACACCATGTTTTTTCATTATGCTTACTCCCGTCTGCCTCAACTTCAGCTGCGGTTGCCCACGTCGGCCTTCCGCTACGCATATTTTCGGCGATGTTCTGAGACCCCCCGAATCACCGCTTCGGGAAAGGACTTAACCAGATGCCAACTGCCCAGGAAATGGGCTTGGGGTCTAAGATGTAACGAATGGAGGGGTGTTGTGGCCGTCGCGCCACGGATGTGGCGTCGCGATTCATAAGGGTTCAGGCAGTGGCGGTGTGGATGAGCTTGCGCGCGATCAGCGCCACCACGACCACGGCGAACGCAAGTCCATGTGTGATCAGCACCATGTCGGGGCGGTCCGCATACTGCGCCAGAACGAAATGCTCATAGAATTTGGGCTGGAAGCGTTCCACCTGCCCGTAGAGCGTCCGATACTGGTCCTGCATGGCATCGAGCAGCAGATAGGTGCTCGTGAGTGCCTTGCCGTTGATCCAGTCGAACAGCGAAATGCCGGCGACGGCAAAGACGCGGGCCAGGGCGTTCATTTTGTCGACGGCCGTACTGTAAATGAACAGCAGTGCGAACAGCGCGATGTGGACCGTGATGAACACCTGCCAGAGCACGTCGATTTGCGAGCGCGTGTGCATGATGGCTTCGACCAGGGTGCTTTCCTGAAGAAGTGTCGTATCCATGATGTTCGCCTGCTCCTCGACGCCCCACCGACCCGGACAAACCCCAGGGGCGGACGTCTTTCTGCCATCGATCACCGCCGCGCGCCATGGTGGCTGGCTGGAGGCGGGCAAGGTCGACCGCGTGGATGTTGCCGCCAAGGCACGATGACGCACCCTCGGCTAGCAAGGTGGCCCCTTGTCGACGCCTGGGAAGAGGCGTAATGATTTTTGCAATGCAGCACTGAGCGCGGCCGGTTTGCGGAGGCCGCCGTGGCCAACTGCGATCGTCGTGCCTACTCCGTCTGGTGTCGCCACAATTGCGGCAAGATTTCGTCCCCAAACTGTTGAGATTCGTAGCTTTGTCGGGATCGGGGAGATCCGCGGAGCCATCGGGCACGAGCGTGGCGATGCGGCTTGTAATTTTGCTCGCGCCGACACAATCTATTGCGGTGCAACATGGTGCGATCGAGGTTCGATACTAAAATGAAGGGTAACGCTCTTGATCGCCGTGCGCTGATCCGCAACGCCACTGGTCTCGGCGCCGTAATGGCGGTTGCCGGTTTGCTCGCCCGCGTGCCGGATGCCGCTTTGGCGGACGAGGCCACCGATGGCGTGCCGTTCGAGCCCGACGGCGTGCGCCGGCTGGCCGAGGCCATGGCGAGCCGCGGTTTCGAAAAGCCGCGGGTCGACGTTCCCGCGCCGTTCGACAAGCTGTCCTACGATCAGTACCGCGACATTCGCTTCCGGGCCGAGCGCGCAATCTGGCGCAACGAAGGCCTGGGTGTCGAGATGCAGCTTTTCGCTCTCGGCTACCTCTACGACGTGCCGGTCAACATTTCGATCGTCGATAAGGGCCGCGCCGTGCCGCTCAAGGCCGACGACCGGCTGTTCTCGATCGGACCACTGATCGGGCGAGGCAACGAACAGGCGCCTTACGGTTTCTCGGGTTTCCGCCTGCACGGGCCCATCAATCGCGCCGATCACTACGACGAGTACCTGCTGTTCCAGGGGGCGAGCTATTTCCGCGCCGTCGGCCGCAATCAGCGCTACGGCCTGTCGGCGCGCGGGCTCGCCATCGGTACGGCGCGGCCGACGGGCGAGGAGTTTCCCTTCTTCAAGTCGTTCTGGATCGAGCGTCCGGCCGCCGCAGGCGCAAGCGTCACGATCCATGCCTTGCTCGACAGTCCTTCGACCACGGGGGCCTACACGTTCGTCGTGTCGCCGGGGCCTTCGACGGTCATCGACGTCGATTTCACGCTCTATCCGCGGCGCGAGCTGAGCCATGTCGGTCTGGCACCGCTGACCAGCATGTACCGCCACGGCACCGCGCAGAATAGGCTGCCGTCCGACTACCGGCCGGGCGTCCACGACAGCGAAGGTCTCGCCATCCTCAATGGACGTGGCGAGCATCTCTGGCGCCCGCTGACCAATCCACGCACGCTGCAGACGAGCGCCTTCATCGACAAGGACCCGAAGGGCTTCGGCCTCGTCCAGCTCGACCGGAACTTCACGAGCTACCAGGATCTCGAAGCGCGCTACGAGTGGCGGCCGTCGGTGTGGATCGAGCCGAAGGGCGGATGGGGCGAGGGCTTCGTCGAACTCATAGAGATTCCGACGGAGGCCGAGATCCACGACAACATCGTCGCCTACTGGAAGCCTGCGACGCCGCTCGGCAAGGGGCTGCCGCATCGCTATGGCTACCGCATGCACTGGTGCAAGGAATTGCCGGTCGCGTGGTCGGGGGTGTCGGTGGTCAAGACGCGCGTCGGTATCGCCGATGCACCGGAAACACGCCTGTTCGTCATCGACTTCACTGGCGGGGGCGCAAGGTCGCTCGGTGGCCTGCCGCGCGCCGAAGTTGCCGCGAGTGGTGGTGCCGTCGCCAACCTCGTCGTGCAGGAAAACCCGGAAATCAATGGAATGCGCGTCAGCTTCGAACTGAAGACCGCCGGAACCGACATGATCGAGCTGCGTTTGGGCTTGAAGGTCAACGACCGGTTGATTTCAGAAAGCTGGCTTTATCGCTGGACAAGATCATGAGCAAGACGATGCACGATACCGTGGCCGCGGATGCCCGCGAGCCGCTCGGCACGGGAGCCAGCCTCGCCGGCGTGCGCGACGCCAGCGATCCCGCATTGCTGCCGACTGGTGCGCCCATGGCGATGCCGGCACAGGATTTCTGGTCGACCGTAGAGCACGATCGCCAGCGCAAGCGGGCCACGGTTTCCGTCGTGGCGACCCGTACCGCGGTGTTCGGTGGCGCGGCGCTGCTGACCGCCATGTTCGCAGCTGAGCTCTACGATGTTCTGAGCGTCGCCGAGGCGACGCCATTGCAGATCGTGTTCCTGGTGCTGTCGACGCTCGCGTTCGGGTGGATCGCGCTCGGCTCCATGAGCGCGGCACTCGGCTTCTTCTCGCTCGTCTCGGGTGACCGTCCCGACACCATCGAGCTGCCCGATGCCGCCGGCCCGCTGGTCGCGCGCACGGCACTGCTGTTTCCCGTCTATCACGAGGAACCCGCGAGCATCGCCGGCACGATCGAAGCGATCGCGAACGATCTCGAAAGCCGCGATCGTGCGAACGTCTTCGACGTCTTCATTCTCTCCGACACGCGTGGCGACGACAAAGGCGCTGCGGAAGAGGAGATCTACCGCAATCTCGCAGAGCGCCTGCGTGGCATCGTACCTGTCTATTATCGCCGTCGCCTCAAGAACGCCGCGCGCAAATCCGGCAACATCAAGGACTGGGTCGAGCGCTTCGGCGCCGCCTATCCCCACTTCGTCATTCTCGACGCCGACAGTGTCATGTCAGGCGAGACGCTCGTCAGGCTGGCGCGCGCCATGGAACGCGATCCTCGTGCGGGTCTCATCCAGACCGTTCCGCGGCTGACCGGTGGGTCGACGCTTCTGCAGCGTCTGCAGCAGTTCGCGGCCCACGTCTACGGTCCGATCGTCGCCAGCGGCCTTGCCGTATGGCATCGCGAAGAGGGCAACTACTGGGGCCATAACGCGATCATCCGCACGGCGGCTTTCGCCAGCTCCGCTGGACTGCCGGAACTCGCCGGCCGCGCACCCTTCGGTGGACATATCCAGAGCCACGACTTCGTCGAGGCGGTGTTGTTGCAGCGGGCCGGATACGGTGTCCACATGGCGCCGACGCTGGATGGCTCCTACGAGGGCCTGCCGCCCACCCTTTCCGATCTCGTGGTTCGTGACCGGCGCTGGGCGCAGGGCAACCTGCAGCATCTCTCGATCGTCGCCGCCAACGGCCTGACGACGATGGGTCGCGTGCATCTCTTCATGGGCGCGGTGTCGTATCTGGCCTCCGCCATCTGGGCGGCCTCTCTGGTCGTCGGCGTGCTGCTGGCGATCCAGAGCCAGAACGTGCTGCCGAACTATTTCCCCGAATCCCGCTCGCTATTTCCGATCTGGCCTGAAATGGACCCGGGTGCGGCGGCCCGGCTGTTCCTTGGTACGATGGGTGTCGTGCTGCTGCCGAAGTTGCTCGGTCTGATCCTCGAGATAAGGCGGTCGCAGCGGGCGCGCGAAACGTTGGGTGCGGTGCGCGCCACCGCCGGCGTCTTGCTCGAGACGGTATTCTCGATGATGCTCGCGCCGATCCTGATGCTGACCCAAACGGTGGCTGTCACCGAGATTTTCCTGCGCCGCGACTCCGGCTGGAATGCGCAGACGCGCGCCAACGGAGAAGTCCGGTTCGCTGATGCGCTGAGATTCCATGCTCCGCACATGGCGCTCGGCGTCGTGACCGCCGTCATCTCGTTCGCCGTCGCCCCCGCACTGGTGCTCTGGATGTCGCCGGTTCTGCTCGGCCTGCTGCTCGCCGCACCGATCGGCTGGCTGGTCTCGCGCGAGGCGAGCCCGGCGCTGTCCGCCGTGCTCTCGACACCTGAGGATCGCGATCCGCCGTCGATCTTGCGGCACGTATACTCCGCCACCGCGTCGTGGCGGCTCAGGGCCGCGGACCTGCGTCTCGAGGCGGCCAACGATCAGAGCCCGGTGATGTCGCAGGACGCCGCCGCCTAACGCCGCCGGCTGACGCCGGTGATGGCGGTCGATGCGTCACGCCGAGGTCCTGCGTCCGCTTCGGCCAAGGGCGACACGTGGGACAAGTGACAGTCGGCACAGGTGACGGGCGGCGCTGGCAGCATGCGCTCAGTCGATCCGGCGGCCCGTTTCCCGTGCGGCCTTGGCTGTCGCTTCCGACCGCGTCGGCTGACGGCGGGCCAATTCGGCGATGATCTCGCGGACCCGGACCGGGCTTGCCTCGATGAACGGCAGGGGTCGGCACACCTCGATCGCCGCCGCACCGATGCGTGCGGTCAAGGCGCCATTGAACAATCCCTCGCCGAGGCGTTGCGACAGCCGCCGCACGAGATCCTGACCGAGGAACTGACCGAGCAGATCGTCGGTCATCGCGAGGCCGCCCGTCGCGATGATATGTGTGACGACCATGCGCCCAAGCCGCAGCGCGCCGATGAGCCCAGGACGGCCGCCATAGAGCGTCGCCAGGCCGCGCAACATGCGAACATTCTCGACGAGAACGAACAGCACAGCAAAAAGGAAGATCGGGGACAGCGCGGTAACGACGCTGACGCGCTTTGCCGATTTCAATATGGCGCGGCGTGCTTGCCCGTCGAGCGGCGCCACGAGCTCTCGCTCGGCGAGCGCGACGAGCGCGCCGGGGTCGTGCACGTCCTTCTCGTGTTCCGCGAACCGTTTCAGGCCCCAGCGAAGATCGGCGCGACCGCTGTAGAGCTGCCGCAGCCGCTTCACGCCCTGCCGCTCGGCGCGGGCATCGTTTGCGGCAATGGCGGCGGTGAGGTCACGCTTGAGCCCGGCCAGTCGTGTCAGGCGCGACAATCCGACAAGTTCCTTGATCACCAGAACGCCGCCCGAGACGAGCGCGACGAGCAGCAGCCCGTAGGCGGTCCAGCCGACCCAGTCCTGCCGAGCGAGGGCGGCCGAGACGAGGCGTGCGAACCAGGCCCCGATGCCGAGCATCGCGAGCCCGGTCAGTGCCGAGAGCAGGATGCCGCCCCAGCCGATACCGCGGCGTCGGTCGGCGACGGTTGCGCGCTCACCGGTCTCAGCATCGGTTCCGGCCGCGGCGATGCCACCCGTTGGCGCGGCGTCGCCGCGGTCCGGATCGTGCGCTTCCTCGCCTCCCGCCGTCTGCTCCGCATACGCGTCCACGGCCACCGACGGATCGTCGGCGGAGAACACACGCGGGCGGCGGCGCTGGTTCGGCGGGCTCATCGGAACTTGTCCCCCAGCAGGAACTGCATGACGCGATCGAGGCGGATGTGCGGCATCGCAGCCGGCTGTCCGTCCCTGGCCAAAAGCGGCAGGCGCGGCGGCCTGAAGCGTATCACAGCCATGTCGTTGAGGTCGGACGTTCCGCTGGCGAGCCCCTCGAGCGCCTGTTTCGGATCAGCCGGCAGATCGCCGGGGAACACGGCGGCCTCTGTCTTGCCGTCGAACACGCGGCCGTCGATGGTCTCACCCGGCAGCGGTGTGCCGACGATGCAGTCGAGTTGCTCGCCCTTGTGGCGCGCCTCCGCCTCGCGCGTTGCCCTGAGCGCCGATAGGGCCATGACGCCGACCTCCGCGCCGGCCGATGTCGCGCGGGTGATCGCGCGGTCGGTCATGAGCCTGAGGAGTGCTTCGAGGCGATCGTGGCTGACGTGGTGCAGGTGATCGGCTTTCGTCGCGGCAAAGAGCAGATGATCGACGCGGCGCGACAGCCAAGAAGACAGCCACGAATTCTGTCCCGGCCGGAACGCCTTGAGCACACCCTCCAGCGCTCGCTCGAGATCGGCAATGGCACGCTGGCCGCCATTCATCGCGCCGAGTACGTCGACGAGCACGATCTGCCGGTCGATGCGGCTGAAGTGGTTTCGGAAGAACGGTCCGACGACGTGGGACTTGTAGCTTTCGTATCGCCGCTGCAGGAGAGCTTCGAGCTTGGCGTAGCCGGGACTGGGCAGCGTCGGGCGGGTTTGCGTGTCGCCGCCGCCCGCCGTTTGCGACTGCGCCAGCGGCAACGGCGATAAAGGAAAGAACGTCAGCAGCGGCGAGCCTTCGAGGTCGCCCGGCATCAGGAAGCGGCCGGGTGACAGCGTCGCGATGCCGCCGTCTGCGATGCGCGCTTCGGCGAGATACGCGGTGAACAGGCGCGCGCCTTCGAGGGCCGTTTGCTCGGCATCGGGGGCAGCCACCGTCTCATCCGGGGCTGCCGGGTTCGGAACCGGGGGCGCGGTCAAGTCATCGTGGAACGCAATGAAGGCGCGCGATGCCGGCAGGGCATCAGGCGCACCGGCATGGCCGATGCGGGAGCGCGCGAGTTGCAGCGCTTCCGCGGCCCAGTCCGCGAAGGGCTGGGCGATCAGCGCGAGGTCCGTCAGCCATTCGCCGGGGTAGTCGACAATATCGACGTGCAGCCGCGCCGGACCCAGAAGGCGGCGCAGATATGACGTCGGCTCGTATTCGATGGTGATGCGCAGTTCGGAGATGCGCCGCGTTCCAGCCGGCCAATCGGGCGGATCGGCGGCGAGTGTCGCCAGATGGCGTTCGTAGTCGAAGCGGGGGACGGCGTCGTCCGGTTGTGGTTCGAGGAAGGCGCGAAGGATGCGGCCATCGGCATGAGGCTGGAAGAATGGTAGCCGGCCGCCGACGATGAGATTGCGGACAAGCGAGGTTATGAAGACGGTCTTGCCCGCGCGCGACAGCCCAGTGACACCGAGGCGGACCGTCGGCGTCATCAGGTCGTTGACGTAGCCGCCCGCGCTGCGAAACGCGTCGGCGGTCGAATTGGTGAGTGAGTCGAGCGGCAAGGGCGGCCTCGTGCTTGGCCGCCTAAGGTGGCGGTTTGCCGCTCTTATCGCAAGAGGAGGAGATCGGTGCAAATGCTGCTTCGTGTGAGCGCCCTGGCCGCAAACCACCCGGCGCAGGACTGTGGCCGGTGTCGGACGTTCAAGCCAGCGGTGCTGCGGCTCGCCTCGTCGCTTCGTCAGCCGTAGGCGAGGACGAAGACGCCGGCCGAGAGCACGGTGGCACCCATCAGGAGAATGGCCGTGGAACGAAGGAATTCGATCATGGCATGGCTTCCTTCTGGCACACGGGATCCGCTCGCGCATGCCTCGGCCGCAATCATTGCGGCCCCGATACTCGTGTTCATCAGCGTCTGACTTTTGCTGGCCGAGTTCTGCCGGCCTCCGAGCAAATGTCAGGTGCGCTACACTAGGCATACTTGCGTAAACAAACCGTCGGCGTCGTCTCCTGGGGAACTCGCGACCTCCGGGAATTCACCGGCCGATTGTCCGCGGCTTTCCATGTTGCCGGCCTGGTGTGTTCGCTCGGGTGCGTCGGGCCAACGTCTGGTGGAGGCGGAAAGCGGCCTCTTCAACCGAAAAACACCACGACGACGCCGGCCGCGATGACAACCGTGCCCATCAGCACAATGGCGCCGGAACGCAGTAACTCCATCATCCAAATTCTCCCGTCAAACGATCCTCCGGATTCCTCACGGAGGACATTTCGCTCATGTTGATCGGGAGGTTACAGAATGCTGGTTGAATGCAGACTGAGGCGGCCGTTCAAGTGGCGTTCATCGCTGCGAGGACGGAGCGCCGCCGGTCGCCGGCTGTGACGAAACGCCGGTCGCCGGCCGTGCGTCCCGGACAAGGCGCATGGGCCGTCCGGGCACGCTACGCGCCGCTCCGTTCAGCTTTCGCTTCTGCGGCGGCTCATGAAAGCGAGGCGCTCGAGAAGATGCACGTCCTGCTCGCTCTTGATGAGGGCGCCGGCGAGCGGCGGCACCAGCTTTCTCGGGTCCGTCTCGCGTAGCAACTCGACGTCGATGTCTTCGTTCAGCAACAGCTTGATCCAGTCGAGCAGCTCCGACGTCGATGGCTTCTTCTTCATGCCCGGCACGTCGCGCAATTCGTAGAAAACACGCAACGCTTCGTTGACGAGACGGCCCTTGAGACCAGGGAAATGCACGTCCACGATCTCGCGCATCGTGTCGGCGTCCGGGAACTTGATGTAGTGGAAGAAGCAGCGGCGCAGGAAGGCATCCGGCAACTCCTTCTCGTTATTGGATGTGATGATGACGATCGGCCGCTGCCGCGCCGATATCGTCTCGCCGGTCTCGTAGACGAAGAACTCCATGCGATCGAGTTCTTGCAGCAGATCGTTCGGGAACTCGATATCCGCCTTGTCGATCTCGTCGATCAGCAACACCGGCCGCTGCTCAGCGGCGAACGCCTCCCACAGCTTGCCACGGCGGATGTAGTTGGCGATGTCGTGGACGCGCTCGTCGCCGAGTTGGCTGTCGCGCAGGCGTGACACGGCATCGTATTCATAGAGGCCCTGCTGGGCCTTGGTGGTCGATTTGACATGCCACTCCAGGATGGGCACGCCCAGTGCCTGCGCCACTTCCAGCGCGAGAACCGTCTTGCCCGTGCCCGGCTCGCCCTTGACGAGAAGCGGACGCTGCAACGTGATCGCGGCATTCACAGCGACCTTGAGATCGTCGGTCGCGACATAGGATTTGGTGCCGGTGAAACGCATGTGGTCGAGCCTTGCCTTGTGGACGCGCGACCATAGCGGGCCGTCGCGATCCGGTCACGATTGAAACGTGCGGCTGCCGTGGCTCGATCACGCTGGGTGACCGCGGGCGCGGCAGAGGTCGGCGGTCTTGTGCATCAACCCGGGACGAGCGCGACCAACGCCGGGTTCAGGGCCACTTTCCCAGCAATCATAACGACCTCTGATGGATTTTCCGATATCTACGGCTGGCGGTCAGGCAGTCTAAAAAATGTCATGTCGATCAGATATTTGACACGTGTCAGGGCTGGTCTGGGCATTTCGCCCGATCGCGGATGGAAATCCTGTCGACGGCCGAGTGTGCAATTCTTTGAATTCTTGACAGCAAGCCCGTTCCACATACATACGAGGCACAAATTTTGCTGTGACGGTACGGGTCACGGCTCGCCGCCGAGACAGAAATGCGCCGCCGGATCCACGAGCGGCGCCACCTTCGGGGAGGCCGAACGATGAGCAAAGCGACATCCAAGGGCGGTCGGCACCGGGTATCGGGCGCAGACATTTCGAAAACGTCTGGTGCGTCGACTTCGGGGAAGGACGCGGGAAAGGCTGCCGTCAGGCCGTCCACGCGCGCTGCATCGAAGCCCGGCAGCAGCACGAAAAAATCCAAGGCGACGGAGGAGCCTGTGTCGAACGAGGTCGTTCTCGATCCCGATTACCGTCCCTCCGAGAGCGAGCCGTTCATGAATGCGCGCCAGCGCGCGTATTTCAAGGCGAAGCTCCGCAATTGGAAAGAGGAAATCATCCGCCAGACCCGAGAGACGCTCGCGGGTCTGCACGAGGACTCGACGCAGCACGCCGACCTCGCCGATCGCGCCACCTCCGAGACCGATCGCGCTTTGGAACTCAGAGCCCGCGACCGCCAGCGTAAGCTCATCAACAAGATCGACGCCGCGCTCGCTCGCATCGAGGACGGCAGCTATGGCTACTGCGAGGAGACGGGTGAGCCGATCGGCCTGAAGCGGCTTGATGCCCGCCCGATCGCGACCTTGTCGCTGGAGGCGCAGGAGCGTCACGAGCGGCGCGAGCGCGTCTACCGCGAGGAGTGATCGCGGCCGATGCGGCGGAGGTCGATCAACGGCGCTTCTTGGTCAGGTCCGGCATAGTGCTGGGGCCAGCGTTGATCGGCACGTCGAAAGACCGGCCGTCGTCGGCCGCCGGATAGGAAAAGTGCCACCATTCGCGCGCGTAGTTCCTGAAGCCGCGCCGTTCCATGGCCGACTTGAGCGTGGCGCGGGCCTGCCTCTGGTCAGGTGTCAGGCCACCCGCCGCCGTATGGCTCTTGACGTCGAAGCAATCGAATGTCGTTCCCATGTCGATGCCGCCGGCCGCAAGGTTCGATGCGGGCCCGGCCTCTGTGCACGGTGTCGTCGCATGTCCCCGCTTGTCCCCGTCGAGGGGCAGGGCGCCGCCGTCGCCTGCGGGCGCAAGCCGCACGATCGTGAGGTCGACGGCGATGCCGCGTGAGTGCGCCGAAGCCGCGCCGATATATCCACGTGCGATCAGTGCATCTCGACGCACCGACGGATAATAGCCGCGCGTTTTGCCGTCGTCCCGCTGCCCGACCCAATCGACGAACGCGCGGACGCTACGCCGCGGCCGGTAACAATCGAATACCCGGAGCGACAGCGGCGGGGATGCCGCCACGAGATCCGCCTGCACCTTGGCGAGAGCAGCAGCCACGGCCGGCCGCAACCAGCACGCCGGGGCTTCATAGCCCGGCACGCGCTTGCCGGTGAAGTTGGCGGTGCTCGCGTAGCGGATATCCTGGCTGATCGTCGGGTCGATTTCGGAGAGTGCGACCAGCGGCGAGCCGGACGGAGATTGGGCTCGGTCCGCCGCCGCGAGCGGGCCAGCCAGCATTGCCACATAAACGACCACGGCGAATGCGGCGCGGCCCGCCATCACGCGGAAGGGTCCCGAGGGAGCCTGCGGCCGCAGGCGCGATGGACTAGAGGTTGTGCTCATGATGTAGCCTTCGGAGATAGCATCGTCGTCGCGGCGTTCGCCGGCATGTCGCCGTCGCGTCTGTGGATGACCTGGGCGGGGCGGGCCGCATCGCCACACGGTGCCGGTGACCAGTGTTTCCGTGACCCGACCACGCGGCGGCAGGGTTTCGTTTCCTCGTCCACAAACATGCTCTACTCTTTCTGCGAAGAGGCTGGCTATATAACGGCAGTATCGCACGCCTGGGGAGGTGGTCATGAGGGACTTCGCGCGGCTGACGGAGTGGTCGCTGCTTTCATCGCGGCAGTTGTCGGCATCGGCGTTGGGCCTCGGCGTCGCGCTCTTGGTGTTCGTCGCAGCGTCCGTCGTTCCATCCGCGGTCGCGCAGCCGCGGTGTGTATTTCTCGAATGCGGCCCATCCGAAGCACCGAATCCAAATCCGCCTTCCGCGCCCGTCATCGCTCGCCTGCAACCCGTGTCGCCGCCGCAGCAAGAGGGGCTGGCGCGTCCGGCGCTCTCGGGCGAAACGTGCGATAAGGTCGCACAGTTCAAATACTGCGTGTCCTCGGTGTTGAAGCCGCAGTTCGGCTTCAACTATCTGCCGCGCAATCTGGTCGATTCCGATCTCAAGACGGCGTGGGTCGAAGGCAAGTCCGGGAACGGCGAAGGCGAAAGCCTGGTTGTCGAACTCGACGGTATCCGCACGATCACTGCCATCCAGGTGATGAACGGCTACCATAAGAACGAGCGGCTGTTTCTCGCCAACAGCCGCGTCCACGTTGCCGAACTGCAGTTCTCGAATGGCAAGAGCCGCCGGGTATCGCTCGCCGACGCGCCGGGTATCCAGACGCTCGACGTCGGCAAGCAGAAGGCGGAGTGGGTTCGCTTCACGATCCGGTCGGTCTATGCCGGCACCAAGTACACCGATACGGCAGTGACGGAATTTCGCGTCGTAACCGGCAATTGAAACGACGCCCGGCCAGTGGCGCGCTGTCAATTGCGGTGCGCCGCAGCCGCAAGATCGGGAGGCCATGCGCATGTACGTTCACCGTCGTCACGTGATGCTCGGGGCTGGTAGCGCGCTTTGTTGCGCGGCGTTCGGCGGCAGCGCCGCGGCGGACACGCGACAGGGCAAGGTCGCATCACTGAAGCAGATCAAGGGCTGCTTCATCGATTCCAACAATGCCAACCTGATGCTCGGGGCGAACATGGTGACGGGCCGCAGCATGGAGCTGCCGCCCGAGGTCGAGACGATGTTGCGCTCGACCGGCGACAGCGGCCTCGATCGCAGCTTCGACCGCGCGTTGCAGCGGCTCGCCGAAACATTCGAGGTCTGGCCCAAGGTCGGGTTCTACGACGACGACGATGCACCCAATGCCATGGCCATGCGTTACGACGTCAGTGGATCGATCGAATTTGCCGTCGTGTTCGGGCGGACGTACTTCAAGAAGCTGATGTCGTACGATCCCTCCGGCATCACGCTTCTGCAGACCGCCGCCCACGAATTCGCGCATGTATGGGTCTACCGTGACGGTCTGTTCGACAAGATTCGTGGTGGCGAGAGGACGGTGCGCAGGGTGGAACTCCATGCCGATTTTCTCGCCGGCTACTACCTCGGTGTCCGCAAGCGCGACAATCCGAGCGCGTCGTTCTGGGCGGCGGGGATACGGCGCTGGCAAAGTGGCGATACCCAGTTCCGCAACATGCACCATCACGGCACGCCCGATCAGCGTCTCGCGGCGGCCGAGGCAGGTTTCAAGCTCGGGTTCCTTGACGGGCGATCGGCGCGGGACGCCTTCGCCGCCGCAAGCCAATGGGTTGCGCGCGCGTGAGTGAGTGGCCGGCGCCGGTTGCGCGGCGCCGGGTTGGGGCGGCCGATCCCGCCGTGCCGGCGGTTATGTCATCGCCGGGCGGCCTGAGGCGACACCATCCCTCTCGTCTTCCCCCGTCGTCCTCGGATCGCTGTCGCCCGCCTGCTTGCGGGCGCGATCCTCGGCCGCGCGCGCGACGATCGCCTTTACAAGATCGAGGTCTCGAAGATGAACGTCGGTCTGCGGGTAGGGGATCTCGATGCCATTTTCCTGCATCGCCTTGAAGATGCGCAGGCGGATGTCAGTTGCGGTCGACAGTGACTTGTTGACGTCCGCGACGAAGGCCCGGACCGTGAAATCGAGTGAACTCGCCCCGAAGTTGTCGAAGGAAATCACAGGTGCCGGAAACTTGAGGATCAAGGGCGACTCGCTGACGACCTTCTCGAGAAGATCGCGGACCGCGGCCGGGTCCTCCTTGTAGGCGACACCAACAGCGACATCGACACGGCCGAGCGCATTGCGGTGCGTGCGGTTCTTGACCGTGCCGGAGATCAGTTCGGAATTCGGCACGATGACGCTCGACCTGTCGAACGTCTCTATTTCCGTCGATCGCACGGAAATCCGGCGAACGTGCCCCTCGAACGCGCCGACGCTGATCCAATCGCCGACCTTGATCGGCCGCTCGACCAGCAGGATCAGGCCCGACACGAAGTTGTTGACGATCGATTGCAGGCCGAAGCCGATGCCGACCGACAGAGCGCCGGCGACGATCGCGAGGTTGGTGATGTCGAGCCCGCCATACGACACCGCGATCAGGGTGGCGACGGCGTAGCCGGCATAGCCGACGCCCGTGTGGATCGAGTTGGCGAGGCCGGGATCGATCCGCGACGGTTGCAGAAGCGTGCCGGAGAGCCAGCGCTGGACGAGCCGCGTCGTGAAAATGAGCGCGACGAACAGACCCATCGCGATAAGGATGCGCGTCGGCGAGATGCGCACGCCGCCGATGTCGAAGCCGAACAGAGCGGAGCTTATGAGCGCCGCGATCTCTGGAGTTGAAAATCCCCAGACGAACAGCATCAGCGGTACCGCCGCGAACGCCAGCAGGATGTTGAGCACGATGAGGAGTGCGCCATCCATCTGGCGTTGCTGACTGTCGTCGAGGCCGAGACGGCCATTGAGTAGACGGCGTGCGACACTGCCACCCTCGGCAGAGGCGTCACCCGCGATCGCGCGGATCGCGAGATGGCCGAGGATGATGGCGACGATCGCCGTGCCACTCAACACCACCTGGGAGGAGATGTAGCGCGCGAAGGCGACGTAACCGAGAAGTGCCGCGCCCGCGATGAGCGCAGCGACCGCCATGAGGGGCAGCTTGAGCCACAAGGGCCGCCAGCGGGAGACGACGACGCCCGGAATTTCCGTGCGCGGCTCGAGGCGGGTCCGCGCCAGCGCGAACAGCAGGGCGGCGAACAGCAGGCTCGAAATGAATGCGATGGCGATGTTGAGCTGGAACGGCAGGTAGAGCATGCGCACGACGTCCCTGAGGACGAGGTTGATCGCAAAGACGGCCGTCACCGCACGCGTGATAAGATGCAGCTTGCGCGCCGCGGAATCCGAGACGTCGAGTAGCCGCCATTCCCCGCGCCCCGGCTGCAGGATCGCGCGCGAGAGGGCCGACGTTGCAAAGAAGATCAGCAGCGCCGTGAGTGCCAGCTCCGCGAACCGCGCCGTCTGCAGGTAGAGCAAGCCGTTGCTTTCGAGCCCGACATACAAGAACACCGCCGCCGCCATCGGCGGTATCGCGATCGCCGGAGCGATCCAGCCCGCTGCAGCCGTTCGTTCAAAGAATGTCGGTGATCCCGTTATCGGCCGGTCGAGGCGCGCGCGCACCAGCTTCCGTCTGAGATGACGGAAGCCGAAATAGATGATCAGAGAAACGATCACGATGGCGGCGATTTCTACCCAGCGATCGGATGCCGACAGCCACCAGCTGCGCGCAATCGTGCTGACCTCCTGGACGGCCTTCGGTACTTCACTTGCGCTGGTTTTCCACAGTTCGGATTTCAGCGGCGAGTGCTTGGTCCGGCGCAGAAGCTGACGGGTGAAAATTCCTTGCCGTAGCTCCTGCACGTACTGCACGAGCTGGCGGGCCTTCTCCTGCGTCAGCTCGGCAGACTTCACGGCACCGTCGAGTTGCGTGACCGCGGCGTTGAGACGCGCGCGTTCGGCGGCGACCGTTGCTGCCTCCGGCGGATCTTCCGGTTTCGGCGCCGGTCCGAGCTTCTCGATCTGGGACTTCAAATCGGCGAGACGCGGGCGAATTGCGTCGATGGCCTTCTTGGCCTCTGATGGGATCTTGTCGATTTCGCGCCGTGTGGCGGACAATTCCTCGTCGCGTTCCTTGACGCGTTCGACGGTCTTGGTGAGATCCTCGAGAACGCTGACGATGCGCTTCACAGGCTGCAGGAGTGGCTCGATCTGGGCTGGGATATCGGCGACGGCCGCCGCGGCTGCTGCTGCCGCTGCTGCTGTGGCATCCGCCGGCGTGGGTGTATCCGCCGAAGCCGCCGGAGCGTCGGGCGCGCCAGGTGCCGTCTGCGAAGTCGCGGCGGGTTTAGCGTCATTGGCCGCCGGTGCTGCGGCAGGTTTGCCGCCGTCTTCGTCCGCTGTCGGCTTCCCGGCAAGGCCCGCGGCCCAATTCGGCAACGGCGATTGCGCGATCCGCATGCGACGGGACGCGATTCCATGCGCCGTGTTCGATGGCAAGCCCACGTCCCTGGTCGCGGTCTCGATCTCCGACCAGGCCTGCACGTCGAGGCCGCGCATACCATCGCGCGCCGGAACCTCGGCCCTGGCTGGCGTCGACGCCACGAGTGACAGCAGCATCAGGGTTGTGACGGATACACAACGGCTAACGGAGAGTGGTCGGGATAACGGCATTGATCCTCTTTATGTCTATCGTCGTGCTGTCTCGCTGTCGCGAGAGGCACCGGATGCGGAGGCATTCCCGTTGCGCCGCGGTTCGGGCTGCTCTACCGGCGAACCCGATGACGTGCGCGTCGCGCGCGGCGCCGATGTGTCGTGACGGGCGTGTCGCTGATGTGGCAATCACCCCGTGACGTGCTGGCTGTGACGTCCCGCCCGACGTTACGTGATCTCATTCGCACGGCACGTCCTCAGAGGTACGCATCCTGCGACGATCGGCTCCAGGCGTTCCGTCGCCCCCGGCTTTGCGCCGTACACGGGACCGGCCCTGCCACGATCAACCAGTAGATCGCCGTCTTCGCCCCGTTTGCCGGCCGTGGCTACGAGGCTGCAGTCGACCGCGATCATCGGCGCTTGCAATCGATGGTCGATGCAACCTGTGGCGCCCGCCCGATCGCCGTATGCCGATTAGCCCTTGCGATGCCCCTTTGGCCGACGACGTTGGACGATTTGGCCAATCGCCACTTACGGTACACGTGCGCTCGAGCCTCTACTCGCCACCGCTGCCGGCCATGCCGAACGAACGCGGCGCCCGCGAGAAAACCGGTTGCGCTTCGGCGACATCGCCGATCTGCCGGTCGGCCGGGATGCGGGAACGCCGAGGTTCTATTCCCGTTTCGATGACCACGTCCACTGGGCCACCGGTCATGATCAGGTGTTCGACATCGTCGCGGCGGATCAGCACCAACCGCCGGCGTCCATCGACGCTCGACTGCTCGACGACATCGAGGCGGCGTTCGGCTTTCGCGCCGAATAGTCCAGGGCTGCCGGTTCCGCCGGCCAGATAGTGGCGGCCGAAGTACGCGGCCACCGCCGCGAGGCCACCCAAAATGGCGATCACAATCAGATAGAACGCGATGTCCCACATAGCCTTGTGCCGCGGACCCCCGCGCCCCTGTTGAGTTGACCGGACGTGTGTCGCGCCACTTCAGCTGGCGCGGCGCTCGTACCGTATTGATGCAACAGTTTACCCCAGCGTGTCACGAATGAGCCGACTTCCGTGCCTTCCGGGCAAATCCGGCCGGATATTGCCGGATATCGGCAGACGATGGCCGGACCTATAGCGCGGAATTCATGCCATTTTAACCCTAATGATCGAACTGTTGATGGCGCGAGAGGGCGCTGGCAGCCGACACTCCGACGGCCGCCACAGCTTCTCCGGGCCACTCAATCGGTTGGCGCGTCCAAGTGATGTAGCGACCGAAGTCGGTACAGCGTTTACTGTGTAAGAAAGTCGAGTCGACTGTAAATGTTCCAGCCCTCCAAGGCCATCGCTGCAACGAATCAGCTAGCTTCGCGCATCATGAGCGAAAGCCAGGCGCGCCCCGATCGAATCGCTGCCGACGACCCGCTCGCGGCCCTGCGTGGAGGCGGTGGTTATGCCACTATTCTCTCCGTGCTCGTTGCTGCGGGCGCCGTCGTCCTTTCACTGATCGCATCTGATTTCGCGAGCCCGTTGCTGATGACGCTGCTGGCGACGTTGGCGATGCTCGGCGTGTTCTTCCTGTTCGGCATGGCAGCCGGACATATCCGCATCGGCGACCGACTGCCAGAAGCGGACCTTATCAAGGTTCTGATCGATTCCGATGATGTCGGCGTGCTGGTCACCCGGCGGCGCGGCGGCGATCCGATCTACGCAAATCACGCCGTTGCAAATCTCGTTGGCCGCTCGGAGGCCGGTGCACTCGGCTCCGTCGAAGATGCCTTCGGCGCCGGACGCGATGCATCGCGGGCGATCTTTCGGCTCTCCCGCGCGGCGGCCGCTGGCGAAATCCTGTCGGAAGTCATCGCTACCCCAGCCGGTCCGGATGAAGCCCGCGGCATCACGGAACAGCGGTTTCTGCGCATCGGCGTAAAGCCGTTCGCATCGCCGGCGACCGAACGCGACCCCGGTCCGCTGGTGGTTTGGACGTTCGAGGACGTGACGCAGGAGCGCCGCCAGAGCGCCTTGCAGCGCGCCAGCTACGATCGCCAGCTCGCGCTCTACGACGAGATGCCGCTCGGCCTGTTCAGCGTCGACAGCGAAGGCATTGTGGCGCACGCGAACGCGACATTCGCAAGCTGGATCGGATATGGCCGCGATGTCCTCGCCGAACGCCTGCTTCGCTTGACCGATCTCGTTTCAGATGACGGTGCCGAGGTGCTGCTCCGCGCCGCTCGCGACGGGACGGACACGCTCGCCATCGGTCTCGACATGACGCGCGAAGATGGACGACTTGTTCCAATGCATCTCGTCTGCCGCGCCGACGTCCAGGCGGACGGCACGCGCGGCCTGCTGATCGGATGCGTCAACCAGGAGAAGAGCCAAGGCCGCGCCGATGCCGATACCGATCTCTCCGACAACCGTTTGTCGCGATTCTTCCAGTCGGCGCCGTTCGGCATTGCGACGGTCGCGGCCAACGGCTGCATTGCAAGTGCCAACGCGGCCTTCGCGCGCATGATCCTCGATGGTTCGAGCGCGACGGATGCTCCAGCGCTCGAAGTGCTGACGCGCGAGTGCGATGGGCAGCTTCGCCAGCAGGTGGCGAACGGCCTCGAGGAAGCACTCGCGGGACGCGGCAACATCAGCCCGCTCGACATCACGTTCGGCGCCAGCAAGGAATATACGCGGCGCGTGTTCATCACGCCGCTCTCTGGGTCGCGCGATGCGCGGGAAGCTGCGATCCTCTATGTCATCGACGCGACCGAACAGAAGCGTCTCGAGGCGCGTTTTGCCCAGGCCAGCAAAATGGAAGCGGTCGGCACGCTGGCCGGCGGCATCGCTCACGACTTCAACAACGCGCTGACGGCGATCATCGGCTTCTCGGAGTTTCTGCTGCAGAGCCATCAGCCGCCGGACCCCTCGCACAGGGATCTCCTGCTCATCAAGTCCGAGGCGAGCCGCGCGGCTGGACTGGTTTCGAAGCTGATGGCGTTTTCTCGCCTGCAGACCCTGCAGAACGAAGTGCTCCAGCTCGGCGATGTCGTCGGCGACCTGATGCCACTGCTCAAGAATTCTCTCGGCGAGAAGAATTCCCTCAAGGTACACACCGAGCGGGACCTGTGGTTCGTCAAGACCGACAAGACCCAGATCGACCGGGTGATCGTCAACCTCGCCCTCAATGCGCGGGATGCGATGCCGGACGGTGGCGAAGTCACGATCCGCACCCGCAACGTCACGGAGCGTGAGTGCCACAAGCTCGATCACTTCGGCCTCAAGGTCGGCGATTACGTTCTGGTGGAAGTCGAG
Source organism: Hyphomicrobiaceae bacterium (assembly GCA_020442185.1). Classification (GTDB taxonomy): domain Bacteria; phylum Pseudomonadota; class Alphaproteobacteria; order Rhizobiales; family Hyphomicrobiaceae; genus JAEUMD01. Next base: position 22,904 of record JAGRKS010000035.1, read on the forward strand.
GATACCGGTTGCGGCATGAGTGCGGAGGTCCTCAACAAGATCTTCGAGCCGTTCTTCACGACAAAGGGCATCGGCAAGGGCACCGGCCTCGGCCTCGCGACAGTCTACGGGATCGTCAAGCAGACGGGCGGATTCATCTTCCCCGACAGCGAAGTGGGCAAGGGCACGACGTTCCGCGTCTTCCTGCCGCGTTTCGTGCCTGATGCAGAGGAAGGCGAAGCGCTGAGCCAGAAGGCGTTGCGCAACAAGGCTCCGCACTTCACCGACGTTACCGGGTCGGGCCGCGTGCTCCTGGTCGAGGACGAGGATGGCGTGCGCAGTTTCGCCGTGCGCGCGCTGCGCAGCAGAGGCTTCGAGGTTTTCGAAGCCAGCAACGGTGCCGAAGCACTCGAAGTTCTGGCCGCCAACGATGGCAGGGTCGACATCGTCGTCTCGGACGTGGTGATGCCGGAGATGGACGGCCCGACGCTGCTGAAGACACTGCGTGCAACGAGCCCGGATCAGAAATTCGTCTTCATGTCCGGCTATCCGAACGATGCCTTCCGCGCCGGCGTCGATCAGAACGAGACCTTCGGATTTCTGCCGAAGCCGTTCTCGCTGTCGCAGCTCGTCGTCAAGGTCAAGGAAGAACTTGCCAAGTAGGACTTGCCGAGCAGAACGTGCCAAGCAGGTCGGGGCGTCGCCGCCCGCGCGGCCATGCTGTTGCCGGACGCTCCCGCACGAGACCATCCGCGAAATCCGATTGTCCCTGCTCCCCTCACTCCGCTTCTCAAGGGAACAAGTGAGTGATCGTCGTCGTTGATCCGGCCGAAAGAGCACGTTTCAACGAGGAGGTCTTCGACATGCCTACCGCCACAGGTCACACCACTGCCATCCGCGCGACGCGCGTGATCGGCACCGATGTCTACAACGCCAACCACCAAAAGATCGGCGAGATCGAGGACATCATGCTCGACAAGTCGTCGAACAACATCATGTTCGCGGTCATCTCGTTCGGAGGGTTCCTCGGCATCGGCGAGAAGTATCACCCCGTGCCATGGTCGATACTCGACTATGAGAAGGATGCCGGCGGATATGTCGTCGGATTGTCCAAGGATCAGTTGAAGGCGGCGCCCGCGCATTCGCTGTCCGATCTGGCTGGTGGCGATGGTCAGCGGCACCTGTCGGACGCGTTCAACTACTACAAGGTTCCGCCGTACTGGAATGCGTGACGTAAAAAGAACAGCCTCGCACGTGCCGCTTTCACGCCTCGCGACAGCCTCCGCTTGATCGAGGAATGGGGATGCCAGACGAGCGCGGTTCGAACGCCTCGGGCACTCGACGCTTTTCTCAACACGTGTCTCAACACGTGCGCCGCTGATCGCCGATCAGCGGCGTCACTATTTCAATTCGCCAATTTCAGTCGGGCTGAGAGCCGCGGTTCACCCATCGTCATGAGCCACGCGCGCGATGAGATTGGGGAAACGTTGCGCGCGATGGCCGATGATGCGCGTGCCGGAACCAAAGTCCTCGCGCAACGTTTACCAGCGGTATTTCATCGCGATTGTACGCCGTGACCTCCACCCCACTCAGTCGCGTCGATCGCCGCCCGATGGTCACGGCCTTTTGCGCGAACTGCACCCGAAGGTTTCAACCAAAGCGAATTGGATGTCTGTCATGGCGGCTTCTCAATCGCCACCAGTGGGTGGCATGTCGACCTCTCATCCCGGAAACTTGCCGACCCGGTCGGAACGCATCGACGCCTTGCCCGACCCAGTCGCGAAATTGCCCTATGTTCGGCTCTACTCGCACTCCACGCTAGTCTACTGGTGGCCGGTCTGGGCGTATGGCTATCTCGCGGCGATCATCACCTACATCAGAGGTGGTGTCGTGCGGTTGGACGAGGTCAAGAATTCAAGCACGATCTTCTACGACAGCTCGGCACTCGGCATCGGCTTCATTGTCGTGCTCGTTCTGACAATCCTATTCACAAACGTCCGCCTGCGCGGAATCTATTCGCTTCTCGTCGTGCTTTCTCTGGCGTTCATCGTCGTGCTGTTCGCGTGGCTTGGTTGGTGGGACGAAATCGCAGCCTTCATTCCGCAGCTTTCGATCAAGCTCAATCTCGGCTTCTACGTCGTCTTCTCCACGCTCCTTTTCGCCATATGGATCGCGACGTTCGTGATCTTCGACCGACTCACGTTCTGGATCGTGCGGCCTGGGCAGATGACAGTTGAGCATTTGATCGGCAGCCGCGAGCGGAGCTACGACACGCAAGGGATGCTGTTCGAGAAGGAGGCGGAGGACCTGTTCCGCCACAAGCTGCTCGGACTTGGCGCGGGCGATCTCACGTTGACGACGACGGGTGCACGCAAGGAGACTTTGCGAATTCCCAACGTGCTGTTCGTCGACGGCAAGGTGCGCGCCATCCAGAAACTGGTCGCGACGAAGCCGGACGAGTTGATGTCGGACGATTGATGTCCGGATGAGGCGGCTGGCGCCGCGCGTTCGGGCGGGCCGCCTCCCAACTCGTTCGCCAAAGCTCACCACGCGCAACAGCTTCGATGGATGATGGGCCCGCAGTATGATCGACGCCGCAACCGACGCCGAGGATGCCATACCGCTCCCGGGAGCCGATCTCGCGGACGGTTCGGAGCGCGACCAGCGCGAGCGCGAGGCGGAAGGGTTCCTCCACATCGTGCAGCGGCGCTGGACGGTTGCAATAATCGGCCTATTCGTTCTCGCTGTCTTCTACACCATGTATTTCGCGGCACCGGTTCTGATACCGGTAACGCTTGCGGTCCTGCTCAATCTTCTGCTGTCGCCTGCCGTCGATCTTCTCGAGCGTATCTATGTGCCTCGCCCGATCGCATCGCTGCTGGTCGTCGTCGCGATGCTCGGCTCGACCTTTACGCTCGCCTACGTCATCTCCGGACCCGCGCAGAGTTGGCTGGAGCGGGTGCCGGCGACCTACTACCGAGTTGAACAGAAGCTATGGTCGTTGAAGCAACCGCTGGAACAGATCCGGCAAGCCACGGAAAAGCTCGAGCAGGCGGCGTCGGGCTCGTCAGGTGACCCGGCATCCGATGTGCAGAAGGTGGTCCTGGAGCGTCCCGGGATCTCCGGGCTCGCGATCGGCGAGGCCTATCAGTTCGCGGCGACCGTCGGCATTGTCGTCATTCTGCTGCTGTTTCTGCTGTCGTCGGGCGATACGTTCCTGCGCAAGCTGATCGCGGTCATCCCGACTCTGGCCGACAAGAAGCGCGCCGTTGAGATCGTCCGCAGCATGGAAGCCGACATTTCATTTTATCTGTTGACCGTGACGGCCATCAACGTCTGTGTCGGCGCCATGCTGGCGCTGGTTGCAGCTTGGCTCGGGCTGCCCAACCCGCTGCTGTGGGGCGCACTTGCGGGTATCGTCAGCTTTGCGCCCTATGCCGGCCCGACGGCCATGCTCATCATTCTGTCGATGGTCGGAATGATGCATTTTTCGACGATGCAGGATGCGCTGATGCTGCCGGCCGCGTATCTCGCGATCGTCATCGCCGCGAACCAGTTCCTGCTGCCGATCGTGATCGGGCGGCGCCTTCTGTTGAGCCCCGTCGCGATCTTCCTCGCCATGATTCTCTGGGGCTGGATGTGGGGCGTGGTCGGTGCACTGCTGGCGGTGCCACTGCTTGCGAGCTTCAAGATCGTGTGCGAGCGCATCAAGAGCCTGCGCCCGATCGCCGAGTTTCTGACGCCGTGAGTGTACGTACATAGAACACCAATTGAAATAGCTATCCAATACAGTGCTCTACAAAGTTATGGACAATAAGAACAAACAGTGTACATTAACCTCGATTGCACAGCGTCTGGCTTCATGAAATAAGGGACCGAACCATGGATATGCCGCAGCTGAGGGTTGTCGAAGGGGGCGTTATGGACAAGCAGAAGGCGCTGGAAGCAGCGCTGGCACAGATCGACAAGAACTTCGGCAAGGGCTCGATCATGCGCCTCGGCCAGAACGACAAAACGATCGATGTCGAAGCGATTTCAACAGGTTCTCTAGGGCTCGATATTGCTCTCGGGATCGGCGGTCTGCCGAAGGGGCGAGTCGTCGAAATCTACGGACCGGAATCGTCAGGCAAGACGACGCTGGCGCTGCAGGTGATCGCGGAGGCCCAGAAAAAGGGTGGCATTTGCGCGTTCGTCGATGCCGAACACGCCCTCGACCCCGTTTACGCCCGCAAGCTGGGCGTCAATGTGCAGGAACTCCTGATCTCGCAGCCCGACACCGGCGAGCAAGCACTCGAAATCGCAGATACGCTGGTGCGCTCAGGGGCTATCGACGTGCTGGTGGTCGATTCGGTCGCGGCACTAACGCCGAAAGCCGAACTCGAGGGCGATATGGGCGACAGCTTGCCCGGTTTGCAGGCGCGCTTGATGAGTCAGGCACTGCGCAAGCTCACGGCGTCGATTTCCAAGTCGCACTGCATGGTTATCTTCATCAATCAAATCCGCATGAAGATCGGCGTCATGTTCGGTAATCCCGAGACGACGACGGGTGGCAACGCGCTAAAGTTCTACGCATCCGTGCGTCTCGACATCCGCCGCATCGGTCAGATCAAGGACCGCGACGAGGTGGTCGGCAACCAGACGCGCGTCAAGGTCGTCAAGAACAAGGTGGCGCCGCCGTTCAAGCAAGTCGAATTTGACATCATGTATGGCGAGGGCATCTCCAAGACGGGTGAGTTGGTGGACCTCGGTGTCAAGGCGGGGATTGTCGAGAAGTCCGGCGCTTGGTTTTCCTACGAGGGCCAGCGCGTCGGTCAGGGTCGCGAGAACGCCAAGACGTTCCTCAGGGACAATCCGCAAATCGCCGATCAGATCGAGCGTGCAATAAGACAGAACGCGGGCTTGATCGTCGATCAGATGTTGGCGACCCCGTCCGACGACGCAGATCCTGAGGGCGTGGCGGAAATCGCTGCCATCGACGGCGACGGAGACGACGAGGGAACCGCCAAAACCCGCGCCAAGCGCTAGCGCAGGCTGGAGCTGCCAGGGGCCGCGGTCGCGCCGCTACGGTAGCGGGCGGCGGGCGGCGGGCGGAGGCTGACGCGGGCGGAGGCTGATGTGGGCGCGTTTCAGACGCCGTCGGGGGCGCCCGGGAAGTCGTATCCGGCCGGGGCGCCAGAGGCGCTGCTCCCGGGACCGTCGGGCGCCTGGGTCGCGGTCCGGCGCGATGACTGCGAGAGCGGGTTGGCGGGTCGTCGCTGCCCGCCCATTCCCGACCTGCGGAACAGTGGCCGCTTCGATGAGCGGCCGCCCGTCGCTCGGGGCGATGCGCGTGTGTTGGCCGCCGCGGATATACTGAGGGCGACACACGCCTCCGGGAGCCGCCCGACTTCGGGAACCAGGATTTGGATGGGATGCCTCCGCATCACCGCACGTCCCCGTCTCCCATCCCCTCAATCGCTCGGCCCTCAGTTCGCATCCGCTCGGCCCTTCGCCTCGCATCCTCCCGGCCGGCAAGGTTGGCCTGCAGGGGGCAGTGGTCTCCCCACCCGGTGCAGTCAGCGGCTCTACGGCCGCTCTCCACTGCGCCCAAGTAGCGCCCAAGCAAGCCCCCCAGTGCCACCATAGTCAGGCAAACTGCGGATGTCGGGCCGGCGCGTCTGGTTTTCTGGACACGTATCCGGCACGCCGCTAAAAGGGGCTGCCCGGGTCACGCCGAGGCACGCCAGTCCTCGCCGCTTCACTGCTTTCGACCGATGACCGGTCGGTCGTGCGGCGGGTCGTGGCCAGGCAGCCGGACGCGTGCCCTCATGGTCGCGGCGGGCACGCATCCGTAGAGCGTAGTGGTTCACCCTCCGTGGACGAGACCGGCAGCAGATTTCGCGCCGTCACGCCCCGCGGACTATCGCCGAGAGGCCCCGAGAATGACCGGCGTCAACGAGATCCGCAAAGCCTTCATCGACTATTTCGCGGGCCACGGCCATCAGCCGGTCGCCTCGAGCCCACTCGTGCCGCGCAATGATCCGACGTTGATGTTCACCAATGCTGGCATGGTCCAGTTCAAGAACGTCTTCACCGGCCAGGAACTTCGGCCCTATGCGCGCGCCGTGACTTCGCAAAAGTGTGTCCGCGCCGGCGGCAAGCACAACGATCTCGACAATGTCAGCTACACCGCCCGCCATCTCACCTTCTTCGAGATGCTCGGCAACTTCTCCTTCGGCGACTATTTCAAGGAGCAGGCGATCGAGTTCGCCTGGAACCTGATCAC
>JAGRKS010000036.1 GCA_020442185.1 Hyphomicrobiaceae bacterium
TGATGCTCGATCACTACCAACAGACGAAGAACATGCTGGTGAGCTACAGCCCCAAGGCGCTGGGCTTCTTCTGATCCCCAAGAATGGGCCTGACCGCGAGGTCGGGCCCTTTTTCGTCGGACTAGAAGCCTGCGCACGTTGCGCCGCAGTCCGCACCATTGCGTTCAATGGCAGTTGATCATCGGGTGCCCTATGTCGAATCCCACGCTCTCAGACATCTTCGCCATTGTCGTCTCCGATCAGAACAAAGTCCCGACATGACCGATACCGTCCTGCGCGTCTCCGCCACCGATGCCGCGATCGCGATGATCGAGAAAATCCAGGCGCAGCATGGGCCGTTGCTCTTCCACCAATCGGGCGGATGCTGCGATGGGTCCGCGCCGATGTGTTACCCGGCCGGCGAATTCCGGATTGGAGGTCAGGACGTGCTGTTGGGAGAGATCGGCGGCATGCCGTTCTATATGAGCCGATCGCAATTCGAATACTGGCAGCACACGCATCTGGTGATCGACGTCGTGCCCGGCCGCGGCTCCGGCTTTTCGCTCGAGGCACCGGAGGGCGTCCGCTTCCTGACGCGCAGCCGCGTCTTCACCGACGAGGAACTGGCCGCTCTCGATGCCGAGCAACAGGCTTCCCCGACGTGACGATCACCACACCATGGTTTCCGCCTGCCGACCATTTGAATGGCGGCATATATCCAGCCGCTGGATCAGGCTTCACGAGGTTGCGATGCCCCGAACTTTCCTCAAACTGCTTCTTCCTTGGATCTTGCTGGGTCCGACCATGAGCCAAGCGTCTGCCGAGGCAATCCGGCTCTACGCTGCCGGGAGCCTGAAGGCCGCGATGACCGATATCGCCCGCGCCTTCGAGGCCCGTTCGAGCGGCCGTTATGTCGTGGAAACGGAGTTTGGTGCTTCCGGCCTCCTGCGGGAACGGATCGAGAAGGGCGAAAAGGCGCACGTCTTCGCCTCTGCCAACATGAAGCATCCGCAGACGCTCGCGGCGGCGGGAAAGGCCGAAGGTGCAGTCCGCATGTTCGCGCGCAACCAGCTTTGCGCTCTTGCCCGCGAGGGTGTTGCCGCCACCAGTGATACGCTGCTCGCAACTATGTTGTCCGATCACGTGCGCGTCGGTACGTCGACACCGAAAGCCGATCCGTCGGGCGACTACGCGTTCAGGTTGTTTGCCAAGGCTGAAGCCGTGACGCCCGGCGCCAAGGCGCGGCTCGAGAGCAAGGCGCTCAAGCTGACCGGTGGCGCCGACACCGCGAAGGCGCCTGAAGGTCGCAATCAGTACGGGTGGGTGATGTCGGAGGCCAAGGCAGACGTCTTCCTGACGTATTGCACGAATGCGGTTCTGGCGAAGAAGGATACGCCGTCCCTCCAGATCATCGACGTGCCGGCCACGCTTGCCGTCGGCGCGGACTACGGCATGGTCGTCCTCGCCGGCGGGCCGGATGCCGCAAAAGACCTCGCCGCATTCATACTCGGCGGCGAGGCGCAGTCGATCATGCGGCAATACGGCTTCGGTGCCGGAAGCGACGTGACGAAGTAACGAAGCCACGGCGTTCCGCGCCGGCTGGCCCGTGCGATCCAGACGCATTCGATCGCAACGCGCGGATCGTCGCTGCAACGTCTCGAAATTCAGACGACACGAAGCGCAGCCAGTCGGACGTCTCGCCTCAGTCGTCCACGCCAAGGATCACTTCGCTCGCCTTGATGATGGCTGAAACGGTCTTCCCGGGCGCGAGGCCGAGTTCGTCCACCGCGTCGACCGTCACCGTCGATGTGATGACGTTGCCGCCACCGATATCGATCGTGACCTTGGCTGCGACAGCACCCTTCTTGATATCCTTGACGGTGCCGGTGAGGATATTGCGCGCGCTGAGCTTCATCGGATGCGTTCCTTCTGTTGGATCTGGACGTGAGATGGCGCCTGCCGCGGCGCCTGTGAAGAGGGGCATGGAGAAAGTGGTTGGCCTTTTTGGCATCAACTCCGCAGGTTCGGGCATGCCAGGTTGCGACGCTCTATAAGAGCTTGCCGTCATGTACCGTAGTCTGGTGTGCAGATCGTAGCGCCTTCCGCGAGTTTCTCGATCGAAACGTCGACGCCGTAGACGGCACGAAGCCGCGACGGCGTCAGAACGTCGTGCGGGGACCCTTGCGCAATCAGGCCGCCATCATGCAGCAGCAGGACGCGGTTCGCGATGGCGAAGGCATGGTCAGGATCGTGCGTCGACAAGACGACCGCCAGGCCGCGCGCTGCGAGCCGCTTGACCTCACGCAGCACCACCACCTGGTTGCCGAAGTCGAGGCTTGCCGTGGGTTCGTCCATCACGATTACCGGCGCATCCTGCGCGAGCGCCCGCGCGATCAGGGCCAGTTGCCGTTGGCCGCCGCTGATGCGGGTGTAGGGCTGATCGGCCAGTTCGGCGATGCCGAGGCTCGACAATGCGGCGTGGGCGCGTATGCGGTCCGCCTCCGCCGGTGCGGCGAACAGGCCGAGGTGTGCGGTCCGCCCCATGACCACCATGTCGAGGACGCGATAGGGAAACTGCGCCGCATGTGCCTGTGGCACGTAGGCGATACGCCGTGCGAGTTGTTGGCGCGACAGGCTCGCCAGCGGGTTCCCGTCGACGAAGACATCGCCCTCCTGAGCCGGCAAGAGACCCAGTAGCGTCTTGAACAGCGTCGTCTTGCCCGAGCCGTTCGGGCCCAGCAGGCAGACCACTTCACCGGCCGCGACATCGAGCGTCACATTGCGGCCGATGGCCCGGCCCGTATAGCCGTAGCCGAGGCTGCGTGCACTCAACACGGGGGACACGGGGGCGGGCGTCGTCATGACCAGCCGTCCTCGCCGCGCGCGAGAAGCCAAAGGAAGAACGGCGCGCCGATGATCGCTGTCAGCACGCCAAGTGGCACCTCGATGGCGGCAACCGTCCGCGCCAGCGTGTCGATCAGCAGCATGTAGGCGCCGCCCATCAACAGCGAGGCGGGCAGCAGCCGGTTGAAGTTCGGTCCGACAAGCATGCGCGCCAGGTGCGGGATCACCAGTCCGATCCACCCGACGACGCCCGCTACCGCGACCACACTTGCCGTCATCAGTGTCGCTGCAGCGATAACGATCAGTCTCAGCCGCCCGGCTTCGACGCCGAGTGCCCGCGCTTCCTCGTCGCCAAGGGAGAGCACGTTGATGCGCCACCTGAGCAGCACCAGCGGCACGAGGCCCGCGAGGACCAGGGGAGCCGCCGACCAGACTTCGGCACCCCGCGTGCTCGACAAGCTGCCGAGCAGCCAGAACACGATGGCCGGCAACTGGTCGTAGGGATCGGCGAGGATCTTCAACAGCGATATGGCGGCGCCGGCCAGGGAGCCGACGACGACGCCGGCAAGGACGAGAACCAGCACCGGTTCGCGGTTCCGAACCAGATTGCCGATGACGTAGACGAGACCGACGGTCGCGAGGCCGCCGGCGAAAGCCAGCAGCTGAATGCCGACGACGGAGAGGGACAGGAAAATGCCGAGCACCGCACCCAGCCCGGCGCCGCTCGACACGCCGAGGATGTCGGGCGAGACCAGCGGATTGCGGAAGAGGCCCTGATAAGCGGCGCCAGCCGCGGCGAGGGCTGCGCCGACGAGTACCGCTGCCAGGACGCGCGGTAGTCGTATCGAGAGCAGAACAGTATCGGATTGTTCGCCCGAAGCGGACCCCGTCATCGCGCCCCACAACGTCGCGAGGATGTCTCCGACGGAAAGCGGATATTTTCCGATTGCGGTGGCGGCCAGCATCATCCCGACGAGCAGGACGGCGAGCCCGGCGATGATACGCGGCGACCGGCCCTCGAGCGCCGACGCGCGCCGGCGCACTGCGATACTCACGGCCGACTTTTCATCGTGGGTGGTTGTCCCTTCGACCATGCGATCAGCCTGTCAAGCTCCTCCTCGGTTGGCGTGACATGATAGAACAGTTCGTAGAATTCGCGCGTGACGTCTTTCAAGGGGCGCGTGAAGCGGTCTGGATAGAACAGGCCGGCGAGCCACTTGAGGCCGATGATGCGGTTGAGCGACGGTGGCCGGTCGATCCATCCGAACGGTGCTGTCGGACTGAGGAAAACCCGCTTGTTCCTGACGGCGTCGATCCCCGACCACAGCGGATCCTCATAGACCGTCGCGTAGAATTGCGGGTCCCATGTCAAGATCCAACCGGGATTGGCGACCAGCACCTGTTCGATCGACGCGCGCGCCAGACCTTTGCGTCCGTCAGCGGTCTCCGCCACGTTGCGGCCGCCCGCGCGCTCGATGATCTCGGTGTTGATGGAGCCCTTGAGGCCGGTCTCGAGACCGTCGGGACCTCGCGCCAGATAGACTCGCGGCCGTTGGTCCTCCGGTATGTCGGCGAGGGCGCGATCGATGTCCGCAAATGTCGTATCAACGTAACGTGCGAGCCTTTCAGCGCGCTGCTCGACACCGAGGATGCGGCCGAGCAGCCTGAGTGAATCCGCTGTCGCCTCGAGCCGGCCGTCGATGAGAGCGTATGGAATTGCGAGCTGCGCCTGCGTGTTGTTCGCCAGCGAGACGTATGTATCGCGCACCGAACCGAAGTCGAGGATGAGATCGGGCTTCGTCTTGACGACAATCTCGAGATTGGCTGTTCCCCCGCGGCCGGTCAGCCGGCCGAGTGCGGGCAGATCGCGGTACGGCGAAGCGATATACGGCCGTTCCTCAGGTTTCGGCGCATTCGGCCATCCGGTCATTTTTTCCGGGGCCAGCATGTAGAGCAGAATGGATGCGGGCGGCCCGGCTGCGAAAACCCTTTCGACGGTGTCCGGGATCTCGATCGTGCGTCCAGCGCTGTCCGTGACGGTGCGGGCGTATGCAGGCATCGCAAACAGGCCCGCAAGGGCGGCTGCAGCGATGACGAGCATGCGTCGGCGCATGACAAAGGCTCCATCAGGGCATCGGGGGCTGAACCAAATGCACTATACCAGCGACGACCTTCAGCGGGCCAATCGATTGCGTCGCCAGATGCGGGCTTCGCATCGGTCTTTCGATCGCGAGACCCCGCGGTACGAGCGAGGGGCGTCAGGCAGGCTGCGAGTGGCTCGGGCACACTGACGCCCACCGTCGTTAGCCGGGTTCCGAGGGTCAATTTTCGCTGCATCGCATTGGTCCAAGCCACAAAACACCAACCGCGCCCGGTAGCGATGCCGAGCACCGCGCCGCCGGCTCACGTCCGACCGCGTACCATCCAAATGAAGGGGTGCATAGGAAGGAACGCGCCACTTGCGTTGCAACGAGGCCGGTTAATTGCGTCGAGACGAATATAAGTGTTGCAAACAATGGGGCGGGTGCGCCTAATTGCCGATATTGAATGCCCGATCAATTCAAGGGGCACTTTGCAGTGCACAGAACTCTGACATTGGTCATTCTGGCGATCTTGCCGGCAGTCATGACGCATGCAGCGACTGCTGCCGATAGGACAGGCGGCGCCGTGGCTTGGAGTGGCCGCGTCGCCGTGACGTCCGATTACGTCTACCGTGGCGTTTCGCTGCGTGACGAGAAGCCGAGCCCGCTGGTCCAGGTCCGCGCAACCCTCGGCGCATTCTATGCCGATGTCCTTTTGATCGGCACCGAGCTTGGCGACGATGCACTCGGGCGCAGCATCGGCGATATCGAGGCCGACGCCACGTTCGGTTTCAATACCTCCTTCCGCAACGTCGATTTCGATTTCGGTGCGAAATATACGGGCTACCCCAATGGCCGCGATCTTGTCGTTGGCACCCTCGCGGAGGCCGAACGCGATTTCATCGAGCCTTTCGCCAGGGCCACGGTCAATCTGGGAGAGGGCTACAGCCTCGGCGCCTTTCTGGCATGGACGCCGGACTTCTATTACGAGACTGGCAACGTAACGACACTCGAGGGCCAAGCGGCGATTCCGCTGCCAGCGCTCGGGCCGGTGCATTCGCGGCTCACATCGACCGTCGGGCGAGCGTGGAGCGAAAACGCCAATGTCGTAAGTCCAGGAAACGGATACCTCTATTACAATCTCGGCATCGAAGGGCAGATCGATCGCTTCATCTTCGATCTGCGCTACTGGAATACGGATGTCGACAAAGTCGATGGATATGAGCAGCGCTTCGTTTTGGCGGTTGGAATGATGTTCAACTAGGCTGCGTACCCATAAAGGAT
>JAGRKS010000002.1 GCA_020442185.1 Hyphomicrobiaceae bacterium
GACCGCCAGATCGTCGAAGTCGCCCGACGGATCGAAGCTGTAGGAGCCGTTCGCCGCAACCGTGAACGTGCCGCCGTTGCTGCCTGCTACCGCATTGCCGACGTTGCCGGCGACGCCGTTGACCGCACTTACAACCAGCACATCGCCATCGGGATCACTGTCGTTGGCGATGACATCGCCAGCGCCCAATGCGTTCTCGGTGACACCCAACACGTCATCGACGGCATCGGGTGCCGGATTGTTGACGGTCCACGTATAGGTCTCGGACGTCGTCGCGCCCGACGGATCGGTGGCGGTGACGATGACGGTGTAGGGGCCGGTGACGCTGGCGTTCGGCGCGATGGTGCCAGAGATGACGCCGCTCGCCGGATCGATCGTCAGGCCCGGCGGCAGACCGGTCGCGGAGAACGTCAACACATCCGTCGCGTCGGGATCGCTGAACGATCCGCTGACGTCAACGCTCACCACATCCGCGTCATCGTTCGTCAAGTTGCCGAGCGGCGTCGACACCGGCGCGTCGTTCACCGCCGTCACATGAATGGTCGAAACGGCGGTGTTGCTGGTCGTGCCGAACGTCGCGTTGGTGACGTTGACGGTGATATTGCGATCGACGGTCGACGGTGCTTCGGAATTGTTCGAGAAGGTAATGGCCTGCAATGCGGCCTGATAGGCGGCCGGCGTCGCCGACCCGGTGAGTGTCACCGTGATCTGGCCGCCGGAATTGACGACCGTATAGCTCAGCCCTCCGATCGTGCCGCTCGCCGCGGTTGAGCCATTGACGAGGAGTTGATCGCTTGCCTGCGCGTTCGTCAGCACGACTACTGCACTATCGATATTCGCACCCAAGGCGGCATGCTGGGCGATCGCCACATCGCCATCGACCACGGCCACAGCCGCACTATTCTCGGTGAATGTTGTCTGGTACGATGTACCTGTCGCAGCGGAATCGTTTGCATCTAGATCGATGCCGAGCATGTATGTCGTCGTCGGCGATACGAACGTGAAGTCCCCATCACCGTCATGGAAGTAGAAGCGCGCGCCCCAGCCGATCTGGGCACCATACGTCACCTGCCATGACGAGACGTTCGTCCAGTCGAATGCGACGAGAGAGTTCGACTCCGCGTTCTGCGAAGCAGTGCCGATAACCGTCAGATTACCGCCGCTTATGCCAGTCTGCAGATTGGTCGGATTATCGACCGTGTAGCTTGTGAGACTCTCGACATTCGGCGCGACCGACTCGACTTCAAGTGTCGGGAACGTCGAATTCACCGACGCGTCACCGTCAATGTCGGAAATCCGGAAGTTTGGGTCACCGACTGCGGCAACGGTCTGGTTGGTACCCGATGCGTAAATTTCCCACTGCACCGTGACGGTGCCACCCGTGACAATCAGCCAGAGGTCGTCGGCATCGCGCCCCGGACCGTAGGCATCGACGCCAAATGCCGTACTGAACTGAACGACAGACCCTGGCGTAGCGGACACGACACGCGCGACGATATCGATGGACGTGCCGCCAATCGTGCCGGCGTTCGTCCAGACAGAAACCGCACCGAGACCTGTTAGACCGTTCGTCGTCGGCGGCGACGAGACCGAGATCACGAGTGGCGCCAGCTCGCCGTTCCATTCCGGAGCCGAGAGGTTTACGGCTTCGATCTGCCCGACTGTCGTCTCGAGGTCCCAGTCGCCACCGAGATCCGCACTGCCGGTGTCGTCATTCGACGCGGCGATGTCTGCCCCTGTCACTTGAGAAAGCGCGGAAATAAACGACTGACCCGCCTCTCCCTCTGCGACGTTGCAGCCGTAGATGAGAATATCGGCCGACTCACTCAATGAACCTGCGATCACAGCCAGTGCTTCGGCATGGATGCCACCGATGGTTTCGGCGTTCAAGCGACTGTTGCCGAGCCGGAGTTCCCCCTCCAACCCATGCGAGACAATGTGGATTGCGTCGATGTTTTCGTATCCGGCGAGTGCGTCAGCAATCTGTTGCAACCCATCCGCCCCACGATCGAGAACGATGATTTCGGCGCCGTCTGGAATAGCGCTGACGATGAGCTCGGGATCATTGATCGCACCGTCGATGATAACGATAACCGCCGGTGTTGCATCGGCATCCGGCAGCGCAGCGTTGTCCGCATCGGCAATCGCGGTCGCCACGTCGTGCGCGTCGGCCGGAGAAACGACCTCTGTCGTGGAGTTGTCCAAAACCTCTGAAGTGGCATCCACGGCATCAGCCACAACCTGATCGGCGACCGCCGCCATCGCGGCATCGAACGCGATACGTGGCTCGAGCGCGAGATGGCTGCTCGAGGCCCCAAGTTTCTCCGCGAGGCTCCGCGCTGTAGGCGTCGAGGACTGGCTGGAAATGCGTCCGAATTTCGTCAGGTGATTATTCATTTGTTTCGCCCTCGAGAATTGTTGATCCAGCCGAATACGGCAAGAAGCGGTACTACCTCTGATTGCGAAACACTATTCCTCATGCTGGTTTACAATTTCATAATGTCGCACCTGCTTTCACCGACTTTCCCGATTTTCTCGTCGCGCCATTTCGATCTCTTTTCCTCTTATTGAAAAGAAAACCTAGCAACAATTACTGGAATATTTGATCGTTTTCGGCATTGCCGCGAGACTGGAGCGCGACGGAACGGCTCTGCGGACCGTCGATACGAACACCAATTTTCACGAATGCTCCCACCGCTCCGGGGCAGGCGGAACGCCTCGGCGCCTGGCACACCAATTGCATCCCTGGGTTGCACATTGAAGAATGTCCCAGGAGGTGTTTCATGTTTTCAGTTTTCGCGGTTGCCGCGACACTCGCTGCGTATTCGGACTATCCCGGAGCACTGTCCCGACAGTCTTCCGTCGAGGCCTATACCGACAAAGGCTTGACCGTCGAACTCGTTGTGCGCTGCCGTCCGGGAACAGGCGTGTTGACGTACTCGAAAGCCGATCAAACGTTCTGCGATTCGCGACTGAGGTGTCACAGCTCCCTCCGCGCGGCACGCCGAGCCACCTGTGCTGGCCACTAGCCGATGGAGCGCTGCGCGAGCAAGGGGTCGCGAGTTGCGGTGCAGGAAAGGCTGCTTAACGTGCCCCAAGCAATTGCATCGTGTGCCGCTACGACGTCATGGGGACGCGTGAGGGCATCAGCTCCACGGCGGCCTCAAACCCCGCTCTCGCGAACCAGTACCTTGAGGACGTGACGCCAGACGCGGGCCGCAATACTTTCGCGCCTGCCCGCGGCTACCAGAACGCCCCGCATGCGCTTCGATTGGCGCCCTGTCGCAGCCACCGTCCGATCCAGGCTGCCGGTGACGACGAATTGCCCCGTGACGGGCGCCAACACCCGCCGCCCCGCTCCTTCCCCGTGTGGGCGTACTGGCACCGCCCCACCGTAGTGCGAACCCAGCTCATCGATGGCGAGCGGACCTCCCCCAATCGCGGCGACATGCTCGATGGTCGCGTCGATACTCGGCGCGAAGAGGTCTTCCGGCACGAAGCGAGCCGCACCGACGGTCACAAGCCGCACAACCTCATCCTCGGAAATATACCCCTTGAATACGTCACCGTTGCCGCTGCGAATGACCGCTATCGGTTCGCCTCGCGGCAGCCATCGGCCAACGTGCATGTCTTCACCCAACGCGACGACGATGCCGTCCCGCCGTGCTGCCACCAACAACTCCGCCCTCTCTGCCTCGATGCCGGACTGTTTCGATTTGAGGCTCGCAAGTGTATCGAGAAGCACCAGTGTATCGTTGCGATCCACCATGTCGCCAGCGCGACGCGCCAACCGCCATGTCACCATGCGGATCTTGAGTTCCGTCAAGCGACGCTCTTGATCGAGTTCGGGCGACTCCAGCCGAACGAGAACCTCGCCAGCCTTGACCTGCTGCCCCAGGGACACTTCGATTTGCACAACGCGAACGTCGCGTTCGGCGAAGATCTGCTCGAGCTCGCGGTCCTCGGCAATTGCCGGAATTGTCACGCGCGCAGCCCACGGTACGAACAGCGCACCGATGGCCAGTGCCAACAGCAGTATCGTCACGTAAGCGCGCGGACTTTTCAGAATTGAACCCCGCATTCGGTACCATTCCCTCAATTCGCGCCAGATCGGCAGAGCGATGAAATAGATGATCTCGATGGCAAACAGCACGACGCCCAGAACCTTGAATGTCATGTGATAGACCAGCAGCGCGATGCCGGTGAATAGAACCACCCGATAAAGCCACGTCATCCAGGCATATGCGACGAGCCAACGCTCTGTCGCCTCGCCGAATTGATCCGGCTTTCCGTTGTCCACCCCGAACAGGACCCTGCGCAAGTGCCAGCGGCCGAGCGAAAAGGCACGTGGCTGCAGATTCTCGATTCCGCTGAAGTCGGAAAGGAGATAGTAGCCATCGAACCGCATGAAGGGATTGAGGTTGATCCCAAGACTGAAAAGCCAACCTGTTGTCGCAAGCGCGAATGCGATCGATCGCGCGGGGCCATCCGGCAGAAACGCCCACGCAAACGTTGCAAGACATGCGATGGCTGTCTCAACGACTATGCCGGCACCATGGACGACGAGCCGTTGCCGACGTGAGGTTAGCCGCCAGGCATCGGTGACATCCGTGAACAGCATCGGCACCAGCACCATGAAGCAGACGCCCATGGTCGGCACGCGGCATCCATAGCGAACGGCAGTCGCTCCATGCCCGAGTTCGTGCAAGGATTTCACGAGCACCAGCGCCAGCACGTAGGCAGCAATCCCCCCGAGTGAAAACATGTGCGGAAATGTCGCCAGAAACACGTCCCACTGCCGGGAGACAAGATAGAGGCCTGTCAGGCCGAACATGAATACAATCGCGGCCGCCACGCTGCTCGACAACATCGCGACGATCGGTGTGAGCCGCTCCAGGAACGTCTGCGGCTTGAACAGCGGAATGCGTATGAAGAGATAGTTGTGAACAAGAAAACTCAACCAACCTTGCGTCTGCTGGCGCTCGGCGTCGACGAGAGTGCGCCATTCGCGTTCGTTGGCAGGCGCCGTCAGCGTGTTGGTCCTGAGAAACGTCACAAGTTGGTCGATTTCGACACGCGAGACACCGAGCCCGTAGCGAGCCTCGGCGCGCGCTGCAAGGGCATTGCCGGTGCGGCAATGCGGCCAGATCGCAAGCAGCTGAGCGGCGACCTCGTCAATCTTGAAGTAGCGACCGCGAAGGGGATCGTGGATGATACCGCCACCCGAGGCATCACGCCGGCCCGTACGCACAACCTGCAGCTCCGCGCGCAATTCCGGCAGCAGTGTGTCGTCCCGATCGTCGCGCGGATTCGGCGTGTCCTTCACATTTCCCACCATCCAGCGCGCAGGTGTCTGCCGGTTGCGACTTCACCAGCCATGCGACTTAGATTCCGATCCACTGCCGCAATGCCGTGAGCGGGCGGCGGAACAGGAAGACGCCGAAAGCGGTGGTGCGCCCGACGACTTGCGCCGTCCCACGCAAGCCGATCCTCGGCGGCGGCCGATCGCCTGGTTCGATTTGCGCAAACGTGCGGAAGGACATGACGTCCGCATCGCTCGGGCGAGCCCGATAGTCGGAACGGACGACCTTGCCGTGCCATGGCGCCAGCGGATCGACATCGAGGAAAAGTTTTACCGGGCTTTCGGCCGACAAAGCGACGACATCGGGCACGGCGAGGTCGAGCCGCGCTTCGACATCTTCCGGCTCGGCTATCTCCATGATCCTCTCTCCGGTTGCCACCGGCCGGCCCTCTAGCGCCTTGCGATCGACGTAGTGTGCAACGCCGCTGCGCTCGGCACGCACTACGGTTTTCGCAAGCAGCTCACTTGCATAGAACTGCTCTGCCTTCTTGAGTTCGAGATCTGCTTCCGCGATTCCCAACTCATGGCGCCCACGCGCGTCGTTGAAAGCCATGATCGTTGCCTGCTTGACGCGAACCTCGGCCAGAGCAACTTCGCGACTGGCGACCTCGACGCGGCTCTTGAGCAAAGTATCGGAGAGCCGAGCGAGTGGTTGGCCGACGGTCACCGTGGCACCCGGATCGACCTCGATCGCGTCGATCACACCGTCGATCGGCGCCGCGACGATGAACGGACGCCGGGCAACGATTTCGACCGGAGCGAGGGCGGTCATCGGTACCGGCACGACCATCAGCAGAGCAACGGCAAGCATCGACAGCAGTGCCCAGCGCCGCCTCGCTCCAATACGTGGCCGAAAATAATGGGCGGTTGCCAATTCGCGCCAGGCATGCGCGAAGGTCGCCGCGAGCCGCCTGGATATCGCGGCATCATCCTTGCTCCAGACCGATTCGCGCGCCATCAGCAAGCCGCCGAACGCTCGTCCATTGCGCTCCTGAAGCGGCAACCACATCATCTCCCGGAAAGGATAAGCGCTCGCCAGATCGGACTGGGGATCGCAATAGGCCGGCAGGGAGAAATCGAGGATGCGCGACACGCCACCCTCGCGGTCGATGGCAGCAACGAGGGCCTCGATCGAGCCGGCCAATGCGGAGTTGCGATCGACGTTTGCGACACCCGAAGCGCCAACCAGGCGCGCACCGCCACGTTGCGTCACCTCGATCACAAACACCTGTCGCGCGCGATTGAGCTTGCGCGTCTCGTTGGCAATGAGCTGGCGAAGCTCCGTCAAGTCCAGTGCCTCGCGCGCCATGCTCTCGACACGCAAGAGCAGCTCGACCGCTGCGGCACCCGCCTCTTTAGGCGCGGAGCGCGCCGGGTCAGCCGGGTTTTCCGGGCGCGGCATCGCGCTTCGCGCATCCCGCTGTTCCACGCGATGTTCTCGCGGCTGTGACGCCGACCGGGCTTGCTTCGCCGCTGTGCGAATCTGTGATCCCGGTGCGGTTACGACGCTCTCGGCCGACTGCCTCGCAGGTGACGTCGACGCGGGCGCGCCAAGTTGCTGCGCCTGTCGTGGAGCGACTCCCTTGAGCCCTTCATCCGCAGATGTCGCGTTCTGTTTCCGCGGCCGCGCGGCAGGGCCGGCGTTGCCGGGCTTCGCGGACATCGCTGGCACCGACAGGTTGTTCTGTTCCTTGCGCGCACCGGTCAAATCACTGACCTCCGACCGGAGGACCGGCAATTCGATCACCGTTGACATGCGCCGTGCCACTCATTCCCGGAAGAACGCCCGCGGCTTCGTCGACAAAAACACCGTAGATCTTCATCGTTTGGCTGACTGGATCGACGGCACCGCCCGTCCGGACGATGCGCGCGCCGTAACTGCGCCGCGTCTCGTCGACAACAAAACTAATGATCGCATCGTCAGCCAGCATGCCGAGAAGGCGCGACGGCACGATGATCTCGATCTCTAGATCCCGATAACCTGAGATCGTGAGAAATGGCCGGCTTGGCTGCGGAATTTCATGCGTATTGATCGTCAGTTCGGTCACGACGCCATCGAAGGGCGCCACGATCACGCAGCTCTCGAGACGGTATTCAAGTGCGGACCATTCGGCGCGGGCGCGCGCGAGACGTGCCTTGGCGATATCGGCTTCGGTGCGATTGCCGGCTCCATTGCGCGTCAGGTAGTGGCTGGCTTCGACCGTGACCTCCATCTCCTTTACTTGCGCCTGCAGAGCAGCCAGCTCGAACCGCTGTCGACCGCAATCGAACGTCACGAGAACGGCGCCCTTGCTGAACCGCTCGCCCTCGCGGAATCCGATTCGGGTGATGGGCGTGTTGAGGTCACTCGACAAGGCGGCCTGATGCACCGACTTGACGAGACCACGCGACGGCGGAGCCCCGATCTCCACCGCCGCGCGACGATCGACGCCCTCCGCTGCGCGAGCCATCTCCGCGACCGGTGCCAGTATCGCCATCAGCATGGCGATCAGGGCAGTTGCATAGACCGGCATGGAAAGTCGCATCGGTGATACTCCGCACGATTGGTTGCGGCGAAGCGGCGACGACCGCCTGTGTCTAGTCGGCATTGACGATGCGCATCGACCACGATGCCGCCGGCCGATAGATGCGCAGAGCGTGGGCAATTTCCGCGACCGAGGCGTCCGGCGCGATGGCGCCCCCGAACGGATCACGTCCAAGTGACGTCTCGACATTGGCAAACGCGCTCTGCACCGCGGCATAGGCGAGGTCGAGCTTTGCTTCTGCAACGAGTGTATTGAGTTCCTCGCGCACCTTCGTCTGGCGCGAGACGCGACCCGCGGCGGCCTCCGTCCTGATCTGGTTGCGAAGCTCGCGTTGCACATCGCGATAGCGCCGCGCGGTCCGATATTCCTTCGCTGCATGTGCATAGCGGACGCGGCTGACGTAGACCTGGGTCATGATTGCCATCGTCACCGCCAGCGACCGCGTCTCGAACATGGTGTCCTGCTCCTCGATCACGTCGCGGCGAGCGGGATATGAGAATACCTTCAACAAGTTCCAGCCGGCCTTTGCGCCCCAGTTGACCCAATTGTTGTTGAGCAGAAAATCATTGCTGTCGTAGTTGCCGCCCGCAACCAGACTTAGACCCGGCAGCATCTCGAGCAACGCCGCGTGCGCCTCGTGTTCGTTGATACGCTTCTGATACTGCACCTCGCGCAGCTCGGGCCGATTGACCATCGCAACATGGATGAGATCCGCCATCCGCCCGGACGGCAGCGACGGCAGAACCGGCGCGGATGCGGCCACACGAATTCTCGTGCCCGGCTGGACATTCATAAGCGCGCCGAGCTCGGCGAGCGCCGTGTTCAACTCGCGCGTCAACTCGCCGATGGTTCGCTGCAACTCGACGATCTCGCGCTCATAGGTCAGCGCCGTCATGCGCGACGTTTGACCATCCGCCGAGAGCTGGCGCGCCTCGCGCTCGACATCGCGCGCTTCAGCTTCGACGCGCTGCACCTGGCCCAGAAGACGTTGCGCGCTGACGGCGCGCCAGAACGTCGCGCGGACATTCTCGACGATCCGCACCGCGACCTTGCGGCGCAATTCACTTTGCACAAGCACCTTGTCGGCGGCCTGCCGTGCACGGACATAGGAAAGTCCGAAATCGAGGATGTTCCAGGAGAACGCGATATCGGACGTGCGCAGCTTTTTCTCCTGGCTCGTTGATGTCGCGAGACTCTGATTGCCAGTCAGAACATTGACGCTGTTCGAAGCGTTGAAGCTGTCGCGCGCCGCGTAACCCGAGCTTGCCACGACACCGGGCAGCAAATTGAAATGGGCAAGCCGCAATTCGCGTTCGCGCACAGCCTGCTCGGCCAGTCCCACCTGATGATCGAGGTTGTATTTGAGCGCCCGCGCTATGGCCTCCTGCAGATCGACCGCTCCCGTGATCGGGTCCTGGTCCGCGGTCACGTCAGCCAGCTTCTGGTCTGCCAGCTCCGCCAGTTCCACATCGGTCAGCGCCACCGGGGAAACCGCACAGCCGGCCAGAAGCCCACATGCCACGCTGGTTGAGAGGGCCAATACACCCGACCTCGAGCGACGACGGTTCATGCTCATATTCCTCTCGCGAATTCATGGATGCAGTATTGCTACTCCAGGGTGCAGACGAACCCGCGATAAAGCGGACTCCGAATGCGCCGGATGGCGAACTCAACGAAACGCGACAGGAAGGGGATTGCGGGTGACGCAAGACAACCGACTGTTATATATGCACTTTTATACGCCGGCGCGTGGTCTTGCGCGATGCGTGATGGTGAATCTGGAGCCAGATCCGGCCCTCCGACCACACCCATCAATGACGCCACCTCTGATTGCATTAACGGAGTCGTCTTGCACGTGGCAAGAGTGTCGGCATGCTACCGATGCTATTTTTGGTTGTATTCCTTGAATCGTTGCAGCGGCGCTACGCCGGCTCCGATTGCACGAGGGGTCATATGCATGATCGAGGACCACTCAAGTCATGCGTGCTGACCGGCTCAAGGCGATGTCATCGTGCGCTCAATCGTGCCGCGGGCAAGCACACCGACACGGTACAGCGCCCCATGGTATGACACGACATGTCACATGCTTGTCGGAAGTGAACGTGCGATCCGAAGCGCATCACCCGCCCATCTCATCACGCGTCGGCCCAGGTGAGGAAACGTGTCTCTCCGCAGAAAACTCGTTCTTTCGATCGTGTGCGTCGCGCTGCTGACCTTTCTGCTCGGCGGTGCGCTCGTCTATTTTCGAGCAATCGACAAGATCGATACCGAGATGGAGGCGGCGATTGCCGTTGGCACACGCATCGCCGCCAACGCCGTCGACGACGTCGAGGAAATCACCAACGCCGAAAAGCGATTTGAGCTTCTGGTGAAGGACTTCGATGGTGATCGCCATTTGCAGGCGCTTGTCGTCAAGCCGGACGGAACCATTTCCAAGCGTTCGAGGCTTGCCGAGCCACACGAGCGCATACCCGATTGGTTCTATCGACTGTTTGCCGGCCGTGACCGGAGGTCGATCGTTCCGCTTCCGACTGTCTTCGACGACTTCGGGCATTTCGAACTCGAGGCGAACGCGCGAAATGAGATCAGCGAAGTCTGGGGGGAAGCAATCACCACGCTCATGATCCTGTCAGTGTCGACACTATTCATCTCAGGTGCCGTCTATTGGATCATCGGAGGTGCGTTGCGCCCACTCGAACGCCTCGCATCGGCCTTCGAACGCGTGGGTCAGTCGAGCGAACCGAACTATGTCGCCGAGAGCGGACCCGAGGAATTCCTGCGGGTTTATCGCGCCTTCAATCGAATGGTCGAGCGTCGCAATCGAACGGAAGCGATGAATCGCAAGTTGCACGAGCAATTGCTGGGCGTCCAAGAGGAGGAACGCGCTGATATCGCGCGCGACCTGCACGACGATATTGGGCCGTTTCTTTTCAACGTCGACGTCGAGGCCGCATCGATTATGAAACTTCGCGACGAAGGACGCTACGACCTCATCGCAGCCCGAGTCACGAGCATCCGCGAAGGAGTACGCCACATGCAGGCGCATGTCCGTGGCATCCTCTCGCGGCTACGGCCGGCTGCATTGCTCGATCTCGGGCTGGAGGACGCACTCGACAATCTCGTCCAGTCGTGGCGCCTGCGCCATCCGGCGATCGAAATATCAATGTCGTTCGATACACCGCCGCTCAATAGCGAACTCGAGGACACCATCTTCCGCATCGTCCAGGAAGCCCTGAACAATGCCGTCCGGCACGGCGCTCCCGGCAGGATTGATTTGACCGTCCGACATGTTGGACCGTCCGTCGAAGTGAGGATTGCAGACGACGGCCGCGGCATTTCGGACGACAGCGCCCGCGGATTCGGCATCCTTGGCATGCGCGAACGCGTCGCGCTGCACGACGGCAGCCTCGATATCAAATCGAACGCACGTGACAGCGGAATAACCGTGACGGCGACGCTTCGCGCGGCCCAGCTCCATGATGCTTAAGCGGAAGAGATCGAAGGCCGCAGCACTATGAGTGGCGGCGCAATCGTCCTCGTCCTTGCTCGTCAGTTCCGCAGCGCGTGCGCCGAAGATCTCGGTTACATAGTCTTGATCGAGCAGGAAGAGCGGGATCGTGCCGGCCGCGAGAGTTTCGAAGTTCCCACATGTGACGAAACCCGACTACTCGAATACCGGCCGGCAGAAGTCCGGATTGAATACGCCCTCTGAAATGGTGGCAGCGACCTCGTCGAACGGCACCGCCGGCTTCACTATCGCACGTGAACCGGGTGTCCGTGAAACCGGCAGAAGCTCAATCGAAGGACCACGGCTGAAGGATTTGCTGCGGACCTACCGGAGAATTTCGAGGTCGTCTCCGCCAATGGCGCGATGGCAAGCGATACAGCCCTCATCCATGCCCTTGGCGACGCGTCCCGCGAGCTTCATGCCCATCGGGTTGGTATCGATCTCGCCGTTCGGCTTGTACTTGGCCCAGAACCAGTCCTTGTTCTCAGGATCATAACCGGCCGGCTTCTTGAACATCACGGTGTAGGCACCGATGAACTTGTTCGGCTCGGCATAGACAGACTTCACGTCCTTGGCCATGTGATTGACCTTGACGATGACCCGACCCGAGCGCTTGCCGACCTTGATTTCGCGCTCGAGAACCTGCTGGATCGCGCCGTGCGGCTCGTTGCCCTCGAACGGCTGCACATTGATCCGCTTCTCGCCAACCAGAAGGTAGTTGCGCATCGACGACCACAGCTGCTTGGCAAAGGCAACGTCTGAACTGCCCCCGAATGCCATCGGCATCGATTTCATCTTGTCCTGCGCAACGACTGTCTGTCCGACCACCAGCACGACGACGCCTGCGAGGGCCGCACTTGCGACCGCTTTCCAATTCAACATTGTTCTCCACTCCCATTGTCTAGAATTCGCCTCTGCCACAAAGAAACTGAAGGCTCAAAAAAGTTGCGGGTCGCCAGCCCATCGCGGCCATGTCTGGGAGTTCGCGTGTCATCGCCGTGTGGTTACTGTGCACCCAGCACCGTGACTTTGCGTGATCGATTGCGTGAGCAGGCCAGCACGTCGCTTGGTTCGAAATCTTCGACGGCGCCTCACGCCCTCGTGATCGCTTGACGCTGCTTGGCAGTAACCATCCCGTCCGCATGAACGAAACCAACCCTGACACTGGATTGAGCGGGACTCGGGACAGTGCGGGGCGAACTCCCCTCCCCTTGACCGTCGGCGTCGGATGTTCCGCTGCAGCGGGATGCGTCTTGGCAGCCTACCAGAGGGGCGTCCCGCCGACCGCTTATGAAGGCGAAAGGCTCGCGTCGCGCAAGCGGGACCGGCCAATCGGAATGCCGCAGAAACAGGAGAGTCGGACCTTGCAAAAACTTGAACAGATCTCGTCGCTGATGCTGACACTCGTCGTGTCAATCCTTGCCCTGTCCGCACCGGCAGCAGCGAAATCGCCTCGAGATATCGTCTCCCGACACGATCGCAACTCGACGGTTACCGTCGATCATGCGGGCTGGGATCGACTTCTGTCGCAGTTCGTGAAGCCGGGCGCCGATGGTCTCAACCGCGTCGACTATGCCGCGTTCAAGGCGCGTGGCCACGACCAGCTCAAGACCTATCTCTTATCGATGGGGCGCATCGACCCGCGTGTGCTCAACAGGAACGAGCAATTTGCCTACCTCGCAAATCTCTACAATGCCAAGACGATCGATATCGTGCTCGATCACTACCCCGTACGCTCGATCAAGGACATCTCGCTTGGTGGCGGGCTGTTCGCGGCTTTCACCGGAGGGCCATGGAAGGCGAAAGTGGTGTCGATCAACGGCGTTTCACTGAGCCTCGACGACATCGAGCACGAGATTCTCAGAAAGGTCTACTGGGACCCTCGCGTGCACTACGCGGTCAATTGCGCGTCAATCGGCTGCCCCAATCTTGGGTCGCGCGCATTCAGCGGCGCGAAGCTGGACGTACTGCTCGAGTCTGCGGCCCGTGACTTCGTCAACTCGCCCCGCGGCGTCCGCATCCAAGGCGACCGCGTCATGGTTTCGTCGATCTACGAATGGTTCAAGGCTGACTTCGGCGGAAACGACACGGGTGTGCTGCGCCACCTCATGAAGTATGCGGAACCACTGCTTGCGGCCAAGCTGAAGTCCATCGGCGCCATTGCCAACCACGACTACGACTGGCGGCTCAACGACATCAAGACGGCGGGGGGACTATGACCATCGGTTCCGCAAGCACGTGGTCGCTGGCTCACACGATTGCATCTGTCGGCTTGGCGCTCATGGCCATTGGTCACATTGCCGTTCCTGCCCAGGCCCAAAGCTCCCCGGAGGTCTGGCGCCAGCAAGGCTGGGAGAAGACCGATTTTTCGAAGACCACCATATCGTGGCACGAAATCCAGTCCGGCGGGCCACCCAAAGACGGCATTCCGTCCATTGACGACCCCAAGTTCATCGACGTCAATCGCAACACGACGGTGAAAGACACGGAGCCCGTCATCGGTCTGGAGATCAATGGTGATGCGCGCGCCTATCCCCTGCGCATCCTCATGTGGCACGAGATCGTCAACGATACTGTCGGTGGCGTTCCGGTCGCCGTCACGTATTGTCCGCTTTGCAACGCGGCCATCGTGTTCGAGCGGCAGACAGCGCACGGGCTGCTCGATTTCGGCACCACGGGCAAACTGCGCAATTCCGACCTGGTCATGTACGATCGCCAGACCCAGAGCTGGTGGCAGCAGTACACCGGCAAGGCGATCGTGGGCGCGCTCACGAACACCAAGCTGCATCTCGTCCCCTCACGTCTGGAGGCGTTCTCACTTTTCCGGGAGCGCAACCCGCACGGTCGGTTGCTGATACCCAACGATTCAGCCTCCCGGGCCTATGGGCGCAATCCTTATGAGGGTTACGACACCAGCGCCATACCATTCCTGTACCGCGGGGAATTTCGCGCCGGCATCGACCCGATGAAGCGCGTCGTGGTCGTGCGCGAGGGCGATAGGCCACTTGCCGTGCTCATGGGGTTGCTCCGCAAAACGGGGGCGATCAGCAAGGGCGATGTCATCATCAGGTGGCGCAGTGGACAGAACTCGGCGCTCGACCATGCATCGATTGCCAATGGCCGCGACGTTGGCAACGTCGTCGTTCAGCGCAGGTCAGCCGATGGTTCACTCATCGACCTGCCGTATGACGTCACATTCGCATTCGTATTCCACGCCTTCCATCCCGAGGGCGAAATCATCCAGTCCTGCGCCTCGAATGACGGCGACACGACATGCAGCCAAGCGCTGTTGGATTGAACAGGCTGGGCATGTCCAAATCCGCGTTTGTCCGGTGCATGGCGGTTCTCTTGGCAGCGCTGCTGCTAACACAACCGACCATGGCCGAGAGCGTCCTTGCGGACCCCGCTACCATGCTGTCATCGGGTGTGCGCACAGACTTCGTAGGGTCGAACCGACTGAGTGCCGAGCCTGGTCCTGCCGGCATTTGCCTCAGGAGCCAGCCCAGCCGCTCCGCGACCGGCATCCACGCGGCCGTCCGCAGCGCCCGTTCCGGCCTGTCTCGCGTCACCTGGACCTGGCGGGTCGACAAGATCCACGTCACGGCCGACATCCGCGTGCGGGAACGGGAAGACTTCGCCGCCAAGATCGCCTTCGTCTTCGGAGATCCGACCTGGTGGAACCGGGATGTTCCGACGTTGGCGTATGTATGGACGTCAACACCCGTCGCGAACGGAACGCTCATCAAATCGACAAGGTTCAATCATTTGCGCTATATCCAGCTGCGCGGCTCTGGCGATAGCGGTGCATGGCTTACCGAAACGCGGAACGTTGCAGCCGATTTCCTCAATGCGTTCGGGAGTGAGGCGCCGCCGCTGCGCTACATCGCCATCTTCAACGACAACGATCAGACCGGGGAGCCAGCATCGGCACTCTTTGGAACTATTTCGTCGCGCGATTGAGTCGCCAGTTCGCAGCTTCCGCCATCGAGGTCGTCAGCCCAGGTCAATGCGTGCGGATCGAACCCTGCCTCGATCGTCGGCTTGACGACCTGGAAGTAGGGCGACAGATCGAAATCCCGCGGCGTGAAAAGGCTGTGGTGCCTGATGTGCAGGATTTCAGACTGGCTATATTCGCTCGACGCAAACTTCTGGTCTGGAACGCGATCGATGCGCGGCAGGATCGGATAGCGCAGACTCTGGAAAGCCTGCGCGATCAAGGTCGAGCAGATCACCCGCGAGGGTTCTCCCGAGCCTAACGCGATCATTCGCCTGCGCCAGCGCACAGGAACGGGCGGCGTCGGGAAGAGATAGCGGGCCAGATCGACGATGTGGCGCGTGTCGTAGGTATTGCCAATCCGGGCGATGGAAAACAGCGCGACATCGCGCAACTCATCGCTGGTCAGACCGACCGGCCGACAGATCCGCGTATTGAAGGTTGCATATCGCGAGAGCGGTGTCGCAACGACCCCCTCACCGAGGTTGGCCTCGACAAGCATGCATTTCTCTTTGCCTTCTGCTGGCGGGGCCGCCAGATCACCCACATACAAGGCCGCATGAGACCATGTCGATTGTGTAAGGTACTTGATCGCGGCGCCAACCTTCTGATTGCCCTCGACGAGCAGAACGTCTCCCACCTTGAGAACCCGCCGCAAGGTATCTGGATCTGATGGCGTGAAAGGCTCGTAGCCACTGGACTGCGCCTCCAGACGAGATGCGATGAAGCGTCCTATTCTGTCCAGAACTCTATCGATCGCTGTCATCGCACCGAGCTTCGCATGCCATTCACAGTTTCCACATGGCCGGTGTGCTCGTGCTCTCCATGCCGACGCTGCGTGACCTTATCACGTGGTCAATCGACAAGGCGCCAGGACCGAACTTTACGATCATCAAGAGTGCGATCGCCCATAGCCCGTGGGTCATATAGGCGTCGGGATAGACGAATATCTGAATGACCGCTGTCATGCCGAACAATCCCAGCGCGGCGATTCGTGCGCCGATACCAAGCCAGAGTAGCCAGGGCAGGGTCAACTCGGCTGCCGTTGCCATATACGCCGCCATGACCGGCGGAATGAGCGGAACCTTGTACTCTTCCGCAAACAGGAAGAACGTTGCGTCCTTGAGCGCAAAGCCATCGATCTTGGTCAGGCCGGACTTGTAGAACACGAGACCGATGACGACCCGAGCCAGGAGCGCAATGATCGCATATGGAAGCGATTCAAGTATCCTTATGAACTTGCCGACCACCGATGCCATCTTCAATTCCTCAGCCTCGAATTTCAGTAAACGCGCGAGCGTCACGAAGCTCCATGCCCGTAGACCGCGCCAAGATCCAACAACGCAGCGAGCGCCTTCTGGAAATCGAACGCGCTCGCCTCTCGTGATGCTTCCATTGCAGCTTCACCCAATGGCACTCCAGCCATGAGCGCCTCGAAGAACGTGTAGAAGCCGGGATCCAGCAGAAGCGCTTTCACCTCGAGACCGACCCGAGAGACGAGCACCGCCTCACCTGCGGCCTCCGCCGGTATGAATTTGACATCTTCATCGAAAGTATTCGTGCGCCAGATGGAAAAGACCGGAAACCTGGAACGCTGGATCTGGGCGGAGGGATGAAACAGGAAACAAAGTCGAGGAACTTCGTCAGGCTCTACATGCGACAGGTCTGCCCGCGTAAGCGGGCGAGCGTTTGCCGCGTGATAGGCGCGTTGCTGCATCCATTCGAGGCGCGCCACATCGGGCAGGTACGGGAGGTCGGTCACGGGTCGGAACTCGGAAAGGAACTCTGGAAGCTCCGCACCATACCGGGTCAACACGGGCGAAGCCGGCGGCCGCTCAAGAATGAAGGCGCGCGCCGTAGCGCGAAAGAAGTCCCCGCCCAGAAGTCTCGCAACAACCGGGAAGAAGGCTGCCACAACATCGGTGAGGCTCATCACGACATTGTTGCGATAAACCGCAAATCGCTTGTTCGCGGCGCCGCCATGGTTGCTGCCGACGCCAGCCGGCACGGGACGTGACGCATGAAAGATGGCCGATGCGAATTCACGTTGCACCTGGTCAAGCGACGGCATGGCGTGCTCCCTCCCTGTGCAAAATTGCTTCTGCGCGGATCGCCTCCATATGAAGTGACTCCCACTCCGGGACATCATTGTCCCATTCGATCAGCACCGGGCACCGGCCGGTACGGCGAACGACATGACGGAAGAGCTCCCACACAGGATCTACGACCTGCGTCCCGTGCGAATCGATAAGGAGCGTGCGGCCCGTGTCATCGGCGTCCACCGAGTGACCGCCAAGATGAATTTCGCCCACACGTTCGATCGGGAATTCATCGATGTAGGCGACCGGATCGAAGCCGTGGTTTGTAGCAGAAACGAAGACATTGTTGACGTCGAGCAGAAGGCCGCAGCCGGTTCGTTCCGATATTTGCTTGATGAAATCCACTTCGCTCATTTCGGATGCGTCGAACACCACATACGTCGAGGGATTTTCGAGGAGTATCTGCCGCTTCAACGTCGATTGGATCTGATCGACGTGGCTGCATACACGTTGCAGCGTCTGACAATTATAGGGGACTGGCAGAAGATCATTGAAGAACGTGCCCTCATGCGTTGACCAGGCCAGATGCTCGGATACGAGGCCCGGCTGATAGCAATCGCAGACAGCCTTCAAACGCGCGAGGTGAAGCTGATCGAGTTCTTCATCAGCGCCGATCGACATGCCAACGCCATGCACGGACAACGGATACATCGAGCGAATGGCCGACAGATAGTGATGAGGCGGCCCACCGGCTTCCATGTAGTTCTCGGCGTGGACCTCGAACCAGCCGATGGCGGGTCGCGTCTTGAGAATATGCTGATAGTGCTCAGGCTTGAGCCCGACCCCGGCGCCAGCCGGGATCGGGTCTGCCATCGCGCTCCGGGGGACAGCGCTCATGGCACGGCTCAGGCTTCGCTGCAGTCGTACTTGCCGCCACGATCGCCGATGCACTGCAGGCTACCGTTGCCATGTGGCGTCGAGACCTGCTCGCAGGTGCCCTTCTTGACCAGGCTCCAGGCGTTGCCCTGGTAGTCGACCGTCGAGGTGCCTGCACACGTCGTGCCCTTGCCGGCCTTGCAGTCATTCTTCCCGGCCAGCGCTACGCCGTAGCACTTCTCCATATTCTTCATGTCCATCTGCGCATTGGCGTCCGTCGCTGCCATGCCGAGGGCGGCGGCAAAAGCACCTGCGAGGGCCAGCGACGAGATCTGAGTGGTCTTACGATCCATGATTAAATCCCTTTTGTTGACTTCGGAGGCGCCAAGCGCCCCACGCAATCAAGTTCGAAGGGACGAGTGCAAAGGTTACGGCCGTCGTGCTGCGACAGCGCGCGACAGCCGCTCTGCCGATCACGAATGCTTGATTATGTGCGGGAGCAAAAAACTTTGGAGCGGGGTCCGCCAGCAAACCGAGCAGGCGTCGTTTCACGCGTTGCCGTCCCGCCACACGCGCTAAAGGCTGAATAAAGCGACTGCGGCTAACGTTCCAATACATCGTGGCCCGCAGCCTGCTGGGCCGTCGGAATCAAAAATTTGTCTGGCGTCCCGAAACAGGGGGAATTTATGAGACGACATTTTCTCACCGTGGCACTGTTGACCTCGGTCGCAGCGTTCACAACACCCGCAGTGGCCGCCGACCTGGGAGGTGACTGCTGCGCCGATCTGGAAGAACGGATTAGCGAACTCGAGGCGACCACCGTCCGCAAGGGCAACCGCAAGGTGTCTGTCGCCATCTCTGGCTGGGTCGCCGAACAGGTGATGTTCTGGGACGATGGTACCGAGAGCAACGTCTATGTCACTGGGCTCGGCACAACCCTCTCGAGCCACTTCAAGTTGACCGGCTCCGCGCAGATCGCACCGGGATGGCAGGCTGGCTACGTTGTACACATCGAGGCCAACGCCGCTGATCCTCTGGCCGTCGATCAGGACCGCGACGATGCACTCCTGACGGGCACGACGCACAACCTGCAGACCTACTGGTACTTGAGTTCCGAAAAGTACGGCAAAGTTTCCGTTGGGCTTGTTTCGCAGGCTTCCGACAACACGGCAATCCTCGTCGACGGATCCGGCTCTCTGGTGCCGGCCAACTGGGTGATCTTCGACAACGTCAGCTTCAAGCTGCGCGACGGTGCCGGAAACTTCATCAACGTCGGTGGTGCTGATCTGCGTTGGGCTGACGTGGCCATGTGCCACCACATCGATGCAGGCATCGGCGCCGACTGCAACGGCGTGCCGTTGAACGCGGTGCGTTACGACTCGCCGACCTTCGGTGGGTTCTCGGTCTCGGCTTCATGGGGCGAGGACGACTTCTGGGATGTCGCGGTCCGCTATGCCGGCGAGTTCAACGGCGTCAAGGTGGCGATTGCCGGTGCCTACTCGAACTCGACGGAAGGCCTTGGCGATACCGGTCTCGGCGGCGGACACGAGTCCGACTATTACCAGATCGGTGCCTACGTCCAGCACACACCGACTGGCCTCTTCCTCTACGGCGCATATGGCCGTGAGGAAAATGAGCACAGGACCGCCAACCTCGGCCTCGCCATTCCCGACAGCGACTTCTATTACCTGAAGGCCGGCCTTCGCCGCAAATTCCACCCGCTCGGCCACACGGTGCTGTTCGGCGAATATGGCCAGCATGACGACATGATGAGCCAGGCATTGATCGAGGACGGCGTGACCGGCACAGAGATGCAGCGTTGGGGCCTCGGCATCGTGCAGGAGATTGACGCTGCCGCAATGTCCCTGTTCCTCGTCTACCGCAATATCGAGGGTGACATCGACAACCTTGGAGGCGCAGTCAATGTTGACCTCGACGAACTTCAGATCGTCAAGTTCGGCGCTCTGATCAACTTCTAAGTACCGCGTATTCACTACACTACCGCTTACTACCCAATCTGCACGACCCCCCTAGGAGGCTGCTTCTGACTCCCGTCTGAGCAGCCTCATTTTTTTGCCTGGTGGAAGGCGCACGGAGAGACTTGCTGAACTGGGCCGCGCGGCGCTCAGGCCTTGCGTACCTCGAAAGCGTATCCCTGACCCCGCACGGTGCGGATCAGACAATCCGGATGCGCGAGCTTCTTGCGCAAGCGGTGCACGTAGACCTCGATGATATCGATGGCCGTTTCATCGTCGATCGAGAATATCCTCGATGCGATGAAGTCCTTGCTGACAATTTTCCCGCAGTGACTGACAAGCACGCTGAGGACGCTGCGCTCCCTTGCCGTCAGCTCGACGCTTTCTCCGGCGAGCGAGACATCCTGGGTGATCAGATCGATCCTGACGGGACCGACAGAGAGCGCGGAATTGAGTGGCTGCGCCTCCCCTCTCAGCGAAAGCCTGATCCTGGTCTCGAGCTCGATCGGTCTTATGGGCTTCAGGATGAAATCGTCCGCGGAGAGGTTGATGAGTTCCGACAACGCTCCGGATGAAATGTCTCGCGCCATCACAACGAGCCTCGGCGCCGGCCAGCGATGTCTCATTCGCCCCAGCGCCAAACGGCTCTCGGAATCTGCATCGTCAAGATCCAGCAGAAGAATATCATAGTGGCTCAGGGCAAGTAGTTCCTCGGCCTCGCCAACCGTTGCAATCTGGTCGACAAGGCATTTCCTGGCCTTGAGCATCTGCGCAAGAACCGCATTTTGCGAGCCGCTACGCCCTATGAGCAGAACCTTCATGGCGTCCCGTTTCTGCTATTCTTGTTGTTGGTAACGGTGGGCGGGGCGGAAGGAATCGAACCCTCTGCGGAAAGTCGAGGCTGGAGGCACTCATTTCCGGTCCACCACGGACGCACCCCGAATCAGAAGTGGATGAGGCAATCGGTAGAAGGGGTGAGACGGGCCGGCCAATGCGTGGGCATGGCCGGCCCGCGTGTCCATTCAGGATCGCTGGCCACTCTTTCAGCCCCGAAGGACCGGAGAGCCGCTACTTTCCGCCGGTGATGCCGTTCGGATGAACGATGCTGCCGGTTTTCACCAGATCGGAAAGAACACGATCGCCTCCCTTTGCGGACGCGATGCTGGGTGCGGCGAGGACAAGAAGCGCGAAACTCAACATGAAAATCTTCATTACAAAGCTCCTCTACGATAACTAATGGACGCGGGTAATTCCGAGCCATTCTGCTTAAGAGCTTCGCCAGGATCGGAACCTCGGTTACCTTTCTCGATCCACATGGGCGTCACGTTGTCTTGAGAAGGTCGTGAAAGATTGTTGTGGGATAGGATGACCAGACCGATCACTGCTCATTCCCAGAGGCGCCGTTGGCACTTCGCAACCACCCAAGCGCCGGACCCTGCCCGATGACGCAACACGAGCCGCAATCCAGCCGAGCAGCTCGCGACGAACTCTGGCGCGACTGGATGCGTGCGGCTCAAGATGGCGACAACTCCGCCTACACCCGGCTGCTCGCCGATATTCTGCCGGTGGTGCGCGCAATGGTCCGTCGCAAGTGGCGGAACGCGAACGACGTCGAGGACATCGTCCAGGATGTCCTGCTCTCAATCCATGTTGTGCGGCATACCTACGATCCTGGGCGTCCGTTCGGGCCCTGGCTGTCGACGATCACGGCGCGCCGCATTGCTGACGCCGCCCGGCGCACCTCGGCGCGTTCGGCCAACGAAACCACGGTCGAGATCATGCCTGAAACCTCTTTGCAGGATGAAACGAAGAGTGATCAGGACGTTCTTGACGATCACGGTGAGATCCAACGTGCGCTGGCGGGCTTATCGGCAACTCAGCGGCAGGCGATCAAGCTCATGAAAATTCAAGGCCTGTCTCTGGAGGAGGCGTCTGCTGTGACAGGCAAGAGTGTTTCAGCCCTCAAGGTGACTGTCCATCGGGCTATGAAAGTGATGCGGCGGATATTGGAATGAACGGATCGACAGAGAGAGACACGGATGCGCTCGTGGGCGCCCTCGCCGGGTGCGCTGCCCCCGTCCGGAGGCTGCGTTCTCCTCACCTGCGCATGGCGATCTGGTTCATGATCTCCGTAATGTTCGCTGCTCTGGTGGTCGCTGCCATGGGCTTGAGGCCCGATATCGGCCTAAGGCTCCAGGAGCCACAGTTCGTGGTCGAAGTGGTTGCCGCGTTGATGACGAGCATGCTTGCAGCCGGTGCAGCCTTCTGTGCCGGTTGCCCTGGACGCCCGCTCTGGGAACGATTTGCGCCATTGCCCGCTCTTGGCGTCTGGCTTGCCTCTCTGGGTACCGGATGCTGGGCAGCGTGGATCTCGACGGGGCCAGAAGGTCTGCGGATCACACCGGACCTGATGTGCTTCCCCTATATCGTCCTTGTCGGAAGTGTACCGGCTGTCTTGATCCTGGCAATGATAAGACGAGGCGCTCCGATCGCCCCGATAACAGCGACCATGCTGGCCGCCCTCGCCGCGGCGTCACTAGGTGCCGCAGCGCTACGTCTCTTTCATCAGCAGGACGCCAGCCTGATGGTGCTGACATGGCACGTCGGCTCCGTCGCGATTCTGACAGGGATTGGAGCGTTGATCGGGCGCTCATTCCTGCGCTGGCCGCAAAATGCCAAGACCTACTGACGTTTCCTTCTGAGGATCGCAATGCGCTTCGTTTACGCTGCTCTGTTTCTTCTCGTTGCCTCGCTGACAACTCGTGCTGAAAGCCTCATCAAGATCGAGAGCCAACATGGCGTGAAGCAAACCGTCGACAGGCTTGCTGCAGCCATCGAGAAGCGCGGCATCAAGATCGCGGCACGTATCGACCATGCCGCGGCCACAAAGGCTGCCGACCTCGAGCTTGCTCCGACTGGGTTGGTGATATTCGGCAATCCCAAGCTCGGCACGCCGTTGATGCAGGAAGGCCCGACGATGGGGATCGACTTGCCGATGAAGATTCTGACCTGGCAGGACAACTCCGGAAAAGTATGGATGACGTTTCCCGATCCAGAGGACCTCGAGTTCCGGCACGGCGTGAAGACGCACGACGAGATCTTCGCCAAGATGCGCAAGGCCCTGGACGGACTGACGCAGGCCGCCGGCGGCCAATAGTTCTCACGCAACACTGCACCCGGAATTGCCCGCAACACGATGGCCGCAACGCCAAACGAACGGCGATGCGGCCATCGCTCGTCGTTACGCAGCAGCCGACCACGCGCGGCTGGCGAAAACCTCGTCCACAGGCGTATGGAAGACGTGATTGGCGTAGTTGCTCAGCGTCTTGACCGAGATGGCGAGGATGACGCCGAGTATGTTCTTCTCCGAGTAGCCTGCGGCGCGGAACTCAGCCACATCGGCGTCCGTCGGCCTGCCGCGTGATGTCACCATCGTCGTGGTGAATTTGGCCAAAGCTGCGTACTTTGCGTCCGCGATCTGGTGCCCGTCGCGTATGGCGTCTGTCACGTCCTTCGGTACCTTCGACATCGCGTCCGCTATGAAGCTGTGGGCCGCCATGCAGTAGTCGCAACCGTTGGCGCGGCTGATTGCGAGGAAGATCACCTCCTGCTCGACCGGAGTGAAACCGGTCTCGGCGCGGAATGCGTCATAGGCCGCTGCATAAGCCTCGAAGAGGGCCGGCTCATTGGCCATCGCGCCGTACATGTTTGGCACGAAGCCGAGCTTCTTCTTGGCCGCTTCGAGCAGTGTCTTGGCCTTGCCAACTGCGGTGTCGATCGTGAGCAGGGGCAAACCGGTGATGCGATATGTCATGTGCTGTCTCCGTTGTTGATACGCTTGCTAAGTGTTCACCAGACTGACCGTTTCGGGCGTGCATGGGCGGTGGTGATCCTTCTTTCTCCCACCCCAAACGCCTTCTGCTTTTTTGGAACGACCGTTCCATTCCGGGTAAAAAAAAATCAGTCGAGGCGCCGCATTGCCTCGTCGACGATGGCCTTGAGCAATGTCCCTTCGGGCCGGCTGCGCGTCAGCACCAGCAGTCCGAGCAGTGACGCGAGCAAACCACGCGCAGTCTCTGCCGGCCTGACATGTTGCGGAATATCGCCGGCCGACTTGCCCTTCCTGATCATGCGGACGAAAAAGTCCTCCACGTTCGCTTGCGCCGTCGCGACCAGCTTGCGGATTTCGCGGTCGTGGGCAGCGAGTTCGAGCGCCGTGTTGGTGATGAAGCAGCCCTTGTTGCCGCCCGCCTCCGATACGTCGCGTGTGAACGCGAGAAAGACCTGGCGAATGGCATCGCGGGGCTCGTAACGCTTCTCAAACCCAGCCAGCATATGTCTGCGCCTCTCGTCATAGCTGGCGAGTGCGGCAAGGAACAGCGCACGCTTGTCGCCAAACGTTGCGTAAAGACTGCCACGATTGATGCCCATGCAGTCGACGAGATCCTGCATCGAGGTCGCCTCGAACCCGCGCGACCAGAAGGCTTCCAGCGCTTGTCCCAGCGCCTCCTGCTTGTTGAACCGCTTCTCCAAGGGCATCCGACCACTTCTCCTGCGGAAATCAAATAGCCTTTCTGGAATGATCATTCAATACACGAGCGCGTGAGCGAGCCAGGACGGGCCAGACCATCGGCGTGCAGCGCTCTCCCAGCATTCCTATCGATGGAGCGAACACAAATCCACAACAGGGTTCCGCTGGGGGTTAGGGTCACACGCAACATATAACGCCAGCGGAAATCGCAAAGCAGCAGCAAGAGTCCTGACTGTCGATACGAGAGCCCGGAGCGACAATCGCGTCAGGCTCCCGATACCTTTCCCGCCAGCACATAACCTTCACCGCGCACGGTCTTGATGAACTCCGGCTCGGCGGGATCGCGCTCGATCTTGCGGCGCAGGCGTGCGATATGGACGTCGATGGCACGGTCTGCGACGTAGGTCGATTCGCCGTGGACGAGATCGAGGATCTGGTCGCGGCTCAGTACGACATTGGGGTGCTCGAGTAGGACCCGCATCATGGCAAACTCCATCGCTGTCAGTCTGGCGGGCGCGCCGGTTAGCAGATTGATGAGCGTGCGCGTTTCAAGATCGAGTTTCCAATCTCCGAACAAGAGCGCCTTGGTTGCCCCGACCGGCATCGCGACGGGTGACTCGTACTCACGCGCCCTTCGCAGCACTGCCTTGATCCGGGCGAGGAGTTCCCGCGGCTCGAAGGGCTTGGTGATATAGTCGTCGGCGCCGAGCTCCAGTCCGATGATCCGGTCGAACACTTCTGACCTCGCCGACAAGACGACGATCGGCAACCGTGATGTTGCCCGCAGATCTTTGGTAACGTCGAACCCGTCTCTGTCGGGCAGGATCAGGTCGAGGACGCACAAATTGAAGTCCTGTGCCTTCAACTTGGCTACCATCTCGGTCGCTGTGCCGACGCACACAACCTCAAATCCTTGCTTGGTAAGATAGCGGTCTAGAAACCCTGTCAATTGTGGATCATCATCGACAACGAGAATTCGTTCGGTCATTGGGTTCAAAGGCCTCGGCGATAGTCTTGTTGGCTCGAGAGTTGCGTTGAATTGCCTGCCGCATGGCGGCGGACACTAGCGGAGTGGTGGCCCATGCCCAGACAGGCCGAGAGCTCGATATCCAGCCGCCGGGCATACGCTATCGGCGTCGGCGGCGGCTTGCTTCTTCTATCGACGGTCATCGTCGGCCTCTACCTGGGTCTTGAAACCCAAAAGCGTTTCCGCGACATCTCCGGAAGCTGGTCGGCCTTCTCTGAAAGCGCAGATCGCAAGGGCCTTTTGATCAGCGAGATTCGCGGGCACCTCGGTTATGGCGGCATC
This sequence comes from Hyphomicrobiaceae bacterium, assembly GCA_020442185.1. Taxonomy (GTDB): domain Bacteria; phylum Pseudomonadota; class Alphaproteobacteria; order Rhizobiales; family Hyphomicrobiaceae; genus JAEUMD01. Next base: position 26,121 of record JAGRKS010000002.1, read on the forward strand.
ATTCACGATTTCAAGAACTACGTTTTGCGCAAGGACAAGTCGTACATCGACGCCGTCGAAAGGCGCCTGGCCGGCTTCTACGCCAGCCTGGACGCCTACCTCGCAAGCAATCCTTCGACACAAGAACGCGATGCGCTGCTCGCCATCCGCCGCACCATCGAGACCTATCAGGCCCGCATTCCGATCGCCCGGCAAGCCGCCAGCCAGGATTGGAACGTCACGCAGACCGATCGTCTGGTCAAGGTCGACGACACCGAGGCGATAGATGCTCTGCAAACGCTAGAGGCGGTTTGGCGCGCCAGTCGGGATAGTGCCACCAGGGAGATTGCAGCGTCTGTTTCCGAAGGCGAAGCCTTGATCAGCCTGGGATTTCGGTTCCTCGCAGGGCTCGGTCTGGTCGCTTTCCTCCTGTTTGCTTTGCTCTATCTCCTGGTCCGCGAGTTGCGCGATGCGGTCCGTCAGCTTGCTACTGAACTCTACGAAAGGCTACGCGCTGAGCGATCCGAAAAGAAGTTGATGCGAGCGGTCGAGCAGAGCCCGGCCACGATCGTGATTACCGACACCAATGGCCGCATCGAGTATGTGAACCGCCGCTTCCAAGACCTGACCGGCTATAGACTGTCGGAAGTTGAAGGCCGCACCCCGAGCCTTCTCCAATCCGGCGACACCAGCGCCGACGAGTATGGAGCAATCCGAAGATCGCTAAGCAAGGGGCAGGAATGGCGAGGAGTTTTCCGAAACCGAAGGAAGGACGGCACGCACTACTGGGCGGAAACGACGATACTGCCGCTAACGGACGCCGACGGAGAGATCCAGAATTTCATCGGCATCGGTGAAGATATCACCGAGAAGCGCAAGGCCCGCGAGCAGATTGTGAAGGCGCAGAAAATGGAGGCCGTTGGGCTGCTTGCGGGCGGTGTCGCACACGACTTCAACAACGTGCTGACGACAATTCTCGGCGCTTCACATCTGGCGAGTCTCGATGCCGAGAAGGACAGCGATATTGGCCGGGAGATTACTCAAATTGAGATTGCGGCGCGCCGCGCCCAGTCGCTCGTCCAGCAACTCCTGACATTTGCGCGGCGCCAACCTGCTGCTCCGCAGAAGCTCAATTTGCAGGACGAGGTGCAGGAGGTGGTAAAGCTCATCCAGGCGTCGATCCCGCCCACTACCAAGGTGAAAACACGCTTCGAGACCGACGACGCCTGGGTGCTGGCCGACCCGACGCACATTCATCAGATCGTGATGAACCTGTGCCGCAACGCAGCCGAGGCCGTGCCGAAAGAGGCGGGTGAGATCGAGATCACGGTCGTCGGTGACACGGACGCCCCCGAAGCGTTATCCGGCCATGACAGCGATCATGAATCTTGGCTGAAACTCGTCGTCACGGACAATGGGCCGGGTCTATCCGCTGATACGGCCAAGCGAGTTTTCGACCCGTTCTTTACGACCAAGCCGCTGGGAAAAGGCACAGGCCTCGGCCTGACGATGGTTGCAACGCTCGTCCAGGACATGGACGGCTTTGTTTCTCTCGCCAGCCAACCGGGAGAGGGTGCCCGCTTCGAGGTGACACTGCCCCGCGTCGAGGCGGGCACCGTGGGCAAGGTTTCGCAAGAGGACCTGCCACGCGGCTCCGAGCAGATCCTGCTGGTCGATGACGAAGCCGACGTCGCCTCGACCTATCGCAGGGTTCTCATGCGTCTTGGATATCGGGTGGCGGCCTACACCGACCCCCGCAGCGCTCTGGAAGCCTTCATCCGCGAGCCCGGAAAGTTCGATCTTGTCATGACAGATCTCGTGATGCCGGACATGAATGGCGAGACACTCGCCCACGAGGTGCTGCGCTTGAAGCCATCGTGTCCGGTGATCCTCTGTACAGGCTATCGGCCGCAGAGCATGAAGATCGAGAGTAAGCCTCGTTACGTACTACTGGAAAAGCCAATCCACCCGGCAGAGCTTGCCAGTCGCCTTCGCGAGTTGCTCGACAAGGCGCATATTCCCGCGTGATACACGCCGGTCATACTTTTTAATATTTCTTCATCAAGCGACATCGCTTCCGAAATACCAGCGCGCAGTTGGGCTGCTAACACTACCAGTGCTCAAGACAGAAAGAGGCATCTGGAGGCGAGGTTGATCGGGGCGTGCGCAGCTTGGCCACCCACCTTGAACTCTCCTCGAAACAGTGCCGCTCCAAAGGGAGGCCCCGATGAGGGAGACACGATTGCCGCATACGAGGCTGGCGATCGCCGGCCTACTTGTGTCGATGTTGATGGCAGCACCTGCATCATCGGCCGACACGAAACTTGCGCCGCTACCCGACGCAAAGAAGGTGAATGCCGACAAGGTCGAACTCGGCCGCAAGCTGTTCTTCGACGCGCGCCTTTCGGGCGACACCGCAACCAGCTGCGCAACCTGCCACGATCCGGCAAAGGGTTGGGGCGACGGAAAGCCGCTCTCAAACGGTTACACCAGCATCCAGTATTTCCGCAACGCGCCCAATCTCTTCAACGCCGGGCATCGCAGCTACTTCATGTGGGATGGCCGACTGGACGGCTCGGATGCCGGCACGCTCGTGCGCGATATGCTCACTGAAGCGCACACCATGAACATGGACAGCCGCCTCGCACAGGAGCGCCTGAAGCAGGTGCCCGAGTACCAGGCCATGTTCGAGAAGGCCTTCAAGGGCGATCCCTACGGCGGAAAAATCTATGGGGCGATCGGCGAGTACCTGAAGACGATCCGCACCGTCGATGCTCCGCTCGACAAGTATCTGCGCGGCGACAAGGGCGCGCTTGGCGAAGCCGCGTTGCGCGGCATGGCCTTGTTCGAGGGCAAGGCCGGCTGCGTTCAATGTCATTTCGGCGCAACGCTCAGTGACGGCAAGGTGCATGCCACTGGAGTTCCGGCGAACCCTGAACTCGACAAGAACGCCGAGCGCCAGATCTCGATGCTGCGCCACTTCTCGACCCAGGGCACGCCCAACTACATGAACCTGCGCGAAGACGTCGGCCATTACGTGGTCACCAAGGACAAGAAGGACTGGGCCAAGTTCCTGACATCCTCACTCTGGGATATCGGCCAGACGGCACCCTACATGCACAACGGTGTCTTCGCGACGCTCGAGGATGTCGTTGCCTTCTACAATGGAGGCGGCGGCGAAAAGTCAGGCATGAAGCCCTTGCAGTTGTCTGATGCCGAGCGCGCTGATCTCGTTGCATTCCTGAAGTCGATGACCGGCAAAGCCCCGACAGAGAAGGCGCCGGTGTTGCCGGACTATAAACTCCGCACCGTCGGCAAGAACTGAGGAGACGCATCATGTATTCGAGACGTTTCACTGGGGCTCTCTCAGCTTCTGTCGCGATCACACTTTGTGCGACAGCCGCTGCTGCAGAAAAGTATCCGCCTCTGGCGACATTGCCACCGCCTCCCATTCCCGCCGACAACCCGATGTCGCCTGAGATCGTGGAACTCGGCAAGAAGCTGTTCTGGGATGGGCGCCTTTCAGGCAATGGCGAATTCGGCTGCGTCGTCTGCCATCAGCCCGATATCGGCTGGGGCACCGGCGGCCCGATCTCGTTCGGCTATCCGGGCACGCAGCACTGGCGCAACTCGCAAACGGTCCTCAACAGCGCCTACTACAACAAGCTGTTCTGGGAGGGCAACGTTACCTCGCTCGAGGCGCAGGCACCGGCGGCGGCTGGCGGTGCGGTGGCCGGCAACGGCGATGGCTCGATGATGGAGATGAAGCTGCGCTTCGTCCCTGAGTACGTCGCCGAGTTCAAGAAGATCTTTGGCACGGAGTGGCCGCATATGGCGCAGGCTTGGCAGGCAATCGCCGCCTTCCAGCGAACCATCGTGACCGACGCCAAGAAGGTACCGTTCGACCGCTATCTCGCTGGCGACAAGAAAGCGCTGAGTGAACCGGCGCAGAGGGGCATGAAACTCTACAATGGCAAGGCCGCCTGCATTGCCTGTCACAACGGCGCGCTTGCCTCCGACCAACGCTACTATGCCACCGGCGTGCCGGCGGCCAAGGAGTTCCAGGAAGACCCGCTGCATCAGATCACGCTTCGCTGGGAGCTCTACCAGAAGGGGATGTCAGAGGACACCTATCGCTCCGGCGCCGACGATCTTGGTCTCTACCACAAGACCAAGCGCCCCGAGGACAAGGGCAAGTTCCGGACACCTTCATTGCGGGAACTGAAATGGACCGCACCGTTCATGCATAACGGTGCGCTGGCCTCCCTGGCCGATGTCGTCGCCTTCTATGACAAGGGTGGCGGCGAGGGCAACAAGGTTCTCAAGCCGCTGAAGCTCTCGGAGCAGGAACGAGCCGATCTCGTCGCGTTCCTCGAGTCCCTGTCGATGGACGAGCCACTTCTCATGAAAGAGCCGAAGCTTCCTGAAACCAGAACCTGGGCGGAGTTCCCGAAATGACAGCACATCCGCAACAGACGTCCGAGAAGCCGACGCCGGTCACGTGCGTCAGCCGTCGCAACTTCCTCATTCTCGGTGGGTCTGCAATCACCGTACTCGCCACCTATGGCAGCGGAGCCGAAGCGCAGCAGCTCGTCACCAGCTCCTATGCGCGCAAGACCGTCGGCAAGGTTTCGGCACTGAAGATGGGCCAGGCGATTGCCTTCAAGTATCCCACGAAGGACATCGAAAATGTCCTTGTGATGCTATCGGAGGAGGCAGGTGGAGGGGCTGGCGAGAAGCGCAACATCGTCGCATTCAACACGGTGTGCCCCCACATGGGCGGCCAAATGGATGCTAGCACCTTCAAGTCCAAGCACAACGTTCTGGGACCCTGCCCGTTGCACCTGTCGACGTTCGATCTGACCAAGCACGGCATGGTGGTCTCGGGACATTCGGCCGCGAGCCTGCCGCAGATCGTGCTCGAGATCGACGGCGACGACATCGTCGCTACCGGCGTGATGGGCCTCTTCTACGGCTACAACCGCAATCCAACCGGCGCGTGAAGGAAACATCGAGATGGCCAAGAAAGCAAAGACCTCGATCCAGAACAGCGAGCATGTGCCGCTGCCGCCGCCGGAAGCGGAAGTCCTGACCACGGCATGCGGCTATTGCATCGTCGCGTGCAGCTACAAAGTCTACCGCTGGCCGGTCGGCCGCGAAGGCGGCGCGGCGAAAGACCAGAACGCGTTCGGCGTCGATTTCCCGACCGGAGGCGCACCGTGGATCGCGCCTTCGCAGCATAACATCGGCATGCATGATGGCCGCCCGCACCATATGATCGTGATTGCCGACCCTGATGCCACCGTCGTCAACCGCAACGGCAACCATTCCGTCCGCGGCGGCACACTCGCTCAGAAGATCTATAATCCCGACACCCCGACGCGCGACCGCCTGAAGTATCCGATGATCCGGATCGCGGGCGTCTTGACGCCGGTTTCGTGGGAACTCGTCACCGACGTCATGGCGGAGGTCTCCAAGCATGTTCTGAAGAGCCACGGCGAGCATGCGTGGGGCATGAAGACGTATTCATACGAGTACTTCGAGAACACCTACGCGATCTCCAAGCTCGTCAACCGCGCCATCGGCACCCCTGTCTATGCGCCGCATGACAAACCGCAGAACGCAGAGGATGCAGCCGGCCTCGACGATGCCGGCATCAACTCGTTTGCCGCCTCCTACGACGACTGGGGCAAGTGCGAGGTCGCCTTCCTGTCCGGCGTCGATCCTTACGAAACCAAGACCGTGCTGTTCACCGAATGGATGATGTACGGCGACGTGCCCGACAAGAAGATGATCTTCGTCACGCCGCACAAGACCATGGGTGTGGCGTATGGTGTCGATCGAGGCGGGCTTTGGCTGCCCGTTACACCGGGAACGGATACGGCTCTGCACCTCGCCATGTCGAAGATCATCATCGACAACAAGTGGCAGGACCAGGAGTTCATCGACAAGTGGGTCAACAACAAGTGGGAGATCGAGTCGGGCTACGGCCGCGGCACGCGCAACACCCGCTGGCAGTGGCGCACGACCTGGGGTCGCTGGCAGAGCGATTGGAACGACTTCCAGAAATTCATCGCCAACGAGAAGGCCGCCAATCTCGATGAAGCGGCGGCTATTACCGGCATCGACAAGGATCTCATCCAGGCCGCAGCCGAGATGATCGCCAAGCCGAAGGCGGATGGTTCGCGGCCCAAGTCGTCGTTCATGCTGGAGAAAGGCAATTACTGGTCCAACAACTACATGAACACCGCGTCGCTGGCGACGCTCGGTCTGATCTGCGGCGCCGGCAACCGCCCGGGCCAGGTGATCTCGCGTGGCGGCGGACATCAGCGCGGCGGCATGGGCGCCGGCGGCGGCAAGGGCTTCTTGAGCCCGGAGAAGCATCCCGGCAGGCGCAAGAAGGCGCTCAACGTCGATCGCTGGGTGATGGACGGCAACGTTCGCTTCTTCTGGACCATTGGCCTGACGTGGTTCGCCGCGATGCTGTCCTCACAGGAGCTTTCGACTCGCGTCGGCGACCTGACGATCCGCAACAAGCACCAGCCGCGCAGTGTCGATCGCGATCACTTAATCAAGACGTTCATCGATCGCGCAGATTCGGGCGGAATGGTACTGGTCGACTCCGACATCTACCCCGTCGATCCACTCAACACGCAGTACGCAGACATCGTGCTCCCCGCCGCCGGCTGGGGCGAGGTGGACTTTTCCCGATGCAATGCCGAGCGGCGTTTGCGCCTCTACGCCAAGTTCAACGATCCGCCGGGCGAGGCCAAGCCCGACTGGTGGGCGATCGGCAAGTTCGCGCAGAAGATGGGCTTCAAGGGCTTCGACTGGAAGGAGTCGAACGACATCTTCGAGGAGGCCGCGCGCTTCTCGCGGGGCGGCGTGCTCAACTACTACGCTCTTGCGGTTCACGCCAAGCGCGAGGGCAAGCGCGCGCACGAGAAGCTGCGCGAGCTGGGAACTACCGGCATTCAGACGCCGATCCGTGTCATCGACGGCAAACTCGTCGGCACGCCGAAGCTGCACGACCCCAACAACAAGTGGGGCGAACTTGAGGACGTCACGACCGACCAGAAGTGGCTCTATGCCTTTGGTACGCATACCGGCAAGGCCAACATGCTGAAGGCACCTTGGAACAACGACAGTTGGTCGGACTTCTACGAGGCGATCAAGCCGCGCAAGGATAAGGGCGAGATCTGGATCACCAACGGACGCGTCAACGAAACGTGGCAGTCCGGCTTCGACGATTTGCGCAAACCCTACCTCGCAAAGCGCTGGCCATGGCCGTTTATCGTCATTCATCCCGATGACGCCAAACCCGAGGGCATCGAGTCGGGCGATCTCGTCGAAGGGTTCAACGACACCGTCTACGTACAGACCGGAGCACCTGTCGGCGTCAAGGACAAGGACCTGAGCTTTACCGAGTTGATGAAGAACGGCCACATCAAGACCGTCACCGGCCAGTTCGTCGCCGTTGCGATCGTGTCCGACGAAATCAAGCCGGGCGTGGCGAAGGCCGCCTTCAACTATCCCGGCTCGATGGCGAACTCTGTCTGCCACGCGGTGCCAGATCCGGTCAGCGGCAACTATCGCTACAAGCTCGGCCGTGGCGTGCTGCGGAAGGTCGGTGAATCCGCCTACAAAAAGAACTTCCTCGAGATGTCGCTGAAGCCGAGACCCATCCTGACGTAACACGGACCCTCCCTGAAGCTCATGAGCCGCTGTTTCCCCGAGGGAGACGGCGGCTCATTTTTCTGCCGGAAGCGCGTCAGTGCAAGAAGCACACTCAACGGGTCCAGGCGGCCTGCACGTTCGACGTAACATGGTCCAACGGCAGCACGTCACTTCGGGGCTCTGACTGGCGGGATCGGGAGCTCGATCTTTTCGGGGTCGAGACAGATGCGGTCACTGCAAGGCTGAAACTCTAGAACGGCACGCGACGACACTTTCGGCCCGGCTGAAACCGGCGCTGAGATCAACACGCGTCCCTCGTAAAGGGAGAGTTCGCGGGCACTGAAGCCGAGCTTCCGGCGGATCGGCTCAGGATAGTCGATGGCAGCGACTGCAACGTCGCCCAGTGACAGCCTTGTCGGGATCAGAAGATCATCGAGCGGCTTGGCGGAGTTGACATGCCAACCGGGCGCGATATCGATCTCGACAAGCAGCGTGTTCTGCCTGCGCCTGGCGGTTACACGCACAGCACCCTTGCCTCCGGATCGTATGGCGCCTGTTTCGCCACGATGCAGCACGTCCATCGCTGCCAGCGTGTAGGCATATGTGACAGGGGCCGTCAGGGCGAGGCCAGACAGAGCGGCAGCGAGGCGATCCGCGCGATGGCTCCACTCAGGGGACTTGTGCCGCTTCGCGAGCTTGGCAAACAGCTCGAGGGCGGCTGCATTCCCTGAGGGCAGCTCGCCGTCCTCGCGGGACTTCATGCGCACGAAACCTTGTTGATCTGCCGTCATGTAGAGATCGCCCGCATCATCATCGGCGAAGCGCTGCCACATGATTTCAGCCAGCTCGATGGCGCGCGCGAGCCAATCGCGATTGCCTGTCGTGTCGTAGAGTTCGACCAGGCCGAGCGCCAGGTGAGCGTAGTCGTTCTGGCTCGCTGGGAGGTCGGCCTGTCCTTCGAAGTACGATCTCAGAAGTTCGCCGTCTGAGGTACGCAGGTTATGCCAGACAAATTCAGCCGCTTTCTCGGCAGCCTCGATAAATCGCGACTCTCTGAACGCCTCACCCGCCGCGGCCAAAGCCCGGATCATCGCGCCATTCCATGCGGTCAAGATCTTTTCGTCGCGCTTAGGTCGCACCCGCTTATCACGTGCAGAGAGAAGCTTCAGGCGGATCGCATCAAGCCGGATCCCCAACTCGGCCAAATCCAAGCCATGCCGCTTTGCAAATTCGTCCGCACCTGCCGGCATATGCAGCACATTCGCACCGTCCAGTTGGCCGTGCTCGGTAACGCCGAAGATATCGATGGCAAATTGCGCATCTTCCCCCAGGGCCAAGTGCAATTGCTGCGGCGTCCACAGATAGTAGGCCCCTTCCTTGCCGTCGGTCTCTGCATCCAGCGCAGAGTAGAAACCTCCCTGCGGCGAAGTCATCTCACGCAAAAGTAAATCGAACGTTCGTCGCGCTGCGTCTTCGTAACGATCTTCCCCGCTGATGCGCCAAGCCCGGACTAAAGCGTCAGCCATGAGTGCCTGATTGTAGGCCATCTTTTCAAAGTGCGGCACGGTCCATGCGTTGTCGACAGCATAGCGATGGAATCCACCGCCGACTTGATCGTGAATGCCTCCGCGCAGAATGTGGTCAAGCGTGAGCAGGGCCGCTTCGAGTGCTCGCTTATCGTTGTCGCGTTCGGCGAAATGCAACAATGTGATGAGATGCGGCTCGCGCGGGAACTTCGGCACAACACCAAGGCCCCCGTTGAAGGTATCGAGATCGGTAAGTAGCCGATCACGGGCCTTTTGCATTTCTGCTGCCTTCGGCGGCGATGCGGCAATGCGGGTCGACATGATACGGCGGATCAGAGCGGAAACTTTCTCTCCGTCTGCTTCCAGTGCCGCTTGTTCGGCTTTCCAAACGACCGCGATGCGTTCGATGATGCCACGAAATTCGTCAGGTGGCAGGTAGGTCGAGGCGAAAAAGGGTTTCAGGTCTGGAGTCAGCAGAACCGAGTTCGGCCAACCCCCGTGTTGCGCTATGAGTTCCGTCGCCAGCATGTAGATCTGGTCGACTTCGGGATGGCGCTCGCGATCGACCTTGATGGAAATGACGTTTTCGTTGAGAAGGCGCGCAATCTCCTCGTTCTCGAAGCTTTCACGCGCCATGACGTGGCACCAGTGACAGGTGGCATACCCCACGGAAAGAAAGATGGGCTTGTTCTCCTTGCGCGCCTTGTCAAACGCCACCTCGCCCCACGGATACCAGTCGACCGGGTTGTAGGCATGCTGACGCAAGTAGGGCGAGGCCTCTGCTGCCAGCCGATTGGGTTCGCGCGCCTTGCCGGCCTCCGCTGCGAAGGCGACGCATGAGATGTGCAGGCATGCTGCAAGTGCTAGTATGATCTTCACGGTCATTCCGCCACGGCTTCACATTGTCTGCACCGGCTCACTCGGTCGCTCGCGGTTGAGAAAATTCTTGCAGCACACGACCGCCATGGAGCGTTAGAATCACAGGCTCCCTGCGGGTGTTCAGGATGAGAAATTTCCGAGGGAACCAACGAACGGCTGCCAGAGGCAAGCACGGCTCCAGCATTTCGACAAAACACAATTCCGCTACATTCTCCGCCACATCCAGCCCAAGCGTTTCGTTCCAGAATGATGGAAAAACTGCAGGCTGGACCCTCGCCACGATAGCCCCTCTGTCATGCTGTCGGCGTTGGTCTGCTTGATACAAATCCATCGGCCGCTAGCCGGCCCGAATGGTCAGTCGCGAAGGCTTTCGCTCGCACGCCATGGCGCACTTGAAGTCCAGAGCCAAGTCATGGCGATCTGGAACTGTTCCATCATCGCTCACAGGCCGCCGAGTTCAAGGCGCGTGCCGCCGCCACGATAAGCGCCAGGGCGGTGATGCTGCCGTCCGCCTCACCCTTCTCGAAGTCGCCCTCGAGCCTCGCCATCTGGTTGGTCACGTGCGCGAAGCAGATGATTGGCTTGCCGCGTGCCTCGGCAAAGGCGTAGAGAGCGGCCGCCTCCATCTCGACCGCCAAAAGCCCCTTGCCCTGCATCGCGGAGATGGCGGTCAATGTTTCCCGATACGGCGCGTCGGTTGTCCACGTGGCGCCCCGTTCCACTGGCGCCGGCAACTCGTGGAATGCACCCGCCAAGGCGTCGATCAACTGAGGCGGCGCCGAACTGAATTCGGAGGGTGGCAGATAGTGGTAGCTCGTCCCTTCATCGCGCAGCGCTTTCTCGATCAGGATGAAATAGGGCGGCGGGCGCAACTCGGCGAGCTGGCCGGACGACGTCACGCTGATGAGAAGCGCGCACCCCGACGCAAACAGTTGCTCGGCCACCAGCACCGCAAACGACGCCCCCACGGCGCACGGCACGATTCCAAGCTCGACATCGTCGACAGTCAACCGGTACAGGTCCGTGTGGTAGCAGGCCCAATTGGGGTCGCGGATCGCGCGACCATCTGCCTTGGCCCGCCGTACGATGTCGCCGTCCGGGTCGAGCACGCAAACGTCCGGGACACGTCCGTTGTCGAGGGACTTCTGACGCCGCGCCTCGCGCAAGAGGTTCTCGGGCACGAACTCCGATGGTTCCTCGTAGTGCTTGTGGGCGAGCAGTGGTGGAGCGGGATCTTTCATGGCGATCTCTGCAAAATTTCGTCCGGCTTGTCCGCTGCGAGCGCGATGAAGGCGGCACCGATGGTCGTCATCGCCGCGATGCGATGATCGTGCGGGGCCAGCCATCGGGCGCAGACGGTGCAGGGTGGGTAGTAGATTGCGCCGCGAATCTGTTTCACCTCAAGGCGGCCCACCTTCGCAAGTTGCCGCAACTCGCTTGCAGATCGGAAGATGGCATGGCGCCATGCTTTCGAGCCGAGCCAGCCGGCGACGCGGCGTTTGGCGGCCCAGAGCGAATATCGCCCCAGCTCTCCCAACACCAGGCGACCACCAGGGCGCAGAACTCGCGCCATTTCCTGAACAGCACGCTCAGCATCGCTGACGAAGCACAGGACCGTCATCGCAATGACCGCATCGAATGTGCCGTCTGCGAAGGACAGCGAGCAGATGTCCCCATCGACAAAAGTAATTGTCGTCTCGGATGCCTTGGCCCGTTCGCGCGCCGCGACCAGCATGCGCGGATCGGCATCGAGGCCGATGACCTCCGCTCCATTTCGAGCAAATTGCACGGCAGCTTCGCCATCGCCGCAACCGACGTCGAGAATGCGCGTGCCCGCGAGCGGTCCGATCAGCGTCGCGATCAACTCCGCCTCGATTCGGTCGGTGATCTGCCCGAGTTCGCTGGTGCGCCAGGCGTGATAGGCCTCGGGGAGCTCAGAAAAGCCGGAGGGGAAGGCCTCTTTCATCTTTCGAGATTCAGTTGCCCAAAGAGGTCTGGCCGCTCCATGACAGGGCCAGCCTATCGGCGAACGCCGACCGTCACCAGGTATTCGCGCGGAACGCAAATACCCAGATCCGTGCGAAAGCCGTCATGAAACGCGGCGAAGTCCCGGTGTAGGCTGGCGCGGCCGGAATCGTCTAGATTTGCCGCCAGCGTTTTCGTCGGACCATACCCGGTCGAGAATGTCCGCCAGGCCGCTTCTCCATCGGGCTCTCGATAATAGGAAACACCCCCCTCGAACTTCAGGTCGAAAGACGAGCCGAGAAGCTCGGAAATCCTCTCGGCCTTTCCCCACTCGAACGGTGAAGGCGGTGCCGGGTTCGGCGCTGGTGGCATATAGGGCTTCATGACGAGAAACATCTTGAACAGATTGCTGTCCGGTAGCCAGGTCGTCAGCCCGATGCGGCCGCCCTTTCGGCAAACGCGGGCAAGCTCTGAGGCTGCAGCTTCCGGCCGGCTGGCGAACATGATGCCGCAAGTCGAAATAACCGCATCGAACTCGCCGTCGCCGAAGGGGAGCGCCTCCGCATCGCCGATCTCGTAGGCGATGTCCAAGCCTTCGCGTCTTGCTTTCTCGGCTGCAGCCTCGACGAGGTGCGGTCCGATGTCGACTCCGGTGACCGTGGCGCCGCGGCCGGCGACGACGCGCGAAGTCCAACCCGTGCCAGTGGCGAGATCGAGAATCTTCTCGCCGGGTTGCGGATTGAGACGGAGAACGCAATGTTCAATCGAATCCGCGATGCCGCGACTGATGGCATCGTAGTTCGCGCCACCGGAATCCCATACAGACGCAGACTTTTCATTGTGCGGCGCTATCGAACCAGCCATCGTGACCTCCCAGGTTATTTGTTCTGTTGTTGATTGAGTGTCTTACGTGAGGCGCGTTTGCCCGTGAGCGCGAAGCTCTCCAGCCATAGCAGGCGTTCAAGTTTTTGCGATGGCGCTGATTGCATGATTGCCCCCATCACGCCTTGCCGCGTCGACGCAGGAGCCAGTCCCAGGCAACGGCTGCGCAGAGCAGCGCGAATCCAGCGAGTTCAATCGAGCGATCATAGTTGATGTACATGGTGTAGGTTACGATGCCAGCGGCCAATACGCCGAGCAGCAGTGGCCATGGCCTGCCATGGACGCGCAGACCTAGGGCAATGCCAATGACCGCCAGCGCAGCGAAGGCGACGATGGCTCCAGCCCAGATGGTGTCGTTGACAGAGTCGACGATACCCATCGCCCCGAGCAGGGCGATCAATCCGAGGGTTCCATAGCAAGCTGCCATCGAGAGCACCGTCGCTGCCCCCGGCAGCCAACGGCTCCAACTGGCTTCATCCCCTGACTGCATTTGAATACTTTCTCCACAAGCGCATCTGAACTCGGTCATCCCCGGCTCGGCGATTGCCACTGGTCAGACTTACCCAGAACTCGTCGCCAACGGCAACCAAGCAGCCCGACGATAACGGATGTTTGATGCCAACTTTACTGCGGGCCTAAGCGCTGCCGAATTGCCGCCGCTACTGATTGGATATCGCTCATCGTCGTCCCACGCCCGAGGCTGAAGCGAATGGCACCCATGCCGACCTCAGGCGCAACTCCCATTGCCCGGAGTACCGGCGACAGCTCGATCTGGCCGCTATGGCATGCCGAGCCCGTAGAGGCCGCAACACCTGCCAGCGAGGCCAGGATGTCGGCCCCGACTTGTCCAACGAAGGAGACGTTGAGTGTATTGGGCAATCGATATGTCGGGTGGCCGTTCAGAATGACGCGATCCCCCAGAGCGGCATCAAGTTGCTGCCAGAAGTCATCGCGTAGTTTGCGGATTGGCGTCATCGGTTCGAGATCGGCAACAAGCTCGGCCGCAGCTCCTAGTGCGGTTGCCAACAATGCACTTTCCGTTCCCGCACGGCGGCCACCCTCGTGACCGGCGCCGTGGATCAACGGCTCGATCGGTGTGCCGCGGCGGATATACAGAGCACCGATACCTTTGGGTGCATAGAGCTTGTGCCCGGCGATCGACAGCAGGTCGACGCCGAGGTCGTCGACCCGTGTCGGGATCTTGCCGACTGATTGAGCTGCATCGGTGTGCAGGGGGATACCGTGCTCGCGCGTCACGCGGCCAATGTCCTCGATCGGTTGGACTGTGCCGACTTCGTTGTTTGCGTGCATGATACTGACGAGGATCGTACGCGGCGTGATGGCACGGCGGACGTCATCGGGGTCGAGCAGACCAAACCGATCGACCGCCACATATGTGATTTCAAGACCGAGTTTTGCCAGATACTCGCACGGCTCGAGAATTGCCGGATGCTCGATGGCCGACGTTATGATGTGATTGCCCTTGTCCTTCAGTGCAAAGGCCACGCCCTTCAGCGCATGGTTGTTGGCCTCGCTCCCGCCGCTGGTGAAGACGACCTCATCGTGAGCGCACCCAAGAAGGCCTGCAATCTGTCCTCGCGCGCGCTCGACCGCCTCGCGCGCAGAAAGGCCGGCCCAATGCCCGCTCGACGGATTACCGAAGCCTTCGTCCAGATAGGGTCTCATTGCTGCAACCACTTCGGCAGCGATTGGCGTACTCGCGTTGTAGTCGAGGTAGATGCGCTGCATGGCTAGAACTCCAGAACCTTGTCGGTGGCAATGATCCCGGCCGCAGGCGCGTCCATGGTGCTGCACTGTGCGCCGGCCGTGACTGCGGCATCGGCGATATCACGTGCGTCAAGGCATGTTCTGCGCAACGGAACCCGGCCCCTGCCGGCAATGACCCGCTTCCCCAGCAGGTTCTCGTGCACGTCGGGATCACGCGAAGCCTACGCTAACGAGACGCCACGCTCGCGAACCAGCCTGACTGCCTCGACCGTGAACTTAGGACTGAAACTCGGTCGCTCCAAACGCCTTCCTAGGGCCTCACTATCGCACCTAAACGGAGTGTCCGTGAAACCGGCAGCAGCTCGAGTGATCATCGACGGCCATCAGCCGCCGGGCCTGACGCGCCAGCAGCTCCTCGAGAAGAGCCGCGGGCTGCCGCATGAGTGGGCGGAGCAGCGGGCATGGCTGGGGTGGGCCGACTGAGCAATCGTCATTCTGGTCGATCTGCCCGACCGCCTGTGGCGAAACGGGAGACCAGAGACATTTGGGCTTTTATTCGCTGAGAACCTGAAAACCGGTCTCAGTGAGCGGCCGACCGTCCGTTGCCGGATCACCCGACCGGGAACCATGGCACCTTCCGGCGCCCAACCCGGCCACCGCCCACCTGCCGGAAGACTGGGAAAGACTGGCTGGGGCGGGAGGGTTCGAACCTCCGAATGGCGGAATCAAAATCCGCTGCCTTACCACTTGGCTACGCCCCAACGTCGAAACCGGAACGACCGCGCCCGGTCCGAAGCGACGCGCAACATAGTCAACCACACACCGTACGGCAATGATCAAAAGCGGCTGACCTGAGCCTTCCGCCGGAGCTGTCTGTTTGATCCCAAACGCTACCCGGCATCCGCCCGGCCCCGCGAGCCCACAAACCTGCGGCCCGCCCGCTTCTGGCCCTCCCCCGGCACTTACCATAACCAGATGCCAATATCGCCGGCCGGCCCCGAGACCATGCAAATCGACGAGGCGCCGGCGTTGTTGCCTGTTGCAGTGGGCCTAGCCGCTCGCTATAAGGTCGGCTCGCTTGCGACGGGTGTCCTCGTGCCGACGCCGTTGCGAGCGTGATGCAATGTCTCTGGAATTTCGGTTTCGCGACATTGTCAAACGGCATGGTCGGGCGGAGCGTAGCGCAGCCTGGTAGCGCACTTGCTTCGGGAGCAAGGGGTCGGGAGTTCGAATCTCCCCGCTCCGACCAATTGCCTTTTTGCATGCGATTTGCAGTTGACCCAGTGCCCGCAAGATCGCAAGCGACGCGGGTAGGAATCGCGCTGAATTCCCTAGAGCCATTACGATTCGACCGGATCCCATGGACCGACGTCCGGGCCTAAAACCCAGACCGGAAAAGGGTCGCATGACCATATGCGTTGGCGAGGCGGGTGGGCGCGGTTGAAGGCCACCGCCAATGGCTGACCGCTTCCCGGCCTGGCGCCCGCACGGGTGAACCGCGCCGCACGCTCATGCGTTCTTGAACACATGCGACAAGAGATAGAGACTACAAACCAATTGACTGGTTCCATTCTCCCGCGAGCGGCTGCGAGCGCAGCGCCAGGCTCCGACGGACACGACAGCCTGACGGTCTATTTCGACGGCGCGTGCCCGCTCTGCCGCGCGGAAATCAACCACTATCGCAAGCAGACCGGCGCCGACGCCCTCTCCTTCGTCGACGTATCGAAGGCGGACGCGAAATTGCCAGCCGGGCTCGACCGTATCGACGCTATGGCGCGGTTCCACGTCGCCGACACCCACGCAGGCCTGCGTTCGGGAGCTGCCGCGTTCGTCCTCGTTTGGGAAAAACTGCCGCGTTGGCAATGGGCCGCGCGCCTTGCGAAGTTACCCGGCGCGATGCTGCTGCTGGAGGGGTTGTATCGCCTATTCCTGCCCGTTCGGCCCTTCATGTCCCGTCTGGCCATCCGCTTGTCTCGAGACCACCAAAATACAAGGCGGCGTTGGTAAGGTCTCTGGCGCCGCAGGTCCGATCTTCGGCGCCTTGGAGCGTGACTTGTTGCCGATCAAGAGCATCAAGTCGGGTGGGCTCAGGGATCGTTTGCGCCTTCGGAATCGGCGATGCCGTAGCGGCGCAGCTTGGAGTACAGACCCTGGCGGCTCAGCCCCAGCATCTCTGCCGCTGAAGCACGATTGTCACCCGTCAGCTCGAGCGCGGCTTCTATGCACAGCTTCTCGATGAGATCGGTCGATTCGCGCACGAGCTCCTTCAGGGACACCTGACCGACGAGTCCGGTCAGCTGCTCGACCGAGCGGGGTACGGAGCGATGGTGATTGATAATCGGCTCATGTCGCCGCTGCACCGTGCGGATGCTGAGACCAAAGCAAGGCACATCGGTATCAGTCACGGCGGCGCCGGCCACCTCCACCGTCTCATGCAGACCGAACTGGCCGCGGAAAACCGTCGAGAACGCCCGGATGACTCCATGCTCGCGCAGACTGCCGAACAGGATGTTGACATCGATCGACTGACGACCGAGCCACCGGTCGATCGGTTCGCCACGAAGTTGCTCGAGGGACGCGGCCTGTGCCAGCTCGATGAAGGCGGTGTTCGCAGAAATGATCCGCTGGCGCTCGTCGGTCACGACAAAGGCGTCTGGCAGGCGCTCGACGACATCGCTGAAATGCGAACGCGTCTCCCGCTTGGCACTGATGTCGCCAGCGGCATCGAGCAACCGGACCAGGAAGAACGACGCACCATCCTGGCGAAACAGGGAGGCGCCGACAATCACGTCGCGCTTTCCTTCGGCAAGGCGCAACTTGATTTCGTCGGTGCGCCCGACCGCCGCCACGTGATCGACATGCTTCTGTAGCCGCCGGGCATTCGCACCGTCGAACAGCTGCGCCATGCCGGTGCCGATCAGCTTCTTCGCAGGCTTGCCGATGAATTCAGCGCATGCCGGATTGATCTCGACGATTTTCAGAGTGCCGACGTCGGCAACCAGAACGGCTTCGGACGAAACCTCGAACAGCAGCCGGTAGCGGGTCTCGGACTGGCGGAGCCGCGTATATTCGCGCTCCATCGTCTGCTGCGCGTTGACCAGCTTCTGCTGCAGCGCCGCGACGGAACGCAGATCCCGCCCGACAGCCACGACGCGGCCGTTGTCGCCGACCTGGACCGCCGAATAACGCACCGGAACGTCGCTGCCCTGTGCGGCCGGGTGATTGACCTGGCGCCAGCGCGGGGACGATGCCGCGGCGTCACGCAACAGCGCTTCGACCTTCGACCGGCTTTCGATGGTTACGGTATCGACCCACAGTTTGCCGACCCAAGCCTGATAGCCTTCGCGCGCCAGTTCATCACTGCCGAATGCGACATCGCGGATGATGCCCTTGTTGTCGACGACCAACGCGACGTCGGACGATGCCGCGATCAGCTTTGCGGCGGCGTCGGCGTCCAAAGGGCCAAGCGATCTCTTTGGTGCTCGAAACTGGTCCACTGTTTTTCGCGCGATCTGCGTGTCCATACGGAGCGTTGCTCTTCGTTCGGCCTGCAGCATCACCTCAGCGAGCTGAGATTGGGGGCCAGCAGGCAGTTCAACTTGTTCAAGGCGTGACTTCCGTCATCAGCGCAAGCATCCGCGCCGATGCGGGAGACCAGATCGGGATCCGCCCGGAACAAAGGACCGCCAACCATCACGATCACCTTGCGATTCCGAGAAGATTTCCTCACTGCTTCGATAGCCGAAGCGGTGCCCCCAAGCAATACCTCGCAACTCGTTGAGAAACCAATCACATCAAAGCTCTGTGCGGCGACGATGTTGACCACCTCTTCCAGGCCCGCATCGACATTGCCCGCACAATCCCATCCCGACCTTCGGAAGAACTCCTCGACGATCATGAGGCCGAGGGTGTGCTGCTCCCCGGGACTAGCGGCCAGAAGCACACTATGCTTTGCCGCGCCTTTGTCGATCTCCGACTGGAAGGCCGGGCTAACCGCATGCAGCAAATGCTGAATTCGCGAAAGCCCGATTGTGACGTCGAGAAAATCGCGCAGGTCGTCTTCCCACAACTGGCCGAGCTTGCGGGCCGATGGCGCCAGCAATTCCATGATGACACGCTCGGCCGAAATGCCGCGCGCGCGGACGACATCAATATAGGCGGACGCCACGGCGAGCTCATGCTCGAGAACGAGATGCGTGAACTCATCGACATCCTCGTCGCGCAGGCTCGCGAGCGGCTCCATCTCGGCGCCATGTGCGGACATCGGAGAACGATGTGCCAGCAGCAGCCTTGGGATGATTTCCGTCTCGATCGTCCGCTCGAGTGCGGACTTCATGCCGCCTGTTCCCGCGCGGCGCTTTCGTCGGCTCTTGAGTTCTTCGAGCCTCGCACTGTCGAAATCTGAACTGGAACAAGCGTCCCAACCACTTATGGCGTCAAGGAGCTGTCGGTGCCCGGTCATTGCAGCACTCCTCCCAATCAACGAGACCGGGTCCGCAGGGCAAACTGGGCGGACACTGTTCGCTGATCCAGCGCATTTTCTCGGAGCTTCTTGACGAGCTCTGCGGCGAGTTAAGCACGAAGGTCGTACGTCCACCACCGCTTTCAGTATCAAAACCCTGCCATCAAAAATTGTAAAGCGAATTTACGTCAATCTGGATTGACATTCGAAAGTGTCCGGCCGTACTCTCGATTGAAGCGAAGCCTGTCAAACAGGCTCTCATGCGTCGGGAGGAAGCAAGCGATGACGGTGGAGCGGCCCAAAGGCCCGGCACCCAAGCCTCTCTACACAATCGCCGAGCGTGCGCGTCGCGATGCATCCCCCTGGACCCTGGTGCAAGGCGTTTTGGCGCCCCTTCAGTTCATCGTCTTCCTTGTCAGCCTCGCACTCGTGGCGCGTTTCCTCCTGACGGGGCTCGGCGAAACCGCTGCGACGGCCTCGATCGTCGTCAAGACCATGGTGCTCTATGCGATCATGATCACGGGAGCGATCTGGGAAAAGGTTGTTTTCGGCCGCTATCTGTTCGCCGATGCCTTCTTCTGGGAAGACGTGGTGAGCATGCTGGTGATCGCGCTCCACACCGCCTATCTCGCCGCTCTGCTGTTCAATCTGACGAGCGTTACCAACCAGATGTGGCTGGCTCTCGCGGCGTACGCCACCTATGTCGTCAACGCCGCTCAGTTCCTGCTCAAACTGCGCGCCGCACGCCTCAGTGCAACCGGGACTCGGGGCCCGGCGGGCGACTTCGCGGAGCAGGCCACATGACGGTCGTCCCGCGCACATCCGCACTGAGCCACGCGAATGCCAGCGGAACGGGTTGCGCCGATCGCCCGGTGATCGTGGAGCACGGCCAGCGCGAGGTGTTCTGCGGGCTCACCAGCATCATCTGGCTGCATCGCAAGATCCAGGACGCCTTCTTCCTCGTCGTCGGTTCGCGGACGTGCGCGCATCTCATCCAGTCGGCAGCAGGCGTGATGATCTTCGCGGAACCGCGCTTCGCGACGGCAATCATCGACGAGCGCGATCTGGCCGGCCTCGCCGACGTCAACGAAGAACTCGATCGCGTCGTCGCTCAGTTGCTGTCACGCCGACCCGACATCCGCATGCTGTTCCTGGTCGGCTCCTGCCCGTCGGAAGTCATCAAGCTCGATCTGCCGCGCGCCGCGCAACGGCTGTCGCGCACGCATGCACCGGCAGTGAAAATCCTCAGCTATTCCGGCAGCGGCATCGAGACGACCTTCACGCAGGGTGAAGATGCCTGTCTGACCGCACTCGTGAACGAGCTACCTCAGGAAACCGACGCGGCTATCCCTTCGCTGCTCGTCGTCGGTAGCCTGGCCGAGGTTGTCGAAGATCAGCTTAATCGCCTCTTCGCCAGCCTCGGCACTTTTGATGTTGCCTTCTTGCCGCCGCGCAAGGCAGAGGCGCTTCCTGCAGTCGGACCGAACACGCGCTTCCTCCTTGCGCAACCGTTCCTGACCGACACGGCACGCGCCCTCACCGAACGCGGCGGCAGGCATCTGCCGGCATCGTTTCCGCTCGGCGCTCGCGGTACGACCGATTGGCTGCACGCAGCAGCGCAAGCCTTCGACGTGCCCGACGCCCACTTCCGCGATGTCACGCGGGCGGGCGAAGAACGCGCCAAACGTGCACTCGAGCCGCACCGCTTCAGGCTTGCCGGCAAGAGCGTCTTCTTCTTCCCCGACAGCCAGCTCGAAATTCCCCTGGCGAGGTTCCTGTCCGAGGAACTCGGGATGGTTCCGCTCGAAGTCGGATCGCCCTATCTCAATCGCCGCATCATGGCGGCGGAAATCGATCGCCTGCCGGCAAGCGTCCAGTTGAGCGAAGGCCAGGACGTGGACCGGCAATTGGACCGCTGCAAAGCTGCCAAGCCCGACCTGGTCGTCTGCGGACTAGGCCTCGCCAACCCGCTCGAAGCCCAGGGCCTCACGACCAAGTGGTCGATCGAGCTGCTCTTCGCGCCGACGCAGGGCTACGATCAAGCCGGCGATCTGGCGGCCCTGTTCTCGCGCCCCTTCGAACGCCGCGCGCGCCTCGAGGTGCCCGGATGCAACTGACGCTCTGGACATACGAGGGTCCGCCCCACGTTGGCGCCATGCGGATCGCAACCGCGATGAAGAACGTGCATTACGTTCTGCATGCACCGCAGGGCGATACCTATGCCGACCTGATGTTCACGATGATCGAACGCCGCGACCGCCGCCCGCCGGTGACCTATACGACGTTCCAGGCGCGCGACCTCGGCTCCGACACGGCGGAACTTTTCAAGCGCAGCGTCGTCGAGGCTCACGATCGCCATCGCCCAGACCTCATGATCGTCGGCGCGTCGTGCACGGCCGAATTGATCCAGGACGACCCCGGTGGACTTGCCGCCGGCCTCGATCTTCCCATTCCCGTCGTGCCGCTGGAGCTGCCCGCCTACCAGAAGAAAGAAAACTGGGGCGCCGCCGAAACCTTCTACCAGATCGTGCGTGCCCTCACCAAGCGACCGCACCAGGTCGCAGCGTCCGACGAACGCCGGCAGGACCGGCGCCCGCGCTGCAACCTGCTCGGGCCCACCGCCCTCGGCTTCCGGCACCGCGACGACGTCGTCGAGATCACGCGCCTCGTCGCGACGCTCGGCATCGACATCAACGTCATCGCCCCGCTCGATGCTTCCCCCGCAGACATCGCGCGCCTCTGCGACGCCGATTTCAATATCGTTCTCTATCCAGAGATCGCGATGAATGCCGCGACCTACCTCAAACGTACCTTCGGCCAGCCTATGACGAAGACGGTGCCGATCGGTGTCGGTGCCACCATGGACTTCATCGACGAGCTTGGCGCTCTTGCGGGGATCGACACCACTGAGGCCCGAGCGACTCTCGGCAGCAGGCTGCCGTGGTACTCGCGCTCGGTAGATTCGACCTATCTCACCGGCAAGCGCGTCTTCATTTTCGGTGACGCCAGCCACGTCGTCGCCGCGGCCCGGGTCGCCGCCAAGGAGCTTGGCTTCACTGTGGCGGGTCTTGGCACATATTCGCGCGAGTTTGCCCGCGAGGTGCGCGCGGCCGCCGAAAGCTACGGCGTCGAAGCCCTCATCACGGATGACTATCTGGCGGTCGAGGAACGCGTCCAGGAACTGCAGCCCGAGTTGGTCCTCGGCACGCAGATGGAACGTCATATCGCCAAGCGCCTCGGCATTCCTTGTGCCGTCATTTCGGCACCCGTCCACGTCCAGGATTTCCCGGCGCGCTATTCACCGCAGATGGGCTTCGAGGGCGCGAACGTGTTGTTCGATACCTGGGTGCATCCTTTGATGATGGGGCTCGAGGAACACCTGCTCGCGATGTTCCGCACCGATTTCGAGTTCCAGGATGGGGCGGCACCATCCCATCTCGGCCCGGGGCGCGTCGACGCAACCTCCGCCGCCGTGGCAGCGGAACCGCCGCTACCTGCTGCCGCGAACAGCACGGCTGAGACGCTTGAAGGCCCCGTGGCGCCGAAGTGGGCAGACGACGCTGAAACCGAACTTCGCAAGATCCCCTTCTTCGTTCGCGGCAAAGCCCGCCGCAACACCGAGCGTTTCGCCACAGACCGTGGCGTCACAACCATATCGATAGAGACGCTGTACGATGCAAAAGCACATTACAGCCGCTGAACGCGCAGATCGCGTGCGGGTCGTCATCGTGACGCTGGACAGTCATCTGGCCAGTGCCGCCGACCGCGCGGCCGAAGCGCTCCGCCACGATATCCCCGGCCTGCAGCTCGTGCTGCACGCGGCCTCCGAATGGGGCGAGAATGCCGAGGCGCTTGAACGCTGCAAAGCCGACGTCGCAACCGGAGACATCATCATCACCACGATGATGTTCGTCGACGAACACATGCGCGCCATCCTGCCGTCTCTCGAAGCGCGACGCGAAGCCTGCGATGCCATGATTTGCTGCATGTCGGCTGGCGAGATCATGCGCCAGACGCGCCTCGGCGACTTCCGCATGGATGGGTCGCAGAAGGGAGCGCTCGCGTTCCTGAAGCGGCTGAAACCAAAGTCCAAGGAAGGCGAAACGAAGCCGCCCGGCGGCGCCGAGCAGATGGCGATGCTGCGCCGCCTGCCGAAGATCCTGAAATACGTTCCGGGAACCGCCCAGGACGTACGCGCCTACTTCCTCACGCTTCAGTATTGGCTCGCGGGCTCGGAAGAAAACATCGCGCGCATGGTCACGATGCTGGTTCAACGCTACGCGCAAGGCCCGCGAAAGCATCTGCGCAGTCAGCTCACAGCGGCGCTTCCCGTCGAATATCCCGAGATCGGCGTCTATCACCCCGACATGCCGGGCCGCTTGGGCGAACGGATGGAGCGGCTCCCCGTCAACGGTCATCGCGGCACCATCGGGCTTCTGGTGTTGCGATCCTACGTGCTGGCTGGAAACACGCGCCACTATGACGGCGTGATCGCCGCGCTCGAAGCACGCGGACTTAGGGTCATCCCGGCCTTCGCGGCAGGGCTCGACGCGCGCCCGGCCATCGAGCGCTACTTCCTCCGCGAGGGCGTGACGCAGATCGACGCGCTGATATCGCTCACGGGGTTCTCGCTTGTCGGCGGGCCGGCCTACAACGACTCGAAAGCGGCGAGCGAGATGCTGACCCGCCTCGACGTGCCCTATTTTGCCGCCCAGCCCGTGGAGTTCCAGACGCTCCAGCAGTGGGCGGGATCTGATCGGGGCCTGTTGCCGGTGGAAAGCACCATCATGGTCGCCATTCCCGAACTCGACGGCGCCATCAGCCCGATGGTGTTCGGCGGCCGCACCGAAGGCGGTGGCGAGGCTTGCACGGGATGCGAGGAAGCGTGCAACTTCGAAGGCGTCCGCGCCCGCGACATGCAGGTCTGCATCAATCGCGCCGAAAGACTGGCTGCGCGGGTGGACAAGTTCGTTGCCCTGCGCCGCAGTGCCCGCCTGGAACGCAAGGTCGCCATCGTACTGTTCAATTTTCCGCCGAATGCCGGAAACACGGGTACGGCCGCCTACCTTGCAGTGTTCGAATCCCTGCACAACACAATGACCGCCATGCGCGCCGCCGGCTATGCCGTCGACGTGCCGGCGAGCGTCGACGACTTGCGCGCGGCAATCATCGACGGCAACGCACAACGCTTCGGTGCGATTGCCAACGTTGCCGCCACCGTCCCGGCCGACGACCACGTACGCCGTGAAAGTTACCTGACCGAGATCGAAGCCCAATGGGGTCCCGCGCCAGGCCGCCAGCAAAGCGACGGGCGGTCCATTCACGTTCTCGGCGCCAGGTTCGGCAATGTGTTCGTCGGTGTGCAGCCCGCATTCGGGTACGAGGGCGATCCGATGCGGTTGCTGTTCGAGAAAGGTTTCGCACCGACACATGCCTTCTCTGCCTTCTGCCGCTGGCTGCGCGAAGACTTCGGCGCCCATGCCGTTCTGCATTTCGGAACGCACGGCGCCCTCGAATTCATGCCCGGCAAGCAGGTCGGCGCATCGTCGCGCTGCTGGCCCGACCGATTGATCGACGACCTGCCAAATCTCTATCTCTATGCGTCCAACAATCCTTCCGAGGGCATGATCGCCAAGCGTCGGGCAGGCGCGACACTTGTGAGCTACATGACGCCGCCGGTGGCCCATGCCGGCCTCTATCGCGGGCTGGTCGATCTCAAGGCATCCATCGATCGCTGGCGGACGACGGCACCGGGCGAAGCCGAATTGCGCCATCAGGTCGCCGAACTGATCCAGACGCAGGCCGCCGCCCTCGAATTGTCGAGCGCCACGCCGGCGTGGTCTGAAACCGAAGCGGGCGAGGCGGGCCGCATCGCAGCGCTCGCCGACGAGATCCTCGCCCTCGAATACACACTCATTCCGCACGGGTTGCATGTCGTTGGCACGCCGCCTTCGCCCGCCGAGCGGGTCGACCTTCTCATGACGGTGGCGGAGGCAGCACACGGGGTCGAGGTCGACAGGGCCGTTCTGACAGCGCTGGTCCAAGGCAGATCGCCAAGTGAAGCACTCGCCGGGCAGGGGATGGCAGCCGACACGACGATGCTGGCGGTTCTCGAGAAACTTGCGCGGACCGACGGCCTCCTTGCCAAAGACCACGAGATCGACGGCATGCTGCGCGCGCTCGACGGACGCTATATCCAGCCGGCGCCCGGTGGCGATCTGCTGCGAACCCCCGACATCCTGCCGACAGGACGCAATCTGCACGGCTTCGACCCTTTCCGCCTGCCGAGCGCCTTCGCGCTGAAGGATGGCGCTCAGCAGGCCCAGCGTCTGATCGATCGCCATCTCGCCGACGGCAACTCCTTCCCCGAGACCATCGCCATCGTGCTCTGGGGCACCGACAATCTCAAGAACGAGGGCGCGCCGATCGCCCAGGTTCTGGCGCTTCTTGGCGCCCGGCCCCGCTTCGATACCTATGGCCGGCTATGTGGCGCGACCCTCATCCCGCTCGCGGAGCTCGGACGCCCGCGCATCGACGTCATCGTGACGATGTCCGGCATCTTCCGCGACCTGCTCCCGCTGCAGATCAAGTTGATAGCGGAGGCCTGCCTGCTCGCCGCCAGCGCGGACGAGCCGGAGGCGCAGAACTTCGTGCGCAAGCATGCGCTCGCCCACCAGGAGCGGCACGGCTGCGATCTGGAGACCGCCTCGCTTCGCGTCTTCGGCAACGCGGATGGCGCATACGGCTCCAACGTCAACAACCTGATCGAGAATGGCCGCTGGGACGACGAGGACGAACTCGCAGCCACCTATTCGCAGCGCAAGAGCTTCGCCTACCGCGCCAATGGCAAGCCGGTGCAGCAGGCCGCCTTGCTCGAAAGCGTTCTGAAGGACGTTTCGCTCGCCTATCAGAACCTCGATTCCGTCGAACTCGGCGTCACCACCGTCGACAACTATTTCGACACGCTCGGCGGCATCAGCCGCGCGGTACAGCGCGCCAAGGGCGGCGTGATGGCGCCGGTCTACATCGGCGATCAGACGACCGGCAAGGCGGCCGTACGCACCCTCAACGAGCAGGTCCAGCTCGAGACGAGGACGCGGGCGCTGAATCCGAAATGGTTCGAAGGCATGCTGAAGCACGGTTACGAAGGCGTGCGCCAGATCGAAGTGCATGTGACCAACACGATGGGCTGGTCGGCGACGACGGGACAAGTCGCGCCGTGGGTCTATCAGAAACTTACCGAGACGTTCGTCCTCGACGCGGAAATGCGGGCGCGACTTGCCGCCCTCAATCCGACAGCCTCGACGAAGATGGTCAACAGGCTGATCGAGGCACACGAGCGGAACTACTGGACACCGGACGCGGCGACCCTCGAGGCACTGAAGGCCGCCGGAGAAGAACTCGAAGATCAACTCGAAGGTGTCGGTGTGGAGGCCGCAGCATGACATTCACCGTACTCGACCGGACGACATCGGCCACGGCAAAGCAGCCGGACGGCGACGGCAGCGTCCAGGTGCGCAACGACGTCCGCATCGACGCCGGCAAGGCCAAGGTCTTCGCCGTCTACGGCAAGGGTGGCATCGGCAAGAGCACGACGTCGTCCAATCTCTCGGTCGCATTTTCCAAGCTCGGCAAGCGCGTTCTCCAGATCGGATGCGACCCCAAACACGATTCGACCTTCACGTTGACCAAGCGTTTGATGCCGACCGTCATCGATGTTCTGGAGCAGGTGAACTTCCATTCTGAGGAACTGCGCACCGAGGACTTCGTGTTCGAAGGCTACAACGGTGTGATGTGCGTCGAGGCGGGCGGTCCGCCCGCGGGAACAGGATGCGGCGGATACGTCGTCGGGCAAACGGTGAAGCTGCTCAAGGAGCACCATCTGCTGGACGACACCGACGTGGTCATCTTCGACGTTCTCGGTGATGTCGTCTGCGGCGGCTTCGCCTCGCCGTTGCAGCATGCCGAACGCGGCCTGATCGTAACGGCCAATGATTTCGACAGCATCTTCGCCATGAACCGGATCGTCGCCGCGATCCAGGCAAAGGCGAAGAACTACGGCGTGCGTCTCGGCGGCGTCATCGCCAACCGCAGCGCCGGCACCGACGAAATCGACCGGTTCAATGCGGCGGTCGGATTGAAGCGTCTCGCCCATTTCCCCGACCTCGACGCGATCCGCCGCAGCCGGCTGAAAAAATCGACGCTGTTCGAGATGGACCCGACACCTGAGCTCGAGGCCGTGCAGAACGAATACCTTCAGCTCGCGGCGGGCCTCTGGGCAGGCTCCGAACCACTCGATGCGCGACCGATGAAGGATCGCGAAATTTTCGATTTCCTGGGGTACGACTGATGCAGACGCTGTCCTATAGCCGCAGGCGCGGCGAGATCGAGACCTATTTCGACCTGACGGCCGCCGACGCGTGGAAACGGTTGACGTCCGACGCACCGGTCAGCGGCATCCGCGCGACGGTGCGTGCCGGGCGCGATCGCATGCGGGCGACGCTGCTCGACTGGCTGCCACAAAATCTCAGCGGCATGCGCATCCTCGATGCCGGCTGCGGAACCGGTGCACTGTCGATCGAAGCGGCGCGCCGCGGCGCCGATGTCGTCGGCGTCGACATCGCGCCGACGCTCATTGCCATCGCCGGCGAGCGTCGCGACGCCGAACTCGCGAGCCAGGGCTCGCAACCGCATTCGCGCAGGCCGGGAACG
The DNA here is from genome assembly GCA_020442185.1 of Hyphomicrobiaceae bacterium. Lineage (GTDB taxonomy): Bacteria > Pseudomonadota > Alphaproteobacteria > Rhizobiales > Hyphomicrobiaceae > JAEUMD01. Next base: position 53,931 of record JAGRKS010000002.1, read on the forward strand.
ATCGTGTTTCGCGCCGGCGACATGCTGAGCCCCTCGCACGGCCGCTTCGACGCCATCGTCGCGATGGATTCGTTGATCCATTACGCGCCGGCCGACAAGATCGATATTCTCGCACGCCTCGCCGATCGCTGCGACGGCGCGCTGCTGTTCACATTCGCTCCTCGCACACCGGCGCTGGCCGCCATGCATGCCGTCGGCCGGCTATTCCCGCGACAGAATCGTGCCCCCTCGATCGAACCGGTGGCGCCCGATCGCCTCGCCCGCCTGATCGCGACGGATACCGGGCTTGCGGGATGGCAGGTCGGACGAAGCGAACGCATCGTCAGCGGCTTTTACACATCGCAAGCGATGGAGCTGATCGCCCCATGAAGCGGCTATCGCACATGATCACCGCACGCCTGACGGGCATCAGTCCGCGCTATCTGCCGTTCGCGGATGCTGCGTCCGTCGAGCTGCCGATGGCGCGGCTGCTTCGTCTCTCCTTGTTCCAGGTCTCCGTTGCGATTGCCATCGTCCTCCTCAACGGCACGCTGAACCGGGTGATGATCGTCGAGCTTGGGGTGCCGAGCGTGATCGTCGCCATCATGATTTCGCTGCCACTGCTGTTTGCACCGCTGCGCGCACTGATCGGTCATCGCTCCGATACCTACCGCTCGGCAATCGGCTGGCGGCGCACGCCTTTCATCTGGATGGGCTCGCTGCTGCAGTTCGGCGGGCTGGCCATCATGCCGTTCGCGCTGCTGATCCTGTCCGGCGACACGACAGGTCCCGCTTGGATCGGCGTCGCCGGAGCCTCCCTTGCATTTCTTCTTGTCGGCGCGGGCATGCACATGACGCAGACCGCCGGCCTCGCGCTCGCAACGGACATCGCACCTGCCGACACACGGCCGCGCGTCGTGGCCTTCCTCTATGTTGCGCTGCTCATCGGAATGGTCGCTGCGTCCCTCGTCTTCGGGCAGCTGCTCGGCGACTTCAGCCAGCTGCGGCTGATCCAGGTGATCCAGGGCGCGGCAGTGTTCACCATGGCGTGCAACATCGTTGCTCTCTGGAAGCAGGAGCATCGCGCGCCGGAGCGGACGGCGGCAAGTGTCGTCCACCCCGACTTTTCCGAAGCCTGGCGCGCATATCGGCTCGATGCCGGCTCCATGCGCGCCCTCGTGGCGCTCGCTCTCGGCACCGCCGCCTTTGCGATGCAGGACATCCTGCTCGAGCCCTACGGTGGCGAGATCCTGAATTTGAGTGTGGGTGAAACCACTGCCCTCACCGGAATCTTCGCGATCGGCAACATCCTCGGATTCGTCGTTGCTGCCCGCCAGCTCGCGCGCGGCAACGATCCCTATCGCCTCGCCGGCTTCGGCGCTGCCGCAGGTCTGCTCGCGTTTCCCGCAGTCATCGCAGCCGCTCCATTGGTGTCGGCCGGATTGTTCCGTTGCGGTACGCTGCTCATCGGCTTTGGTGCGGGACTCTTTGCCGTCGGAACCCTCATCGCCGCGATGAACCAATCGAAGACGGAACGCTCGGGCCTTGCCGTTGGCGCATGGGGTGCCGTGCAGGCGACAGCCGCAGGAGTTGCCATCACCCTTGGCGCCTCGATCCGCGATGCCGTGGCAGGTCTCGCAGCCGCCGGCAAGCTCGGCCCTGCCTTGGACGGCCCGGCCGTCGGCTACAACGCCGTCTACCACTTCGAGATCTTTCTGCTACTCGCAACACTCGTCGCCATCGGGCCACTCGTCAGGTCGGCGCACTCACTCGAACAAAAGTCTTCAACAAAGTTCGGGCTCGCCGAATTCCCCGGCTAGCCGCTGCTCATGGAGGACCAAAATGGGCGAAATCACTGGAACGTTGGACGTTGCGCAAGTCGTACTCTACGTCTTCTGGATCTTCTTCGCGGGCCTGATCTTCTACCTGCGTCGCGAAGATCGTCGCGAGGGCTATCCTCTCTATTCGGAGCCCGCGAATGCCTTCAAGGACGATAGCGGCCTCATCTTCATTCCGCCGCCGAAGGTCTTCCGCCTGCCGCACGGTGGCGAGGTATCGGCGCCGAGCGGCAAGTACGACGACCGCGAGCCGCACGCGCGCAAGGTGGCGCCTTGGCCTGGCGCGCCACTCGAGCCGATCGGTGATCCGATGCTCGCAGGCGTCGGTCCCGGTTCGTTCGCCGAACGCCAGGATGCTCCCGACAAGATGATCGACGGAAGTCCGCGCATCAAGCCGATGCGCGCCGCCCCGGGGTTCAGCCTCGCCGCGCGCGAACCCGATCCACGCGGCATGACGGTTGTCGGCGCCGATGGCATCGCTGCGGGCAGCGTCACCGACGCGTGGGTCGACAGGATGGAGGTCGTCATCCGGTATCTCGAGGTCGAACTGGCGGCAAAATCAGGCGACGCAGGCACCAAGCAGCACGTGCTGCTGCCGATGAACTTCGCGCGTGTCGACAGGCGCCGCGGTATCGTTTCCGTTCATGCGCTGATGTCGCGTCACTTCGCCATGGTGCCGAAGCTCGCAACGGCAGAGCAGGTCACATTGCTCGAAGAGGACAAGATCACCGCATTCTACGGCGCAGGCACGTTGTATGCCGATCCCAAGCGCACGGAGGCCTGGATATGAGCGACGATTTCGAAATCGAGCCAGTCCCGGGGCTCCCGGCGAAGCTGCCGCCAGGCGAAAGCATCCTCTGGCAGGGTGCGCCCGCGACGATGACGTTGGCACGGCGCGCCTTCCATCTCGACATCGTGCTCGCATACTTCGCACTGCTCGCGACCTGGAGCATCGCATCCGGTGCCGCCGATGGCGAAGCGGCGATGGCCATCGCCGGTGATGTGGCGCGGATCTCCGGCGTTGCCGCCATTGCCGCCGGCGTCATCGTCTTTCTGGCGTGGGCCAACTGTCGCGCAACGATCTACACCATCACCACGAAGCGTGTCGTCATGCGGTACGGGATCGCGCTGCCGATGTCGGTCAACATTCCGTTCCGCTACATCGTCAACGCCGACCTCAAAGTGCACGGCAACGAAACCGGGGACATCGCCATGCAACTGACCGGCGACCGCTTCCTCGGATTTGTACACCTGTGGCCGCACGTGCGGGCCTGGCGTCTGGCAAAGCCCGAGCCCGTCCTGCGCTCGCTCGACGACGTGAAGGCCGTTGCCGGGATCCTGACGCAAGCACTCGCCGATGCAGCCGGCCAGGACGTGCCCCGGTCGGAAGCCGCCACCGCGCCTGCCGAGACGGCGACGCAGCAGAGGCGGCCCGCATCACGGCCCGAACGCGACGGCATGCCGTCGGGCGCCGTTGCGGCCTAGGCGCCAACCGAACGGCCCATGGCGACGGGCCAATGTCAAAAGGAGCGCGACATGTCGGACGACCACGATGAGATCAGGCTTTCGAAGGGCGCGCTGGTCGCTGCGGGAAGCGTGGTGTTGTTCGCCCTCGTTGCCACAGCCACGGCGCGGTTGACGGGCATCGGCTTGGCGGGTGCGCCAACCGCACCCGTTGCGGCGGCGCGGGCGTTGCGCTTCGAGGAAGTACCGGGCGGTAGCATACGGGTCGTCGACGATGCGGCGGGCCGTCCGGTCAGCACGCTCGGCCCCGACCATCACGGGTTCGTCCGTGTCGTCATGCGTGGCTTCGCCCGCGAGCGCATGCTCCGTGAGGTTCCGGCCAACGCGCCGCTCCGTCTCGTCGTTCTGGCCGATGGCCGCCGCCTCGTCGAGGATCCGGCGACGGGCCGCCGCATCGAACTCAGGGCGTTCGGCGCGGGCAACGCCGAGGCCTTCTCGTCTCTGTTCGAAATCGGGAGTACACACCAATGATCCGCAATCCCTTGCGCTACGCGCGAAGCGAGACGGTGCCCTGCACCATAGAGATCGAGAACACGTTCGAAAGCCTGCACGCCCATGTCGAGCTGCACGGCACGGCGCCGGTCGATGCTGGCGACGAGGTGCTCGTTCATGGTGAGCCGATCCGCGTTCCATACGGCGAGAAAATTACGCTGCACCGCGAGGCGACCGTTTCGCGCGCGACGGCACTCGAACGCTGGTTGACCAAACTGTCGGCCAGCCTCGAACTGACCGAACTTTACGAGGTGAGTTTTTCATCGGGGAGCAAGCTATGACCATCGAAACACTGGGCATCGCTCCCAATGACAGCACGCGGCGCGCCGTCGAGGACACGATGCTGAGCCCGCGGTTCTATACGACCGATTTCGCGGAACTCGACCGGACGGACGTCAGCAGCGTTCGAGCCGAATGGGATCGCATCCTCGACGAACTCAGATCAGATCCGAACAAGGGGCATTTCCGGCGTACCGAGGACTGGGACAAGATCAACCTCGACGACCTGCCTGAAGGGCTGCGCAAGGAGTTTCTCGACTTCCTGATCAGCTCGCTGACGGCGGAATTCTCGGGCTGCGTGCTTTATGCCGAAATGAAGAAGCGCGGAACCAATCCGGACATCTGCGAGCTGTTCAAGTATATGAGCCGCGACGAAGCCCGCCACGCCGGCTTCATCAACGATGCGCTCAAGGAATTCGGCCACGGTATCGACCTCGGCTTCCTGACGCGATCGAAGAAGTACACGTTCTTCAAGCCGAAGTTCATATTCTACGCAACCTACCTGTCCGAGAAGATCGGCTACGCACGTTACATCACCATCTTCCGGCACCTCGAGGCCAATCCCGAGCGCCGCTTCCACCCTATTTTCAAGTGGTTCGAGAAGTGGTGCAACGACGAGTTCCGTCACGGTGAGGCTTTCGCGCTGCTGATGCGGGCCAATCCGCAGCTTCTCGCCGGCCGCAACAAGCTCTGGGTCAAGTTCTTCCTGCTCGCGGTCTTCGCGACCATGTACGTTCGCGATCACGCACGGCCGGAGTTCCACAAGGCGATCGGCATCGATCCGAAGGTCTACGACTTCAAGGTTTTCCGTCTGACCACCGAAATATCGAAGCAGGTCTTCCCGCTGGAACTTGATCTCGACCATCCGAAATTCCTGGCGGGTCTGGAGAAGCTGAGGGTGATCAGCGAGGCCATGGGCGATGCAGAAAAGCGGCAAGGCTTCGGCGCGCGTCTGCGGCGTTTCGGCCTTGGTGCCTCGGCCGCGGCCACGTTCCTCGGTCTCTACCTCCTGCCCACCCGCAAGAACGCGTTGCCTCGCGAGATCCGTCTCAACCCGGTCTGGTGACCCCGAAGGATGACCCTGCCGTGACCCAGAGCCTGCTCGCAGCCCTCTATGCCCTTGCCCTGTGGTGGCTATCCACGGGGCTGGTGCTTGTCGCCGTGCGCAGGCTTTCGATGTCGCGCTCCGCCATCATGATCGGGGCAACAGCGGCGCTCGGGCTCGGCATGTGGGCGCTTCATGCCTCGAGCGACGACACCACTGCGCGCGGTGCGTTCGTCGCCTTCAGTGCGGCACTGTTGGTCTGGGCGTGGCACGAGATCAGTTTCCTGACCGGCGTCGTGACGGGGCCGCGAACCACTGCCGCCCCGGACGGTGACCTGGCGCCTGCCGGCTCCGGCCGGCAAGAGGCCCTCCGCCAGACCGCCGGCACATCGAAACTCTCGTCGGCAAACGCCTCGGAGCGTGCCCCCTTGCGCAGCGCCATCGAAACCCTGCTTTACCATGAGCTTGCAATTCTCGCCTCGCTCGCGGCAATCGTTCTACTGACGCGCGACGGCGACAACTTTTTCGGACTGATGACATTCGTCGTGCTCTGGGTGATGCGCCTCAGCGCCAAGCTCAATCTCTATCTCGGCGTGCCAAACCTCGGCGAAGCATTCCTGCCGCGCCATCTCGCCTATCTCGAAAGCTACTTCTGTCGGCGGCCGATGAACTACCTGTTCCCGGTGAGCGTGACGGTCGCGACGGCGGCAACATTTCACTTCGGCGCAACAGCGCTTTCGGCCGGCGCGACCGCCTTCGAAAGCGCCGGCCATGCATTGATCGCTGCACTATTGGGGCTCGCGGTTCTCGAACACTGGTTCATGGTCCTGCCGTTCCAGGCAACGAACCTGTGGCGATGGGGGCTACCCGACGACCAGGCCGGTCACTCAACAAATCCGAGGACGGCAACCAAATCCACCATTCAACAGGACGACGCCTGTCCGGCGACCGCCCTGACATCATGACGGCTGGGTATATTGGCCCAGCCCGAGCGGAGGACGACATGGACTACGAAACCGTATTTACGCAACACATCCACGGCCTCCGCAGCGAGGGGCGATATCGCATCTTCGCCGACATCAAGCGGCAACGCGGTGCGTTCCCAACAGCGTCCCGCATCGATGCGGATCGCTCGCGCGAGGTCACGGTCTGGTGCTCCAACGACTACCTCGGCATGGGCCAGCATCCGGTCGTCGTCGAGGCCATGCATCGCGCGATCGACGAGGTCGGGGTTGGCTCCGGTGGCACGCGCAATATCGCCGGCACCACACACTTCCATGTCGAGCTCGAGCACGAGATCGCCGACCTTCACGGAAAGGAGGCGGCACTGCTGTTCACATCGGCGTACGTCGCCAACGATGCGACGCTTTCGACGCTGGTCCAGCTCATGCCCGGCACCATCATCTTCTCCGACGCGAAAAACCACGCCTCCATGATCGAGGGCATCCGCAGGGGCCGCGGCGCAAAGCAGATCTTCCGCCACAACGATATCGCACATCTGGAAGAACTTCTCGCTGCCAGTCCAGCTGGCGTTCCGAAGGTAATCGCCTTCGAGAGCATCTATTCCATGGATGGCCATATCTCGCCGATCGCCGCCATTTGTGATCTCGCGGAACGCTACGGCGCGCTGACCTATCTCGACGAAGTTCACGCAGTCGGTCTTTATGGACCGCGCGGAGGCGGTATCGCGGAACGTGACGGTGTCATGGATCGCGTCGACATCATCAACGGCACACTGGCGAAGGGCTTCGGGGTCATGGGCGGCTACATCGCCGCCAAGCGCAACATCTGCGATGCCATCCGCTCGTTCGCGCCCGGGTTCATTTTCTCGACGTCCCTGGCACCGCCTGTCGCCGCAGCGGCACTCGCGAGCATTCGCCACCTCAAGCGCAGCAGTGTCGAGCGCACCCGCCATCAGGAGCGCGCGCGTACCTTGAAGGCGAGACTTGCAACTGCGAAGATCCCTGTGCTCGGCAATCCAAGCCACATCGTACCGGTCCTCATTGGGGATCCCGTACACTGCAAGGCGGTGACGGATGCGCTCATGGAGCGTCATGGCATCTATGTTCAGCCGATCAACTATCCAACCGTGCCGCGGGGATCGGAGAGAATGCGGCTGACCCCGTCGCCGGTCCACACCAACGCCCACATGGATGCACTTGTCGAAGCATTATCGAGCTTGTGGTCGGCATGTCCGCTGTCGTGCGGCTCGACGGTGAGGCTCGCGGCCGAGTAGCTGCGGCCTGGCGTAGGGTGCGGAGCCGGCGGAATGGCGGCCGACGGCCGCCGCCTTGCCGCGGCGATGTCGCTCGACGCCAGACGCTTGCCGGGGCAGCCAGCGCGCAACGACAGTTTGCGCGACAGACACCTGCTCGCAGACTGGCGTGGAAATTGCTTCTTTCGTGGCGAGCATGCCTATGGCTCCTGCAATTGCGCGGCGAGAAAGTCGAGGAGAAGGTTGGCAGGCGTCCGCGGCCGCATCGTTTGCCGCCCCCCACCCCTGGGGCCCATGGAGATGAGACCTTTGGCGCCTCCCGTCAGGCCGCCGGCAACCTGCATCGATGCGGCGAAGGTTTCCCTTCCCTCGGTGCGACTCAAGTGCCACTAAGTGCGTTCGGTGGCCTCCGGCTGCCGAATAGCCCGCCTGACGATTTCGACACACCACCAGGAGCCGGTCATGAGAGGTGCGCGGCACACCCGCCTTCGAGCTGCAACCGTCGAGAGCCACGATGCCCTCGACCGCGCCGTCGGTGCTGCCGGCTACTTCGGATCGCGCGATGGTTACGGCCGCTATCTTGCGAAGATGCACGCCTTCCACAACGCATTCGATCCTCGGGCATTGCGGATTGACGAGGCTCTGTGCCGAGCATTCGAGGTCGATCGCCACGCTGGCTGGCTAGAGGAGGATCTCGCGGCGTTGGGGCTCGCGCTGCCCGTCGTCAGCGCGCCCGATTCCGGCACCTTGGACGCGACCTCTGTCGTCCTCGATCCAAAGCACGGCGATACCATCACTTGCCGCTCGGGGCTGTTCGGTGCGCTCTACGTCCTGACGGGCTCGAGCCTCGGCGCCCGTCTGCTGGTCAAATGGGCCGACGCCCTGCCCTTGCCGGTCGATCGCGGCCGCTGCTATCTGGGCACACTCAGCCGATCCACCGTCTGGCCGCGCTTTCTCCACGCGATCGAGCAGGACGATGCCATCGATGACGTGCTGATGGTCCGAGGAGCGGTGGCGGCGTTCGACTGCGTGCGCGCGCATCTGCAAGCAACCAATGTACGCGAAGAGGCCAACGCGTGAAGGCAATGCAGCCGACCCGAATCGTCGATACCTCGAACTGTGACCGCGAGCCGATCCATCTGCCCGGCAGCATCCAGAGCCGTGGCGTTCTGCTCGCGTGTACCGGATCAAGCTGGAAAATCACTCATGCATCAGCGAATGCCGCGGACCTCTTTCGCCGCAAGCCAGAGGCGCTGCTCGGCGCCAGCCTCCTCGAGCTGATCGGGGCGGGAAATATCGCGGACCTCGAGGCATCGCAACAGCAGGCGCGCAGCTTGGCCGCGCCAACGGGCCGCATCCTCGGGATGCGCCTCAAGGGCAGCCGTCGTCGCTTCAACGCGGTCCTGCACACCTACATGGGCCAGCGCATCTTCGAGATCGAACCGGCGCTGGACGAGGCCGCAGTTCCGCCGCTCGACCTGGTCGGCGCCATACTCGCTCGCCTCCAGGAAGCCCGCACCATCGTTGAGCTCTGCAGCGCAACCGCCCATGAGGTACGCGAGCTGATCGGCTACGACCGCGTCCTCGTCTACCGGTTCCTCCACGACGGCGCCGGCCAGGTGATCGCAGAAGCGCGCAACGATGACCTCGAATCGCTGATCGACCTTCGCTATCCCGCATCTGACATTCCGAGGCAGGCGCGTGAGCTCTACAAGAAGTCCTGGATCCGGCTGATCAGCGACGTCGATGCCGAGCCGGTCGCAATTCAGAGCGAGCGCGCGGCGCAGAAGCAGCAGTTGGACCTGAGCTTCGCCGATCTGCGCAGCGTGTCGCCGATCCATATCCAGTACCTGAAGAATATGAACGTCGCAGCATCGATGTCGATTTCGATTATCGTCGGCGGCGAGCTTTGGGGCCTCATCGCCTGCCATCACCGCACGGCGCGACTCGTGCCTGCCAACCTCAGGGCTGCATCGGAGCTTCTCGGTCAGGTCTTCTCGCTGCAGATCCAGACCGTCGAGGGCATCGAAGCCTATGTAACGATGCGGGCCGCCCGCGCGCTCCTCGACCGCGTCGTCGCCGAATTCCCGGCCGACGGCGAACTGATCGACAACCTGACGCAACGCCTCGAGCAGATCGCAGCCTTCATCTCTTGCGACGGCGCGGGTGTCTGGATCGATGGCATGTGGCGTTCCTGGCGGCTTTCACCGACGGCCGATGAGGCGAAGCGGCTCGCCCAATTCGTCGACGCGCGTCTGGTCCGCAGCATCTATGCATCGCACGAACTGACACGCGAGTATCCGGAAGCGAGCAACTGGCATTGTGGTGCCTGCGGCCTGCTCGCCATTCCTCTTTCCAACACCAATTCCGATTGGCTGTTCTTCTTCCGCAAGGAGATTACCCAGATCGTCACCTGGGCGGGAGATCCCAGCAACAAGGTCATGGCGTCGGGGAGTGGCAACGGCCTTTCTCCTCGCACGAGCTTCGCGGCATGGAAGGAAGAGGTTCGCGGCCAGTCGATGCCATGGAGCGCGCGCGAGCGTTTGATCGGCGAGACGCTTCGCGTCTACCTTCTCGACATCATCGTCCGCTTCAGCGAGGTCATTCTGGAAGAGCGACGCCAGGCGGAGCAACGCCAGCGCCTCATGACCAGCCAGCTCAACCATCGCGTCAAGGGAACGCTGGAGTTGATCCAGTCGCTCGTCCATCATGGCTTCGAAGCCGATAACCAGGTGCGTGAATTCGTTCGCACGCTCGAGGGGCGCATCAAGGCGATCGCGCTCGCTCACGACGCGATATCGACGACGAACGGTTGCGACATCCGCCACCTCGTCGAATCCGCGATCGCAGTCCATGCCCCGACCGGAGGCTCGGTAAAGATTGCCGGCCCCGATGTCTGTCTCGAAGCGAAGGCCTATACGGTGCTGGCACTCGTGGTCCACGAGATGGTTACGAACTCCGCCGGCTACGGTGCCCTATCACAATCGGACGGCTCGTTGACCGTCAGATGGCAGGGCCGCGACGACGGCAGCCTTCTGTTGACCTGGGAGGAGGAGAACGTCTTCCTGACCACCGCCCCGCCTGGTGACAGCCTCGGAATGCTCATCATCAAGCGCAATATTCCCCATGCACTGGGTGGTGAGGCACGCATCGAATTCGAGCAGGACAGCATCCACGCCATGTTCGCGGTTCCGGCCCGCCATGTGGTGACACAGCGCGGGCGAACGCCACTTGTATCGCGGCAACGGCTGCTCGCTCAGCCGTCGAACCAGCTCGAAAGCTGCGCGATCCTTGTCGCCGAGGATCACATCGCAACAGCCCTCGACCTCGAGCGCATCCTGCGCGAGAGCGGTGCCGCCGGCGTCGAAATCGTGGGAACAGTCAGCGACGCATTGCACGCAATCGCACAAGCGCCGCCCGACATCGCAATCCTCGACATCGACCTTGGCGAGGACGATTGCTTCGACATCGCGGACGAACTGGCGCGGCAAGCGGTTCCATTTATTTTCGCAGGAAGTGAATCCGATTCAGCGGTGGTGCCGCCTCAGCATAGGGACGTGCCCATTGCATCGAAGCCCTATTCGGGCGAAAGCGTCGTGGCACTTCTCAAGGATGCACTTCTCCCGCATCTGATCCGCACGGTCCTGACGAAGCTCGTGTAGGCGGCGCGCGGCCGGACAGCGCGGTGTGAAAGCGCAAGCGTCCCACATCTCGCGCGAGCCTTCGCGCGTTGCACCAAGGACTGAACGGCCGATAGCGCCGATTGCCGCCCTCCGCGCAAAAAGCAGAACCGGATCGATGGTCGCCCATCGGTCCGGTCCAACGATTGCTGTCATGTCGTTGCTTTGGAGAGAGTGGCGTGGCGGCTAAGATCCGCCACGCACTAGGCACGCAGGTCCTTAGGACACGGGATCAATGGCCTGAACGTCTAAGGATAGGCCGCCGGCGCAAGCCCGTGCTTCACACCCCAGTCGTACCAGTTATCCACCACCGTTCCCGTCAGCAGAATTCCGATGCCACCGGTCAGCGTGCAAAGAACGGCGAACCACCATGCCCAGCGATGGATGGATTCCATCGACGCGTTGAAGCCCATCGTCCACCGCCAGAACAGTGCCGCACGCTCCGACGCCGTGCCGCGATCGGTGATCTGCTCGATCTCGCGTTCGCCGCCATAGCGACTGACCGCGAGGATCGTCGCGCCATGCATGGCAAACAGCAGAGCCGAACCGTAGAGGAATGCGATCGAGAGCATGTGGAACGGGTTGTAGAAGAGATTGCCGTAGTTGAGCGAAAAGTTGTTGGTCCAATCGAGGTGCGGGAATATTCCGAATGGAACCGCCTCGCTCCAGCTCCCCATCAACAGGGGCCGAATGAAGCCGAGCACGAGATAGAGCCAGATCGCCGACGCGAAGGCCCAGGCGACGTGCGTGCCCATGCCCAGCGAGCGTGCCCGGCGATACATCCTCACCCACCAGAGCAGAATGGATGTCGTGAGGAAGAAGCCCGCCATGAGCCACCATCCCCCCTCTTTCAGAGGCGGGATCGTCAGCCCATACTTCGCGGCCGGCGGTTCGAGCGAGAGGTAGGGAAGCTGACGCACGAACTGGATCGGATCCCAGTTCACCGATGCCCACATGTTGAGCCCGATGATCTCGATGGCGATGATGCCGCAAACGATTGATATGAACCCGGTCGTCCCGAGATAAACGGGGCCGATCTGGGCGTCGCCGATCTTTCCCATCCAGTAGGAGAAGAAGGGCTCGCCGTGCCGCTCCGAATCGCCCGACGGAAGTGCGACCCCCATTTCAGGGTGCGAGCGAACCTGGACTTGCGTGAATATGTTTTGGTATTGGGCCATGGTTTCGTCCTCGTCAGAGCGTTCAGGGTCGCGACCAGATCGGAAGTTTCAGCCACCAATCCCACCAATCGACCCACGGATTCCCTTCAAGCCAAAGGGGACCGCTGATGACGATGCAGATCGCGCTCCAGAAGCCAGCCGACAGGGCGAGAAAGAGCCCGAGCCGATGAATTCCGAGCGTTCCGATCGAATAGCCGATAGTGTCGCGGATGTAGCTGTTCTCGTGTTCCGGCGTCTTGACGACGTCACCCTTCTTCGGATTGACGGACGAGAGGATGAGGCCGCCGTGCAGTGCGAGCGCCAGACACGTCGTGAAGAAGAACGTGATCGCGATCATGTGTGCGGGGTTGTAGTGGAAGTTGCCGTACTGATACCCCGTGTTGGAAACCCAATCGAGATGACTGATGATGCCGTAGGGGAAGCCGTAGGACCACGATCCCATCAGCACCGGGCGGATCACCACCAAAGTGACATAGGCGAAGATCGCGACGCTGAAGGCGAACGGCACGTGATAGCCGATCCCGAGCTTGCGGCATATCTCCACTTCGCGCAGAGCCCATGAGCCGAACGCACCGACCGCGCAGATCGTTATGACCTGCCACAGCCCGCCCTCCTTCAGTGGGGCAAAGCTCAAACCGTACTCGGCCGCCGGCGGATTGATGCTCAGGCGCCAAAGGTTCCATGTCGGGCCGATGGCGACACCGTAAAGAATGAGTGAGACGCCGACGATCGTGAAGAAGATCGTCAAGACGCCAAAAAAGCCTACATAGAACGGCCCGATCCAGAAATCGAAAAGATCCCCGCCGAGCAACGTCCCACCGCGTACGCGGTATTTTCTCTCGAAGTTCAACATCGCCATGGCAGGATCCTCCAGCCGGTCGGCACCGTACCGCTTGAAACTCTGGTTGTTGATTCAGTCTCCAGAACGGAGGAGCCGCGCATGCCGCCCCTCCGTTCTCGCGTGCGTTCTCACGCAGCCTTCTTGTCCGGAAGCACCAACGTGATCGGGGCGTCGAGCGAAGACGTCTTCGCCTTCCTCGCACCCTCGAGCCAGTTGAAGCGGTCCGTGCTGAGCAGGATGAAGTGAATCACCACCGCCAAGGCGAACAGGAACGTGAAGAGTGCGATAAGTGTCCGACGCGGATCGAACAGAAGCCAGATCTTCCACATGTCTTGATCTCCCCTCTCTATGCTTTGAATGTGGGGATGTAGGCGATCGCGTAGTTGACGCTATCCATCAACGACGCGTAGCCCTGCGGTCCCGGCAGCCACGGCCGCCACTGCCACACCAAGAAATGAGCGATCACGGCGATCACCGTGAAGATGATGAAGCTCATCATGAAGATGCTGTGGAACTCTTTCGCCTCCTGTTCGGTCAGTCCGGACAAAGAGCCGCCCCTAGTATCAGCAGCCATTAGAGTCCTCTCCGTAATAGGCCCTTGGGCCGTTACCGCGCATTCCCCGCGCGGCAAGGGCAGCCAGACCGGCGCACCGGCATGGCTGATACCACTTGGCATTGAGCCTGTGGTCGTGACGCGAGCTAGCCCATGCAGGCGTAACTCGCGCACCTGCTTGCGGCTTCGCGCGCTCGCGCGACGACCGAAATTCTGCGCGCATCGCTGCGGCTTCGTCGAAGGAGAACTGCGGCAAGCAGGCTTTCGAAAACCTGCGCCGCGAGGAATACGACGAACGCAACGGTGAAAATGACGCGATAATCGATCGCGTCCGACCGCTTGCTGCTTTGCCTCGTGCCAGTGCCGAATTCAGATAACGATGCCATCGTCTCCGGTCTCCCTGATCGTTTCCCGTTTCCATGCGCCTCGACTGCAACTGAGCAAGTCGATTGGATTCCACTGCCGCTCGCCGCCGCCGCAACAGCGACGGACTACACTTCGTCCAGCGCCTCGCGTTCCGTTCATCGTCATGTCCGCAGCTCCCGCAGCGCGGAAATCCGAGGCGCGGTGACACACGTCTCGCCGTTGCGCCGCGTCTCCCGTTCCGCGGCATCACGCATCGACTTGGCTGCCGAAATGCGCACCAGTACGGGCTCCGCCGCGACGAGATCCTCGAGTTTGCGACGCGCCTCGTTGTCCCACGCAAGTTCACCGGCTGCCCGCGCCGGCGTCGCCTCGACGCGATCCATGTCCTTGGCAAGCGGGAGAATGTGGAAGAGTGCATCGAACAGCGCGTTCGCGACTTCCTGCACCAGATATGTCGCGCCGGCGTACCCCATCATCGGCGTGCCGGTATGGCGGCGGATGATCGCGCCCGGGAACGACGCCGGGATGAAGACACTGCGTGCACCGGCTTCGGCCAGGTACATGCGTTCGTTGTAGCTTCCGAAGACGACCAGCGGCGGCTGGTTGTGGATCGCATGGCGCACGGCATCGTTGTCGGTCTTCGAGCCGGGCCGGCGAGCGAACGAGAATGAGCACGGCAGGCCGAGCTCGACCTCGAGGAAGTTGCGTATACCGCGCGAGTAGGTCTCGGTTGCCGCGACACCGAAGCTGGCCGTGCCGAAAAAGTCCTGCGTCACCGATCGCCACAGATCCCAGATCGGCTTGATCGTCGTGTGCTTCTCGCGAACGATGAAAGGTTCCGGATCGATGCCCGTCAGCTCGCCAAGCTTGCGCAGAAAACTCGTCGTGGAATGGATGCCGATCGGCGCCTGCAGATAGGGCCGCTCGAGTGCCTCGCAAAGCTGACGGCCGAACTCGCGGTACATGCAGATGTTGACATCGGCGTCAGCGAGCTTGGCGATATCCGCGAGGTGGCTGCCGAGCGGGAAGATCATATTGATCTCGGCGCCTACGCCCTCGATCAGCCGGACAAGCTCGGCAAGATCCGACGGCATGTTGAACGTGCCGTAGATCGGCCCGATGATGTTGACCTTCGGCTTCTCGTCTGGCGCGCGCTGCCGTTGCTCGGGGATCTTCTTGCGGCCGAATTCCTTCCACAGCCAGTAGATGGCGCGATCGGCGCTTTGCCATTGATCTTCGTCGATCGTGCGTGGCAGGAAACGCTTGATGCTCGTGCCTTCCGGCGTCACGCCGCCGCCGATCATCTCTGCGATCGATCCCGTGACGACGACCGACGGGAGGGAATGATCGAGAACCTGATGCGCCCTGCGCATCGCGCCTTCGGTGCCCGTCTTGCCGAGTTCATCCTCCGACAGGCCTGTGACCACGATGGGCAATTCGTGCGGCGGCAAGGCGTCGGTGTAGTGGAGCACAGAGGTTACCGGCAGATTCTCGCAGCCGACAGGGCCGTCGATGATGACCTGCAACCCCTTCACCGCTGTGAACGCGTAGACAGCCCCCCAGTAGCCTCCGGCGCGGTCATGATCGAGCACGAGCATCAGATCATCTCCTCCGCCTTGCGCTTCTTCGCTTCCTTCGCGAGCCGCCGTGCGTATTCGGCACGGAACGCCGGACGATCCTCCGGCACGTCGCGCCAGATACCGGCTGCGTGACCGACGCCGACGCCTTCGAAAAAGGCATGCATTTCTTCGAAGCGCTGACGGCCTGACACGGCCGCGTTGACCACTTGTGCCAGCGATCCGGCCCCGGCTGCCCCCATCAGCGGCCGCGCCGAGATCAGGTTGGTGAAGTAGAGCGCCGGCGTCATCGCCTGCTTCGCCTTCTGCACCACGGGCGTCGTGCCGATGGCGAGATCGGGCTTGAACTCGTCGAAGGCCGCGAGATCCTGCTCGAGTGAAGCGCGATAGGTCACCTGCACGCCTTTGGCCGCCAACCATTCACGATCAGGTGCGGACCAGGGTGTGCGCGGACACGCCGTGCCGACATAACGCACATCCGCGCCGCTCTCGACGAGCAGTCGCGCGACGATGAGTTCAGAACCTTCGTAGCCGGAGAGCGTTATGCGTCCCTTGATCGGCATCGCCGCCAATGCCGTCTTGATCGCCGGCAGAATCTGCTGCTTGGCCGCGTCGCGCCGCTCGTTGCCAACGCCGCACGCATCCGCGATGCCATCGATCCACGCGGCCGTGCCGTCGTAACCGACAGGCGCCGATGCGACGATCGGACGGCCGGCCGCCTCGAACTCACGGATGCTTGCCTTGTAGAACGGGTGGATGGCGGCGGCCGCGACGCAATCGAGCGCGCCGTAGAGTTCGCGCCACTCACGTGTCGGCACTACAGGTCCCGCTGCGAGGCCTAGTGGTGCCAGCATGGCGCCGATCGTCATGGGATCGGCCGGGAACATTTCACCGAGCAGCGCCACGGCCGGCTTGTCGCTGCGACCTCCGCGCGGCGCCTGCACCGGGCCGTTCTCGATCTCGAGGCGCGCGTATTTCAGCATCGCTGCGGCGAGCACATCCTTCGCCTCGGCATGTGTTGGCACGCCGAAGCCCGGCACGTCGATGCCTATGATGCGGACGCCGTCGATCGCTCTGGGGAGAAGCTGCAACGGAACGCCCGAAGCCGTCGGGACGCACAAGTTGATGACGACGACCGCATCATAGAGGTCGGGGTCCGCGAGCTTGTAGACCGCCTCGCGGATATCCTCGAAGAGTTTGCCCGTCACGAGCGTCTCGGAATTGAAGGGAACATAGCCGACGGTTCTGCGGGCACCATAGAAGTGCGACGTGAACGTCAGCCCGTAGACGCAGCAGGCCGACCCCGAAAGCACCGTCGCGGTGCGCCGCATGCGCAGGCCGACACGCAGCGAGCCGAAGGCCGGGCACATGCTTTGCGGCTGATCGTGCGGCCCTTTCGGATAGTCCTCGGCATATTGATCGAGAATTTCGCTTTTGCCCGCCTTGGCCGCCGCCTTGAGCATCGCGTCGCGGCCGCCGTGGCAACCCAGTCCGTCGCCATGTGCCGCGACGTCACCTGCACCGGCAATCGCCACACCACCCGTCGATTCCGCATCGCCGGCTGCCTCGACAGACGAGGTATCAGGTGCGGTTTGATGTTTCATTCTTTCGGACATGTCCCCTCCGGTCGCGTCGACCGGCCCAACCGTTCTCAGACAGCGTCGTAGATGACTTCGAGCGACGGCTTGGTGACCGCCACTCCGCCGCACATGTCCTCGAATGAGGCCGGCTCCAGAACGACGCCTCGCCCCACGGCTTCACCGGCGAACAAGCCGAGAAGGCCGTCTTGCGTGAGCGGTGTGGGTCGCACTGGCGGCGCCGACGCGACATTTGTCGCCAACCCGGCAAACAGGCTGCCCCACTCGCTGCTCTTCGTTCCGATGATCTGATAGTTGGCGCTCTTGCGGCGAATGTCCTCGTGTGCCGGGATCGACGCGAGCACCGGGATACCGGCTGCCTCGGCAAACGCATGCGCTTCGCCCGTCCCGTCGTCCTTGTTGACGATCATGCCGGCAACGCCGACGTTGCCTCCGAGCTTGCGGAAGTATTCGACCGCCGAACACACGTTGTTCGCGACGTAAAGCGATTGGAGATCGTTCGACCCGACGACGATGACCTTCTGGCACATGTCGCGTGCGATCGGCAGGCCGAACCCGCCACATACAACGTCGCCGAGGAAGTCGAGGAGGACGTAGTCGAAGCCCCAGTCGTGGAAGCCGAGCTTCTCCAGCAACTCGAAGCCGTGAATGATGCCGCGACCGCCGCATCCGCGCCCGACCTCGGGGCCGCCGAGTTCCATGGCGAACACGCCATCGCGTTTGAAGCAGACGTCGGAGATGGCAACTTCCTCGCCTGCCAGCTTCTTCTTGGCCGATGTCTCGATGATCGTCGGTGTTGCACGCCCACCGAACAGGAGCGAGGTGGTATCGCTCTTGGGATCGCAGCCGATGAGCAGCACCCGCTTGCCTTGTTCCGCCATCATGTACGATAGATTGGCGAGCGCGAAGCTCTTGCCGCTTCCGCCCTTGCCGTAGATTGCGATGATCTGCGTTTCCTTGCGCGGACCGGACTGCGGCGATGGCGACGGTTTGCGATCGACGGGCTTGCGGGCGGGGGAGCGCGATGCCGGTGCGGGCGTCGCCTTCGATTCCGTGAGTGTAGCTTGCGGCTGCGCAACGCTCGTGTCGGGCGTCAGGAAATCTTCGACCGTGTGCGACTGGTTGTCGGCAGCGGTGAACTGGCTGCATGCGCTCATGAGACGTCACTCCAATCGAGTACCAGTTTCAGGCAGGTCGGGTCATTGAAGGCGGTTTCGTATGCGACGCCGGCCGTTCTTGCGTCGGCGGAATTCGTGATCAGTCCGTCGAGCGACAATCGGCCCGACCGAACGAGTTCGCACACGCTCTCGAGATCCGGCTGACGCCATTCGGCGGCAACGCGAAGTCTCGCCTCGCGCATGAAGGCGGACGGAAATGCAAATGACAGCCGCTGATGATAGAAGCCCGCAAGCACCACTTCGCCTTGCGGCGCCAATCTGGCGATCAACGTGTCGAGCAGTTCGTGATTGCCGCTCACGTCGCAGATCGATCGGTACGACTTGCCGGTGTCGGCGTCGGGATGCACGACGGGGTAGCCGTAGCCATCACCGCGGCGCAGCGGCTCCGTCTCCCATACGACCGGCGGCGGCGCACCGATGGCCATCGTGATGCGCGCGATCAGGCGGCCGAGAACGCCGTGACCGACCACGAGGTCAGGCGCGCGCGCCCCTTCAGCTGCTATGGCGTGATAGGCCGTCGCGGCCAATGCAAAGAGAACGCCACGCTCGCCCAAGGCGTCATCGAACGTCGTCACACGTGCAGCCGGCACGACGACGCGTGAGGCCGATCCGCCGAAGAGGGCCTTCACCTCTCCAAAGCAGCGGGCGCCGGGAACGAACACGCGCTCGCCGATACGGGCGGTTGCATTGCGACCGGCGGCTGAAATGCGGCCGACGGATTCATATCCTGGAACCAGTGGATATCCCATGCCCGGGAACGTCGGCATGCGACCCGACCAGAGGAGCCGCTCGGTGCCGGTACTGACACCGCTCCACTCGATATCGACGACGACATCGTCGTCTTCGGGATCGGGCAACGACATCCGGCTGAGCGCCACATGCTCTGGCCGCTCGAGCACGACTGCAACTGTGTCGTAGCTTGATCGAACCATTGCCGGCACCCAACCTTTCTTTTTATGCGACGGAAGGGTCAACGTTCCCTTCACCGCCACCATGTAACGATAGTTGGACGCCGCTTATTGTCAAGCTGAATTGACATTGCTGTGTCAGCCGAGATGGTCAAGCCGTCGCGACAATGAGACTGGTTTGCAGCGGAACCGCTGTCCTGACCAGGCGCTGAGCGGCGAAGCCCGCCTTCGACAACATCGCGGCAACGTCGGCAAACTCGCGCGGCCTACCGCTTCCCATTGCCATGAGATAGAAGCCGAAATAGGCGCCGCCCATGCGTTCCGCGCCAGCCGTTCCAGCCAGCGGTTCGGCGATCAGGAGAACACCGCCGCGCGGAAGCACATTCCGAACCGCGCGCAACAGGTGCTGCGCCCTATCGTCATCATGATCGTGGAGAACGCGAACGAGACTGACGACGTCAGCGCCATTCGGAAGTGGATCATCGAAGAAACTTCCACCGAATGTTTGCGCTCGTATCGCAAGACCTTCCTGCTCGAAGCGGGTTTCGGCACGGCGCGCGACGGCCGGCAGATCGAATAGCTGCAATCGAAGTCCGGGATTGCGGCGCGCGGCAGCACATAGAAACGTCCCGTCGCCACCGCCGACGTCGAGAAGCGTGTCGTGGCCGGCGAGCGAATAGGCGTGCAGCACCTGCTCGGCGACCAGCGTCTGCGACGCCGACATGAGTTGCGTGTAGCTTGCAACATCGGCCTCGCCGAGAGCGCCCGGGGTATCGCCCTTCGCGTAAGGCCAATAGCCCGCAAGTGCGCCGCCTTGATCCTCGCCGCGCAGTAACGCAACGGGGTCGGCGAGATCGCGATAGAGCGCCCGGTGATGCGCGACCATCGCCTGGATGCCCTTGTTTGCGACGAGGGCGGCTCCGTGCATGCCGAGGCCGTAGCGCCCGCCGCCACGTCGATCGACCAGCCCAAGAGCCAGCGCCGCGGTAAGCAGCCGCGATGTCGCCTCGGGCGTGAGATCGAGCTCCGCCGACAACGCCTCGGCGTCCAGCGGACCTGCCTCGAGAATCCTGAAGAGATCGAGCTCTACACAGGCCAGCAGCACCTGCGAGTAGACGAACCCCGCGCAAAGATCGAACAGCGACCGCGCCTGCCGCCTGGCAATCGGGCTCATGACGCGTGACGTCGTCGCGAACCGCTGGAAACGCGGATCGCTCAACACGCGATCGCGAAACGAAAGCAACTGGTCGCGCAATGGCCACATGCACAATCGATCCCGGTCAGACGCTGCCGACGGCAAAGCGCTAATCCGATCCGCATAGGCACGGCCTCAGGCCGCGGCGGTCGCCAGCTCCTTCGGCACCAGACGCGTTGCCTGAGCGCGAATGATCCCACGCAGCTCGGTCTGTCCCTCACACGGCGGTATCGCTTCCATGGCCTCCGACAACAGACCCTCGAGACGTGTCAGGGCGCCACGCAGTCCCAACTGCCCAACCGCCGACGGCCGGCCATTGGCCGCATCCTGCCCGAGTGGCTTGCCGAGTACGGCGCGGTCGGCGACGAGATCCTTGATGTCGTCGGCAACCTGATACGCTTCCCCGATGCACTCGCCGAGCCGGCGCCACTGCTCCGGCGCACCTCCACCCGCGATCGCTCCGCCAACCGTTGCCGCCACGAACAGAGCGCCTGTCTTCTGCCGATGGTATTCGGACAGCGACACATTGGGCTCGCACTCCCACGCCTGACCGGCGACGATTCCGGAGGGCATCCCCGACGCGCGCGCGAGTGTCATAAGCAGGGACGCGAGCCGGCCGGGCGCCTGCGGCAAGCCGTGCGCCAGTGTTTCGAAAGCCAGCACGATCAGCGCATCGCCTGCAAGCACTGCCAGCGGCTCACCGAACGCCATGTGAACCGACGGCTTGCCGCGACGCGAATCCGCATTGTCGAAGCAGGGAAGGTCGTCGTGAACAAGGGAGGCGCAGTGCAGGAATTCGATGGCCGAAGCCATCGACTCGCTCGACTTCGGCTCACTGTCGCCACACGCCTCCGCCACCGCGAGGCAAAGGCGAGGTCGAACGCGCGCTCCACCCGGAAACACTGCATAGCGCATCGCCGTCGCGAGTTGCGGGGGCGAACCGCGCCCCGCACTGCGCTCGAGCGCCGCCTCTATCGCCCGTTCAATCCGCGCCGTTCCGTCCATTTTGCATCTCCGCGCGACTGTAATTGCTTTTTGTCGTTTGCGAGTGTCTATTAGTATAGACAGTGAAGCGGCCGGGTTTCAATGCAAATCGATGGACGGGGCACGTGAGCCAAAGCCCAGTTGTGGTCATAGGCGCCGGGATCGGCGGCCTTTGCGCTGCCATCGATCTCGCGGCGCGCGGCGTCGACGTGCTCGTCATCGAGCGCACCAGCGGCCCTGGCGGAAAACTCAGACCCGTTACGATCGCAGGACAGCAGCTCGATGCCGGCCCGACGGTCTTCACAATGAAGTGGGTTTTCGATCAGCTGTTTGCTGAAGCCGGCGCATCGTTCGACGGTGAAGTCGCCACCGCTCCGCTCGATCTTCTCGCCCGCCATGCCTGGCCCGACGGATCCCGCCTCGACCTCCATGCCGATGTCGAGCGTTCGGCAGACGCGATTGGCCAACTCGCCGGCGCGGCCGACGCCCGCGGCTTCCTCGCGTTCTGCGAGCGCGCCCGCAAGATCTATGCGACACTCGAGGTGCCGTTCATCAGGTCGGAGCAGCCAAGCCCGGTCTCGCTTGCACGTGGCGCCGGCCTCGGAGGCCTTGGTGATCTGTGGCGCATTTCTCCCTTCACGACGATGTGGCGCGCGCTCGGCGAGCATTTCCGTGACCAACGGCTCCGCCAGTTGTTCGGACGCTATGCCACCTATAATGGTTCGTCGCCCTTCATCGCTCCGGCCACGCTGATGCTCATCGCGCATGTCGAGCAGGCCGGCGTCTGGAGCATCGACGGCGGCATGCATACGCTTGCGAGCAAGCTCGAAGCGCTCGCGACTCGACTCGGAGCGCGGTTTCGTTACGGCGCAGCTGGTGCACGCGTCGTTGTCGAGGCAGGCCGTGCCGCAGCCGTCGTCCTCGACGACGGGGAGCGCATCCCATGCGCGGCGATCATATTCAACGGCGACGCCGCAGCCGTCGGCGCCGGCCTCATCGGGCCGGAGGTGCAACAGGGCGTGCCGTCCATTCCGGCCTCGACACGCTCGCTTTCAGCGGTGACCTTTTCGTTTCTCGGTTCGGCGCGTGGTTTTCCTCTTTCCCGCCACAACGTGTTCTTCGGCCCGGATTACGCTCGTGAGTTCGACGACATCTTCGTCCGCGCGCGTTTGCCTCTCGCACCTACGGTCTATCTCTGCGCACAGGACCGGGACGCAGAGGGAGCACACGAGGATACGTCCGAGGCACAGGCTGCAGAGCGCTTCCTCTGCCTTGTCAATGCGCCGGCGATCGGAGACCGGCACGCGTTCACCGCAACGGAGATCGAGCAATGTCGACGCACAACCTTCGAGGCGATGCACCGTGCGGGCCTCAACCTCGAACCGCAGCACGAGACGATGGTGATCCGGACGCCGCAATCGTTCGAACAGAGCTACCCGGCAACCGGCGGCGCCCTATACGGCCAGGCAGCGCACGGCTGGCGCGCCTCGTTCAGCCGGCCAGCGACCCAGACACGGATAAAGGGCCTTTATCTAGCGGGCGGCAGCGTGCACCCGGGAGCGGGCGTCCCGATGGCGGCACTCTCGGGCCGAATAGCGGCACGGCGGCTGCTGGCGGACCAGACTTCGCGACGCCGGTCGTAAGCAACGGCTACGCGTGGTGGTATGTCGACGCCGTGAGCACCGACGGAACACATGGGCTTACGATCATCGCATTCGTCGGCAGCGTGTTCTCGCCCTACTATGCCATGCGCCGGCGGCGCGGCGCGGCATCGCCGGAAAACCACGTCGCCATCAACGTGGCGCTCTATGGCCGAGGCGGCAAGCGATGGGCGATGACGGAGCGCGGCGCCGGTGCGCTCGCACGCGACACCGCCTCGTTCGTGGTTGGACCGAGCAGCCTCGCCTGGGACGGCAACGGGTTGACCATAGACATCGACGAAGTCACCGTGCCCTGGCCATCGCGGATCCGTGGACGGGTCCGCGTCGTTCCCGACGCGATTGTCGCCGACACCTTCGACATCGACGGCATCGGCCGTCATCGATGGCGACCCATCGCACCGCGTTGCCACGTCGAGGTGGCGCTGACGCAGCCCTCGCTGCAGTGGATCGGAACCGGCTACCATGATCACAATACCGGACTCGAACCGATCGATACCGCGTTCCGCCGATGGGACTGGTCGCGCGCGGCGACGGGCGATGGCAGTGTGATCGTCTACGATGTCACCTGTCGTCAACCCGACATCTCGGGGCCGTTGCTCGGGCTCGCGATTGCTCGCGACGGCGCTGTCCGCCGTCTCGACCTGCCACTCCGAGTGCCCCTGCCGAAGTCACGAATCTGGCGCATCGCGCGCGCGACGCGTTGCGACGACGGCGAAACGCCGACCGTCGTCGAGACGCTGGAAGACACGCCCTTCTATGCCCGCTCAATCGTGTCGACCGAGATTGCCGGAACAAGAATTTCGGCCTTCCACGAAAGCCTCGATCTCAATCGCTTTCGCTCCCCGGTCGTGCAGGCGATGCTACCGTTCCGCATGCCCCGACGCGGCTAGTCCATCATCTCCGCCGGGGAGGTCTTGGTCTTGGAGGCGCTGCCTTGGCGGCGCCGTTGTTGTTGCATCGCTCACCCGGCGCCGCCGGTCGGGCCGTGATCGGAGCCGCCCGACGAGCCGCCCGATGATGTGTCGCCCCTCTCGTCGTGCGTCCGCGATCGATCTTCGCGACCGCCAACGCGATTGGCGAACTTCTCGAGTATGAACCAGCCGATTCCGAATGCGAGGACGATGAAGAACTCGAGGAACGCTAGCGGGTTGATATCCCAATTCATGGCTCGTCCTCGGCACTGCCACCCATAGTGCCGGAGGCGACATCTCAGGAGCTATCTCGCGGCGCGTCGTCTCTCGCCACGCCTCGTGACGCGCGGATCGCCGCGACTTGCTTTTCGTCTTTCAAAACCTTCTCGTCCTGCCGCAAGGCGCGCCGGACAGAAACCAGCTCGCGAACCGCCAGCGCGAGAATGATGCCGAACACCAGCAGCATCTCGATCAGACCGAACGAATTCTCGTCTATCGACATCAACGAAAGCCTACGCCGATTAGGCGCCCGCTGCCGCACGGTGCGCAATGCCCGCTGGCGACGAACACAGCCAGCGGGTCACATCCTGCAGGGCAGGCTGGGCGTGCCTCCAGCCGGGTTGCGCCCAGAATGCGAACTCACGTCATGCCCGCAGGCTTGCCGCTCCGTCGCGCCCGTCGAGTCCGAGGCCCTGACATGCAGCCGAGACGATCGCCTCGGCATCGAGCATCGCTTTGGCGTACATCCGTTCCGGCTTGTCGTGATCGATGAAGACGTCCGGCAATGTGAGACACCGCACTTTTGCGCCGCGATCCAGGATTCCAGTGGCCGCAAGATGGTGCAGAACGTGACTGCCGAACCCGCCGATGGAGCCCTCTTCGACGGTAATGAGCAACTCGTGGTCGCGCGCCAGGCGGCCGACGAGATCGGTGTCGAGCGGCTTCATGAAACGTGCATCGGCGACGGTTGCGGAAAGGCCGAGCCGGGCCAGCGCATCCGCTGCGGCCAGCGCCTCGGCAAGTCGTGTCCCGAGCGACAGGATCGCAATCGTCGATCCTTCCCTGACGACGCGCCCCTTGCCGATTGCCAGCACCTCGCCCGCCGCCGGCATGGCGACGCCTGTTCCCTCACCGCGCGGATATCTGAACGCCGACGGCGCGTCGTCGATAGCCGCGGCCGTTGCAACCATATGCACGAGCTCTGCCTCGTCGGCTGCCGCCATCACGATCATGCCGGGAAGGCAACCGAGGTAAGCCAGGTCGAAACTGCCAGCATGCGTCGGTCCGTCGGCGCCGACGAGGCCGGCCCGATCGATGGCGAACCGCACCGGTAGCTTCTGGATCGCGACGTCGTGCACGATCTGGTCGTAGCCACGCTGCAGAAACGTCGAATATATAGCGGCAAACGGCTTCAGTCCTTCGCTCGCCAGCCCGGCCGCGAATGTCACCGCATGCTGCTCGGCAATACCGACATCGAACATCCGCTCGGGAAATTCCGCGCCGAAGACGTTGAGGCCCGTGCCTTCCGGCATCGCGGCGGTGACGGCGACGATCCGGCTGTCCTTGCGCGCCTCGGCGACGAGACTGTTCGCGAAGACTTTTGTATAGCTCGGCGCGGCGGCGACGCCTTTCGCCTGCTTGCCCGTCACGACATCGAAGGGCGCGACACCGTGGTACTTGTCGGCGGCGGCCTCCGCCGGTGCGTAACCCTTGCCCTTCTGCGTCACGACATGGATGAGGATCGGTGCCTGTTCCGCATCACGCGCGTTCTCTAGAACGGGCAGAAGCTGCTCGAGATCGTGGCCGTCCACGGGGCCGATATAATAGAAGCCCAGTTCCTCGAACCAGAAGCCGCCAGACCAGTACGTGCGCGACATTTCCTCGATGCGCGCGGCGCGTCTCTCCCAGCGCTTCGGCAGCTTCCGCACGAGCTTCTTCGCCTGATCGCGCATATGCAGATACGTCGCGCCGGAGGCCACACGCGTCAGATACTTCGAGAGCGCACCCGTCGGCGGCGCAATCGACATATCGTTATCGTTGAGGATGACGATCAGGCGGGCATCGCGAGCACCCGCGTTGTTCATCGCCTCGTAGGCCATGCCGGCGGACATCGCACCGTCACCGATGACCGCGATGACATTGTTCGAGCCGCCCTTGAGATCACGCGCGACGGCCATACCCAGCCCGGCCGAAATGGACGTCGACGAATGTGCCGCCCCGAATGGATCGTATTCGCTCTCGCTCCGCTTGGTGAAGCCGGATAACCCACCGCCCTGTCGCAATGTGCGGATCCGCTCGCGACGCCCGGTCAGGATCTTGTGCGGATAAGCCTGATGACCGACATCCCAGATCAAGCGGTCACGCGGCGTATCGAAAACGTAATGCAGGGCGACGGTCAACTCGACGACACCCAACCCGGCGCCCAGATGCCCGCCCGTGACCGAGACCGCATCGATCATCTCGTCGCGAAGCTCATCGGCAAGTTGGCGAAGTTGGGAACGCGGCAGGGTTCGCAAGTCTTCTGGCGTCGCCGCCTTGTCGAGCACGGGACGCGATGGCAAGCGAGGCTTGTCGGCTATGACGTTCATCGTGTGACCTCCATGTGCTCAGTACAGATCGACGTCGCACCGCCGGAGCGGCATGGCCGCTGGTATTCCGGCCGCTTCATCGGGAGTTGGCCGAGAACGCAAGAGCAGCGCCTCCGCCCATCGCATTCGGCTTCTCATTCCGCAGCGCCATCTCCTGGCCGAAGCGCTCCTGGCGCTCGAGCCGTTCGAAGAGTTCGACAATGCGTGCAACCCTTCCGGGCATGTTCCACCAGGCAATGTGACGCTCGGGCGTCAGCGCGTCGGCGCTTGCCGCGGCGGACTCGATCAGAAAGCGCACGGCCTCGACGATGCTCGCATCGCTGCCTGCCGTATGGGTCCGCGCGCCTGAGCGCGACGCATAGGCTCTCATCAGGAGCAGCAGCTTTCGCGACACCGGCACGAAGGCCCGTGCCGTCACGGAATCGTAATTGGCGCGCGCCACGGCGTTGCCGATCTCGGCATAGAGGAGCCGTGCGGCGCGGATCCCTGCACGGCAGTCGCCCGGCAATTCTGCAAGGCCCTGTTCCGAACGCTGATAGAGCCGCTCCGCCTCCGCGAGCAGCCGCGCCACGACACCACCTATACGGTCATCGTAGACTGGCCGGGCGAGCCACGCATCGGGATCGATTCCCGCCTCCCGCAGCCAACGCGCCGGAAGATAAATACGGCCCGCTCGCGCATCCTCGCCGACATCGCGGGCGATGTTGGTCAACTGCATCGCGACACCGAGATCGCAGGCGCGTGCCAGCGCCGACGGGCTGCGCGCTCCCATCACGATGGCCATCATTGCACCGACGGTGCCGGCGACGCGGGCAGCGTAGGCCTCGAGTTCGGCGAGCGTCTCGTAGCGCCGCTGCTCGAAGTCCCATGCAAACCCTTCGATCAGCGCCTCCGGAACGGTGCGCGGAATTGCGAAGCTGCGAACCGTTTCGGCGAATGCCCGGTCCGCGGGGCATGCCGCCGGCTGTCCCGCATAGGCAAGATCGAGCCGCCGCCGGAGATCGGCCAGAACAACCGCCGCCTCCCCGCCGTGATCGACGGCATCGTCGGCCAGCCGGCAGAAGGCATAGAGCGCGGAGGCCGGTTCACGAACTCGTCGCGGCAGCAGGAACGACGCGGCGTAGAACGTCTTCGATCCATTGCTCAACATGGCGCGGCAGACGGCCACGTCCGATAGGGCTGTCGTATTTGCTTCAGCCCAGGGCTTCTGCATGGGGCACCACCTGATCGAGGACACGCGCGGACGACAGCACTCCGGGCACACCGGCACCGGGATGGGTTCCCGCGCCGACGAGATAGAGGCGATCGATATCCTCGCACTTGTTGTGAGGTCGGAACCACGCGCTCTGCGTCAGAATCGGTTCCATGCCGAATGCAGCTCCCTTGTAGGAGAGAAGCCGCTGCTCGAAATCAACCGGAGTCATGATCCGCTGCGTCGCGATCGCGTCTTGCAACCCTGGCAGCAGAGTGGCGCCAAGATGCTGGGCGAGCGCGCGGCGGTAGGGCTCCGCGCGCTCGCGCCAGTCCACATCGCTATCGAGATGCGGAACGGGCGACAAGACGTAGAAGGAATCGCAGCCCGCTGGCGCCAGGCTGGGATCTGTTGCGGTCGGCCGATGCAAATAGAGGCTGAAGTCTTCCGCGAGAATGCGACGATTGAAGATGTCGGACAAGAGTTCGCGATAGCGCGGCCCGAGCAGGATCGTGTGATGGGGCACGTCGTGGTACTGCCGATTGGTGCCGAAGTACCAGACGAAAAGGCTCATGGAGTAGCGTGCCTTGTCGATCCTGCGATCTGTCCAGCGGCGGCGATGCCGCTCCGGAATGAGGTAGCGATAGGTCCACGCAGCATCCGCATTCGACACCACGACGTCGGCCGGAATGGTTTCCCCTCCCGCCAGCCGCACGCCGCATGCCGCGCGGTTCTCGACGAGGATCTCGCGCACCTCGGCATCGTAGCGGATACGGTTCCCCTGCCCCTCGATCAGGTCCGCCATGCCCTCGACGAGCCGCCCCGTGCCGCCCATCGCGAAATGCACACCGAACTTGCGTTCCAGATGCGAGATCAATCCGTAGATGGATGTGACGCCGAAAGGGTTTCCGCCGACGAACAGGGGATGAAAGCTCAGCAATATGCGCAGGCGCGGATCGCGCACGTGCTTGGCCGCAAGGCCATAGATCGTCCGATAACTTTCGAGACGCAACAGATCCGGCAGCACGCGCGCCATGTCACGCCACGACTGGAAGGGCACCGCGCCGAGCTTCTCGAAGCCCACGGCATAGATGGCTTCCGCCCGCGCCATGAAGCGCTCGTAACCCTCGACGTCGCCCGGTGACAACCGCGCCACCTCGCGGCGCATTGCATCGGGATCGCCGGAGCAATCAATCGTCGAGCCATCGTCGAAGCGGATGCGATAGAACGGCGACAACGCAACGAGGTCGATGTCGTCCTCGAGCCGACGGCCGCACAGCGACCAGAGTTCTTCAAGCAGGAAGGGCGCGGTAATGATCGTCGGCCCGGCATCGAACGTGAACCCGTCCTGGCGGAACACCGATGCCCGGCCGCCCGGCTGATCGAGGCGCTCGAGAACCGTCACACGATAACCGCGGGCTCCGAGGCGTATGGCGGCGGCAAGACCGCCAAATCCGCTGCCGATGACGACCGCATGCGGCCGCTGCCCGGTGCGGGCAGACTCGACGGGGGTATGCGGCGCGCGTGTCAACATAGGATGACATTAAACTTCGCCATCTGCGTTGACGCAAGCGAATACGTGCGTCTCATTCGACATTCGCGAACATCGATACCGTGGGGCCGGACGCCAAGACTATTCCACCAGCCCCGCCGAACGCGCCTCGTCCAGTATCAGGCCGGCTATCTCATCCGGCTTCTCTTCGTGCGCCAGGTGACCGAGGCCGCGCACATAGCAAACACGTGCCGTCGGCACGCGCTCTTCTACCTCGAATGCCGTTTCTGGACGCACCGCATCGTCATTGCCCGCCGCGACCAGCACCAATGGAATGGTCAGCGCCGGCAGGTCTCGCGACAGACCGACCAGGTCCCATTGCGCCATCATGTCGAGTGTCGCGCGCACATGCGCCTGATTTGCAAAGAGCCGCGTGTAGATGTCGATCTGGCGATCCGGCAGTTGCGACCCGGTATTCGCGAGAAGCCGCGCAACCGCCGCGCGGTCCGCGCCACGGCGCGCGATCAACCCGGGAACGAGCGGCGCTCGCACCACCAGTCTGGCGAGTGGCGAGAATACCCGGCCGGCAAGTCCTCCGAAGGGAAGCAAGGCGCCGTTGAGACTGACGAGTACGCGTGGCGCGATGCGCCGGTCGAGACACATCCTCGCGAGCACCGCAGCCCCTGCGGAATGACCCACGACGATCGCCGGACGGAACGCGAGCACGTCGAGCAATTCTGCCGTCGCCAAGGCCATGCCGGTCAACGACACATCGGCGCGGCGCGACATGCCGGTAAACGCATGGCCGGGAAGATCCGGCGTGATAACGGTGAAGTGCCGCGCCAGAAGCGGCATCAGCTCG
The DNA here is from genome assembly GCA_020442185.1 of Hyphomicrobiaceae bacterium. Lineage (GTDB taxonomy): Bacteria > Pseudomonadota > Alphaproteobacteria > Rhizobiales > Hyphomicrobiaceae > JAEUMD01. Next base: position 84,067 of record JAGRKS010000002.1, read on the forward strand.
GCGAACGAGTGCGTCGAAGAGCCGGTGCCATGCAGCAGCAACAGGCCCGGTCCGCTGCCCATGGTCTGGACATGCCACCTGAAACCCGCGGCCACAACGAACCGGCTCGCTAACCGGTTCGGCCAGTCGGCGCCATCGCGCTCCCAGTCCAGATGCTTCGACATGTGCCCAACGTTCCGGTCGGAGGGCATATCAAGCGCGAGCGGCATTGACGGCCTGCAGCAGTCCGCCGGCATCGGCGTGCGGGAGCGGAGCGTAGATGGCGCCGAGCTCACCGGCAAGCTCGGCGGCATCCCGGCTGGGGCGTGGCGACGTATCGATCAGGATGGCCGGCGTGCCGGAAATGCGAACGCGACGCGCGGCGGCGCGTGCGTCCTCCGTCGCCGCCGGCCGGCCACCTCGACCGTCGCGCGTGACGTTGGCTCGGCCATCAGTCAGCAGGACCAAGGTCGGCCGTTCCCCCCTGCGGCGTGCGTTCTCGGCTATGTCGAGGCCGGCATCGATGCCGATCGCCAGCGGTGTTCCGCCGCCGCCGACCAGCCCGGCAAGCGACCGCTTTGCCCGGGCAAGGGCGTGCGTCGGGGGTAGCACGAGCTCCGCGGTCTTGCCGCGAAATGCGACAAGCGCAACGCGATCGCGCCGCGAATAGCATCGCGCCAGCAGCAATTCGACGGCACCCTTTGCTTCGCCCAGGCGATGCAAAGCACTCGATCCCGAAGCATCCACGAGAAAGATTGTCGTCGTCTCGCTGCGGCTCTTGAAGCGCTTGACGCGCAGATCGGCGGCACGAACCTCGATCCGCCGGGCCGCCGTGCCGCGACGATGCGCGGCGCCTTCTCGCTGCCGTATCGTCTGCCATGGCGCCGCAGCGCGCAGCGAAGCCAGGATAGAGATGCGGGCACCGCCGCGAGGCAAGCCGGATCGCACGCCGACGGGCCGCCCGCGGAGTGCCGAATCCGTTGCTTGACCTGATCGCCCTTGAGACTTCGGCGCAGCAAGCGCGGATACCTTGGTCTCCATCGATTTCAGAACCCCGGGCGGCAGTGACGCCATGACCGCCGAAATCAGAACATCCTTGAGCATCGACTGATCGATGGCGGCGACTTCATGGTCGTCGTCGTCCGTGACGGGCTCATCTCGCATTTCCGGAGGCGATGCGGGCGGCGCATCGGCCTCGCCATCCGCGGCCGTCGCCTCGTCTGCCGGTGCATCCTCCGCATCGACCGATGGCCAGTGCGTTGCTCGTGCCAGGAGAACCAAGCGGACGGCGATCTCGCCATCCTCGTGTGTCGCGAGGCGGCGGCCCGCGAGCGCGGCCGATGCACATGCCGCGCGCAGGGCGAGAATGGAAACCCGCACCGAAGTGACACCGAGCGCCACGGCCGTCGCGCAGATTGCTTCGATCAGGTCGTCGCCTGCAACGACGTCGGTCAGAATCTCGCGCGCCTCGGCCACCGCCGCCCGCGAAGCCTCGCCATCCACCGGCAAGCCATCGCCTCGGCCGCGCGCAGCGGACGCAGCATGGCCGACACCGTCGAGATCGATGTGGAGCGCGAGGCGTTCGCGAAGGCCAGAGACGATCCGCTGATCGTCCTCCACGCTCTCGTCGTAGGCAATCAACCCGAACCGTGTCGCATGCGCATGACCGAACCCGTCGCGTTCGACGCAAACCCAGCCGCGGTCCATTGTCCCGGTCAGCCGCGCCGCGGCAGCCGCATCCAAGCGCTCGGCACCTGCGATGATGACAACGCCGCCGTCGGCTTCGGCAAGAAGTCCCCGCGATGCAATCGGGCGGCCGGCTGCCAGGGTTGCGGCGATATCGAGCCCACCCAGCACACGGTCGTCATCGGCATGCACCGGCAGCCGCCGCAACGGTGCCTCGCGAGGCAGCATATCCCGCACAATCGCCTGCCAGCGGTCACGGAGAACACCGGGGCGGGCACGCACGACGACGCCACCGAGGCCTGCCGGATCGACGGCCAGGATGCGGGCCGCAAGCAGCGCGTCGGCCCAGGCCGCATCGGCGTCGCACCCGCACCCGATCCGGAAGCCGGAAACGCCATCGAGGGCCAAGCCACCATTCGCCGTCATCCTGCGACCCTTTCGAGCCTCGGCGAATAAAGCTCCTGGACCGCCCGCTCGACGCGTACGGTCGAGCCAGCGTCGTCGAGTGGATTGCGTCGCAGCCGGTGGCGCAACGCGAGCGGCGCAGCCTGGCGCACGTGCGCATCGCGAACCTCGCCCGCGCCATCGATGGCGGCGAGTGCGCGCGCTGCGCGCAGCAGTGTCAATTCTCCGCGCAGGCCGTCCGTCCCGAGCGCGATGCACAGCGCCGCCACCCGTTCGAGGATATCGTCGCCGACCTCCATCGATTGGATGCGCGCGCGCGCCGCGACGATGGTGTCCCGGATCGTTGCATCTTTGTCGCGCCATCCGGCGACGAATGCATCGGGGTCGCGCTCGAATGCGTCACGGCGCTTGACCACATCGACCCGTGTCGCGATATCGCCCGGGGTCGTGACCTCGACCGATAGCCCGAACCGATCGAGCAACTGTGGCCTCAGATCGCCTTCCTCGGGGTTGCCGCTGCCGACGAGGACGAAGCGCGCGGGATGCCGGACCGACAACCCTTCGCGCTCCACGACGTTTTCACCCGACGCCGCCACATCGAGCAGCAGATCGACCAGATGATCCTCGAGCAGGTTGACCTCGTCGATGTAGAGGAACCCGCGGTTCGCACGGGCCAGAAGTCCCGGTTCGAAGACCTTCTCGCCCCGCGTCAACGCTCGTTCGAGATCGAGCGCGCCGACGATCCGATCCTCGGTTGCACCGAGTGGCAGATCGACGACAGGAACAGGCCGGTCCTCGACACGCATGCCGCCCCCATCGCCCACCTCACCGCTGCGGCAGGCGCCATGGTTTGCCGAGCACGTCGCCTCGGAGGCGCAGTTGTAAGGGCAGCCCGCGACGGCGCGCATCGGTGGCAGCAATGCCGCCAGCGCCCGTATCGCGGTCGACTTGCCGGTGCCGCGATCACCGAGCACGAGAACGCCCCCGATCAGCGGATCGACGGCCGCGACCAGCAGCGCCTGGCGCATTTCGTCCTGGCCGACAATGGCGGAAAAGGGAAAGAGGGGTTTCATCGCGGGCTCCTCTTGACTTCAACGCCGCTGCGCCCCGCGTGGACGCACGGCCCGGTCGCCTTATCTGAATGCTGCCAATCGCTCGCGTTCGTCCAGACCGCTTCGCGCCCTGGTGGGCGACGCCAGCCGCTCCGGCAGCCGGAAGAAAACATTCTCGTCGACGCCATCGAGAACTTCGACGGTCACCGAACGCAGCGACGAAATGTGCGCCACCACCTCCTCGACCAGCCGTTCCGGCGCCGATGCGCCAGCGGTGATGCCGAGCACGCCAATGCCACGGAGCCAGCCCTCGTCGATCTCCGAGACCTGGCTTACAAGACGGCTCGGGATGCCCTCCCGCGCTCCGAGTTCGCAAAGCCGCATCGTGTTCGAGCTGTTGCGCGAACCGACCACGATCAAGCCGTCGACCAGACCGGAGAGCGCCAGCACCGCCTTCTGGCGGTTCTGCGTCGCGTAGCAGATGTCGCGCGTATCGGGACCGGTTATCGACGGAAAGCGCCGACGCAACGCCGCGATGATTTCCCGCGTGTCGATAACGCTGAGCGTCGTCTGCGTGATGTAGGCAACCCGCTCAGGGTCAACGACGACAAGCGACTGCACATCCTCGACCGAGCCAATCACATGCAGTCGGCCGTCGACCTGGCCAACCGTCCCCTCGACCTCCGCATGTCCTTGATGACCGACGAGCACGATGTCGTAGCCGAGCGCCGCGTAACGGCTGCCCTCCTTGTGGACACGGCGGACCAGCGGACAGGTTGCATCGATGACATCGAGATCGCGCTCTCGCGCCGCAGCCTCGACCGACCGCGCGACACCGTGAGCGCTGAAGATCGTCACCGCGCCCGGCGGCACCTGATCGACCTCGTCGACGAACACGGCACCCTTTTCCACGAGCCAGGCAACGACCGTCTCGTTGTGCACGATATGATGGCGGACATAAACCGGCGCGCCGAACATCTCGAGCGCCCGCTCGACGATATCGACCGCGCGCACCACGCCGGCGCAGAAGCCTCGTGGTCTCGCCATGATTACACTTAGAGGTGTCAACTTCTCTAGCATCTGAAATCCATATCACGCCCGCCGCGCCGCGTCACCGCACATTCTGCCTACGCGGCCCGCAATCCGCTTCGGCTCGACGGACCGGCATCAGCCATCGCGCCAACGCCCGATGAGATCTGTGGCATGCGCCAGAAGCGCGACCGAAAGAGCGATTGCGATCCACATCCAATCGCTACCCGCGAGCGCGCCGCGCAGCGCGACAACGAGCGCGGCGCCGGCCACCAGGTTCGCCGCCATGCGTCGCAGTCCGGGGCCGAGCCCCCACCGCGCATGAAGCAGCGCGAGCAGCACCGCCTCTGCGACCATCACCGCCAGAATGAGATCGCCAATCCTGCCACTCGCGAACAGATCCTGCATCGCAGCACTCCCGAGCATGCGCCGTGGCGCTAGATCCGCGGAGGCAAATCCGCACCTACACCGCCTCGAACGGACCGTTGAGCCTCACGATCTCGAAGTTGAGATACGCAGCAAGGCCAACCCAACCCAGATAAGGCAGAAGCAGGAGACTGGCGGTTCGAGATATGCGCGCCAGAAAGACCATGAGGACCAGGATCGAAATCCACAGCAGCACGACCTCGATCATGGCCCAGTCCGGCCGGCGCGCCTGAAAGAACAACAGGCTCCACAGTACGTTGAGGAAGCCATTGAGCGAGAACAACGCAAAGATCCATTCGCGCTCACGCCGGTCACGCGCTGCATTCCAGGCGATCACGCCGGCAGTCGCAACAAGTGCAAACAGAAGTGTCCACACGACGCCGAACGACCAGTCTGGTGGCTGCAATGCCGGCTTTGCGAGCGACTGATACCAAGGACCCGTATCCGTGAGCGTGCCGCCGAGCACCGCAACGAACATCGCGAGCGCCGCTGCAGCCAACACAGGCCGTGCCCGGTAGAGCACGCCAGACATCATGGCGGCACGAAGCCGAGCAGATGTGCAAGGTCCTTGAAGAAGATCCGCGCGTGCGCCGCGGGCTTTGCCCGCACGAGACGCTTGTTCATGTAGGCGTCCCACGTCAGCCGCTGCACATCCTTGTCACGGCAGATCGTCACGAACCGCTCGCGCCGCTTGTCGTTGCGGTACCAGAAATACTGCATCAGACCGAGCACGCGGAATACCATGCCATGCTCGCGCATGAAGCGCTTGCGAGCGCCGGCGAGCGCGCGCGCGCGACCGGTCGCGAGAAACTCCTCGACGGCCTCGGCAGCCAGCCGGCCGCCGAACATTGCATAATAGATGCCTTCGCCGGATGCCGGCGCCACGACGCCCGCCGCATCTCCCGCCAATACGACGTCGCGGCCGTTGTCCCATCGCCGCAGCGGACGCAACGGTATCGGCGCACCTTCCCGTCGCACCGTCTCGCTGACGTCGAGGCCAGACTGCCGACGCAGTGCGCCAACCGCCGTCTTGAGCGAAAAGCCCTTTTGGGCGCTGCCAACTCCGACGCTGGTCTTATCGCCGTGCGGAAACACCCAAGCGTAGAAATCCGGTGACAATTGTCCCTGATAGTAGATGTCGGCGCGACGGGGCGAGAATTCGGCGCTCGAATGGCGCGGCGTTTCGATAATCTCATGGTAGGCGAAGACGTAGGGCACGCGACCTGCTTTCGGCACGCACTGCTGCGCGACGGCCGACAACGCGCCATCCGCGCCGATGACCGATCGCGCCCTGACGCGGTGCTCCGGTTCCAGTGCCGCCGCCTCCCCCGCATCCGTTTTCGGCCGATAGACGACGATGGCGCATCCGTCCCTATCGCGATCGACGCGCACGAACCTACCGCAGCGGCGGACCGCTCCCGATTGTTCGGCACGCCGGCGCAGCCATTCATCGAAGACGTCACGATCCACCATGCCGACGTATCCGCCATCGATCGGCATATCGACGGCCTTGTGCGATGGCGCGAACATGCGAGCCGACGTCACGCGGGCAACGATCAACTCGTCGGGAATTGCGAAGTCGCGGATGAGGCGCGGTGGTATCGCGCCACCGCACGGCTTGATGCGGCCTGCCTTGTCGAGCAGCAGGACCGAGCGGCCGGCGCGCGCCAGATCCTCGGCGGCGGTCGCACCCGCCGGCCCACCTCCAACCACGACGGCATCGAATGTTTCGAACTCACCCATGACACCTCGCTTGTGCCGCGCCTTCTTCGCTCGACCGATCAGCCTCTCGTCTCGACGACCACATTGGCCGGCGGCGTTGATAAAGGCGCGATCTCGAGCGAACCAAGATCCGACTTATCTGAAGCAATCGTCGCGGCCGCGAGCCGGGCCGCCAGCAGGAAGAGCATCGCTTCGAGCGCAAATACCGTCGTGAACGCGGCGACGGGCTCCGTTCCCATCGCCCGCAACGCGTCGACTGCGGCCGCACCGAGAAAACCGCCGACACCAAATGCAATGGCCTGTGCCGCGCCCCAGAGCCCCATGCGGACACCCGTGCGCTGCGCTCGGCCCGCGCCTGCGAGCTGCATCATCGAGCCGATCGCGGCAACCGCGAACGCCCCATTGGCAACGCCCAGCGCGAAGACCGACGGCTTCAGCGGCCAGGCTGGTGCGAGCATTCCGGCAGCGACGAGACCGGCAAGCGCAACGGCCGACGCAATGCAACCGCCGATCGTCCAGCTTCTGAGTGAGCCGATTCCCAGTCCAGCACGGCCAACCACTGCGACGAGAACCATCCCCGTGAAGACGCCACCGTGCTGCAGCCCCGCGAGTTTGGTCGACTGACCCGGCGTCATGCCGAAAACGATACCGGCGAAAGGCTCCAGGATAAGATCCTGCATGCTGTAGGCGAGCATCGAAAGGAACACGAAAATCGTGAAGCGCCGCGCATCTCGATCGCCCCAGACCTCGGCGAGCGCCACCCGGAAGCGTGGCTCTGGTTCTGGCACCGCCGCGGGTACAAGCGCGGACCGCGTGCTCTGTGTCGAATCCTCGATCCCGTACAGCGCGGCAAGCGTGACGAGGAAGGCTGCGGCCGACACCGCCGCCGTAACCGCGACGAGACGCTCCGGTGAATAGGGATCGAGAAAATGACCAGCCGTTGTCGCCGTCACGACGAATCCAGCGATCATCATCAGCCAGACGATTGTCGCGGCCGCTCCGCGGCGTTCGGGCGCAACACTTGTCGCGAGCAGTGCCAGAAGCGACGTGCCGGATGCACCGACACCGACGCCGATCAAACCGAATGCAACGATCGCCGTGATCAACCCGCCGGCCGTCGACTGACCCATCCACGACGTTGCAACAGCCGCAAGCACGCCGCCGAGCGCGAGCACGCCCATGCCCCCGATGATCCATGGCGTCCGACGTCCACCGACATCCGAACCATGTCCCCAGCGCGGCCGCAACACCTGCAGTGCATAGTGAAAGCCAACGAGCGCCCCAGGCAGGATCGCCGGCAGCGCCAATTCGACCACCATCACGCGATTGATCGTCGACGTCGTCAACACCACGATGGCGCCAAGTGACGTCTGCACCAATCCGAGCCGCATGATGCCGAGCCAGCCTAGTCGAGCGTGCGCCATGTCACGTCCCCAGAATTGATCGAACAGCGAATGCACTGACCAGCATGCCGAGCACGTACAGCGTGACCCCCGTCGCGTTGTACCAGGGCGCGCGGCCGCGCGGGTCTTGCAGCAGGCGAACCATCAGCGCGATCTGCGCGACGATGAACGTCAACACGATCGCGGCGTGAATGGGCGTACCCCATGACATCAACAATCCGGCGACGATGACCTGCGGCACCGCCATGACGACACAGGCAAGACGCGCGGCACGCTCGGCGCCGAGCTGAACCGGCAGAGACCGGATCCCCATCCGCGCATCACCCTCGATCGCCTTGAAATCGTTGAGCGTCATGATGCCGTGGGCGCCTGCAGAATAGAGGAATGCCAGCGCCAAGATTCGACCATCCGGCATCGTGCCGAGCATCACCAGGGCGCCTGTGAACCAGGCCAATCCTTCATAAGAGAGAGCAACCGCCGCATTTCCCCACCAACCGTCCTTCTTGAGCCGAAGCGGCGGCGCGCTGTAGGCCCAGGCGAGCAGCAGGCCAACGACGCCAGCAGCGACGCCGAGCGGCCCGAGGACCATTGATACCGCGAGAGACAGCACCGTCCCGACGATGGCGATGTAGAGACCCAATCGCCCTGGAATGCGGCCGGACGGAATTGGGCGGCCGGGCTCGTTGATCGCATCGACATGGCGATCGAACCAGTCGTTGACGGCCTGGCTGGTGCCGCACACCAGCGGACCCGCCAGCAGCACGCCCGCGAGCGCCACCGGCCAGCGGATTTCCGCCAGCGGCACGCCGGATGAGACGACGCCGCACCCGAGCGCCCACATGGGCGCAAACCAGGTGATCGGCTTGAGCAGCTCGAGCACGGCTGCCGGATCAGTTCGGGAAATTTGCGGATAGACCTGAGCCATGCTCGAAGTCTAGGGATATCCCGCGGCAAGTGTCAATTTGTTTTTACACTTTAAGTGTCCACGTTATGTGTCGCAAATCTGCGACACCATACCCGCGTCGAATTTCCGCCGCGCGGTTGTCAACCGTCTTTTTCTCGACGCTCGAACCGAGTTGCATTAGCGTCGCCTTGCGGGGGGCTGGGATCGGCGCAGGGCCGTTCGACAACCCGCGGCAGTGGCCTGCGGCCTAAAGTGCGCCGCCGACCGGAACAGGGAGCTGCATCGATGTCGACCGTCTGGAACCCAAATCTTCTCGCCGTCGCCGGTCTGATCGTGACGGCCTGCGGCACCGGCTTCCTCGGCAAGGCAATCCTGTCCACGACTTCGATGATGCAGGACCCGGTGATCGCGCGGCGCGCCAAGGCGCAGACCCGTGTCGATCTCGCATTCGGCCTGCCCATGCTCCTGGCCGGCTTCGTCATTCTGGCAAGCGCCCAGTTCGTGGCGCTCGGCCCGACGCCGTTCATCACCGCGTTGTTGCTGCTGGCGGCATTCGCGTTGCTGGTCTATGGCGGTATCGAAGGCAACATCGTCGAGGCCCTCGTGGGACCCGACGAGGCGAAAGCTGCTCCGTCGAAACTCAAGCTGATCGCACCGCCGGCGACCATGGCACCCGCGGTGGGACCGGTCGAAGCGTCAGCCGATTCGCTCGCCGCCGCACAAGCCAAGGGTGCGTGATCGCACAAGCCGAGGGTGCGTGATTTTCAACGCGCATCATGACGACAAGCGTGCAGCAGCTGAACCGCCGCGCGTCGATCCGTTAGCTGATGCGAACACGAGAGCCGCCAGCGAACGCGGACGGCTCAATCGCAATGCTCGGCACTCGCCGAGTGGAACCGGTCGCAAACTGCGTGCGTTGTGCGCCCCATCAACTGTCGAGCGAGCGCAGACATGCAGAACTGGACGTCGCTGATACCATTTTTCGCCGCAGTCATTGCGATCGCTGTCAGCGGCGCAGTGTTCATGCCCGGCCCCTGGTACAAGGCTCTCGACAAGCCGTCATGGACGCCGCCCGACTGGCTTTTTGGACCGGCCTGGACGCTGCTCTATATCGCCATTGCCGTCGCCGGCTGGCTGGTTTGGCGCGAAGACGGCTTCCGACTGCCGCTCTTCATATGGGCAGCCAACCTTGTCTTCAACGGCGCATGGTCGTGGCTCATGTTCGGGCGCCACCGGATCGGGTTGGCGCTCGTCGATGCCATTTTGATGCTGGTCACGATCGTGGCCTTCATCGCCGTTGCATGGCCCGTGAGCGAAACAGCCGCGCTGTTGTTCATTCCCTACCTCGCCTGGGTCTTATTCGCGACCGCGCTCAATTGGTCGATTTTCGCACGCAATCGCGGCGCGGCCCAGTACGGCGCCGGCTAGCGAGCTTGGCGCAGGGCAGGCCGCGATGACTTTGCGATGGCGTCTGGTCGAGGCGCCCTCGCCATCTATGCCGTCGAAGTCAGCGCTACCCCAGGGGCGCAATCATCCACTCCGAGCATCCACTCCGAGGGAGTGGTACAACCGTCCGGACAGGCGTCCTGTTCGCAACATCCGGCCTGACCGCGAAATGTTTCTCGAGTTCGCTGTTTCACGACGACGATCGTGGATGGTCTTCGATGATGGGCAGGTCTTCCGCCGTTTCGATCTCGGCCGGCTTTTTGCCCTCTGCCGTCTCGCTCCCAGCCATCTCGCCCGCTTTCGTCGTGTCCCCTGCGGTCTCGCTGGGCTTCATCTCGATCGCACGATCATCTTGACGGCGGTCGCTGAGCACACGGGTCCGCGGCCCCTCGTTGTCCGGCCGCATTCTCGAGAACATGGCCTGAAACTCGTCGATGCGGCGTTCCGCATGCGCGAGATCGCGCCGGCTTTCAGTAACTTCCTTGAACAGATAGAGAATGATGGCAACGAGCACGAGCCCTAGGCCAAGGGGTGCTGGATCCATGATTTCAACTCCCGAACATCGCGGCGTTCTAGCCGCCTCCATATGCCCTTCGCTTTGGCTTGGAACCGTGTTCTGGCTCGCGGGCCGCCGTATTTCCGGCGATGCCGCATCGCGCGATCCTTTGCAGAAAACCGGCGAGCATCATCTTGCGATACAAATCACAATGTGATGCGAAACCGTCGCCGCGCTTCGTGGGACCATGCCAGAAATCTGCGAACTCGGCCACCCGTTGGAACGACAATATCGATGGGCGAGCCCGGCCGGCATTGTGAACCCGGTTCGGTAACAGGGTCAGATGTCGATCTCGAACCGGCACGCCGTGTCACCACGGGCGCAGCAGCATGGGTGTGTGACACGCGCATCGGGTGAGATGAGAACCTTGAACAACCGCTCGAAGACCGCGACGTGCCAATGGCAACCGGGCCGCGCAATCGGGTTGACTGCGATTGTCAGTGCAAGCTGCCGGCCCGTCGTCGCGGTCACACGGCCGGAGCCGGCGAAGGTCCACGAATGCCGCCGGATGGATGCCAACAGCACGCGCGCAGCCATCCACCGCGGCAACCAGGCGAGTACGTTCCGTACGGTGCGCGGTATGCGGTTCGCCACGATGTAATCGGCCGTGGCGCGTCCAGATGCGCGGGCCACGGCCGCGGCGTCCGCCGGTGGCAAGGCCAAATCCACGGCATGAAACAACGCCGCCACCTCGTCCTCGCCGACCATGGTGGCCGGGCCAGCAGTCAGATAGCCGGCGATGCCGGCTGTCTCGAAAATGCAGCGGACGTCCTGCGGCGATACCACGGCACTGAGCGCGGCAGCGGTCTGGATGATCGCGTTGGGTCCTATGCGCGCAGCTGCCGCTGCGTGGTGCAACTGCGCTCGGGCTGACGCGTCGCCCGGTTGGTGGCTGGTCGCGCCGTCACCTGCGTTCGCGTGGCCTGCCTCAGAACCGTATGTCGCGCCCGATCCTATTTCCATCGCCGGCCTCAGATCGCGGGCGTCGCCTCGCGCACGACATCGACTTCCGCCATCTGGGCGGATCCGCCACCGCACGCCAGCACCGCTTCACCCTCGCGCCGTTGCCGCGCCTGAGATGCGCGGTCGGCCGCCGCCTGCCAATCGTCGAGCTGCGCCGTCGCGATCTTGCGCGTCGGATCGAAATGGAAATCCACCTTCTTCTTCGACTGCGGACCCCAGTAGTTGTGCTTGCCGAGATCGTAGAACTTGCGCTCGAAGCCGGCCTTGAGAAACGCCTTGAGACAGCCGAGCAGATACTTGCGCCGGAAGCCCGTGCCGCGCCACGGATAGTGGAACAACGCCTTGATCATGTAGAAGCGCCGATAGTTGTTCATCACGCGATCGAGCAATTCGGCACGATCCATGGCGTCCGGCTTCATGATCGGCGTCACGAAGTTGTACTTCGAGAAGTCGAACACCTCGACCTTATCGCCGAGTTCCTGGAACAGCGGCGAGAAGGGCCACGGCGTGTACATGGACCAGTTGGCGAGGTCGGGGTCCCAGTCGCGCGCCATCCTGTAGGTCTCTTCCAGCGTCTCGGCGGTTTCGTTGTCGAGACCGACGATGAATTGCGCCTCCGTGAAGATATCCGCCTCTCGCAACAGCCGGATCGCGCGCTTGTTCTGCTCGACCTTGGTTTCCTTGTTGAACCGGTCGAGCTTCAACTGCGCGGCTGCCTCGGTCCCGAGGCTGACATGCACGAGCCCGGCACGGCGGAATAGTGGGAGTAGCGCCTCGTCGCGGATGATATCGGTGACGCGCGTGTTGATGCCCCACTTGACCTTGTCCGGCAACCCGCGCGCGATCAGCTCTTCGCAGAACTGGATGAACTTCTTGCGGTTGATGGTCGGCTCCTCGTCGGCGAGGATGAAGAACCCGACACCGTGTTCTTCGACCAGCGTCTCGATCTCGTCGACGACCTTGCGAGGATCGCGGATACGATAGTCGCGCCAGAATTTCCACTGCGAACAGAACGAACATGTGAACGGGCAACCGCGCGCCATGTTCGGAATTGCAACACGTACGCCGAGCGGAACGTAGATGTACTTCTCCCATTCGAGGAGAGACCAGTCGGGCGTGATCGCATCGAAATTCTTCACGGTCGGGGCGGACGGCGTCGCCACGATCTGCCCGTCGTCGGTTGTGTAGGCGAGGCCCTTGATGTGCGCACGTGCATCCGGCCACGTGCCGCCGGCGACCGCCGACACCAGTTCGGCAAAGATCTCCTCGCCCTCACCGCGAACGATGACGTCGACCCAAGGCGCCTCGCTCAACACCTGCTTGTACATGAATGTCGCGTGCACGCCGCCGAGTACGCGAAGCGCCCGCGGGCAGGTTTCCTTCGCGATCTCGAGCACGCGCTCGGCCTTGTAGATCGACGGCGTTATCGCGGTGCAGCCGATGATGTCGGGATCGAGATCGGCCAGCCGCTCTTTCAACACTTCGTCTTCGAGATCGTTGGTCATGGCGTCGACGAAATGCACGTCGGAAAAGCCTGCCGCCTTCAGCGAGCCCGCAAGGTAGGCGACCCACGCGGGCGGCCAGTTCCCCGCGATTTCGGCGCCTCCGGAGTGGTAGTTGGGATGGACGAGGACTATGCGCATGGCGACACTCCAATGTGTAATGTCAGATTGACACTTTGAGCCATGACAGCGATTGACAGAAGTCAAAACAGCGGTGACTTTCTGTCCCGCGTCAGCGTTCGGCGCTTCGTGATCCGCGATTGAGCCGCGCCGGCCCACGTCGAAGGCAAGCCTGTCAGAGGCGATGCCAGGGCCGCGATATCCGGCTCGCAATGTTTCCCTGCGATGCAGACCCTCGATTGCCCCGTAACCGGCCCGTAACCGGCCCGTGCCTGGAGTGACAAGCCATGACCAAGGATTTCTACGGTGTAGCCCAGCGGCATCTGCAAGAAGCCCGAGGCACGCGCAGGCTTGCCGATGCCGTCGCCGGTGCCATCGTCCACGACACGTTGACCGAAGACGACCGCGGCTTCATCCAATCGCGTGACTTCTTCTTCCTCGCGACGGCCGACGCAGACGGCTGGCCGACGACGTCCTACAAGGGCGGCGCACCAGGCTTCGTGCGCGCGCTCGACGATCGGACGCTCGTCTTCCCGAGCTACGACGGCAACGGCATGTTCCTGTCCATGGGCAACATCGAAGCCTCGTCGAAGATCGGCATGCTCTTTATCGATTTCGAAACTCCGCATCGCCTTCGCGTGCAGGCAACAGCTGCGATCCACGACGATGCCGGGCTGCTGGCCAGCTATCCAGGCGCGCAGCTTCTCGTGCGTGCAAGCATTGCCGCAATCTTCGTGAACTGTCCGCGTTACATCCACACGATGAGCCGGGTGGCCCCTTCGGCATATGTGCCCGATGCCGAGGGTAAGGCACCGTTACCCGCGTGGAAGCGGATAGATGCCATGCAGGAGGTGTTGCCTTCCGGCGACCAGGGCCGTGCCGCCGTCGAAGGCGGGTTGATCTCGATGGAGGACTACGCCGAACTGGTCCGCGCGGGCAAAGCCTGATACGCCTCGGACGGCGGTGACCTCGATCGAGTCAGCCGCGATGAAGTGGATCGCGCGTTGCACGCCGGACAAGGCAACGAGCGGCTGGTGACGGGCCAGTGGACGTGATGAGCAGCGACCTCGAACTCAAGACCTCGATGATTTTCAACTATGGCGAGGCTTCGGGCCTTGGTCCGGGCGTCATCCGGCTGGTCGCGGAAAATCCCGGCCCCTTCACCTTCAAAGGCACCAACACCTATCTCGTCGGCTCGACGAGCCTCGCCGTGATCGACCCCGGCCCGCGGGACGACACCCATCTCGCGGCGATCCTGAGGGCTGCGGGCGGCCGGCCCATCACCCATATCCTGATCACCCATACCCATCGCGATCATGTCGACAATGCCGAAGCACTGAAGAGCGCGACGGGAGCTTCGACCGTCGGCTTCAGCAGGACACCCGCCGCGCGCGGATCGATTGCATCCAGTCCGTCCGGCACCGAGTTCGTCGACATCGTGTTCGAACCCGATATCCCGCTCGACCATGGCCAGCAGATCGTCGGTGAGGATTTCAGGCTGACCGCACTGCACACGCCCGGTCACGCACCGGATCACGTCTGTTACGCGCTCGAGGGTCGCGAGTTCCTGTTCTCGGGAGATCATGTGATGGCGTGGAACACAACGGTCGTCGCTCCGCCGGAAGGACGCATGGCCGACTACCTTGCTTCACTTCAGCTCCTGCTCGAGCGACCCGAGAGCGTCTATCTTCCCGGTCACGGCGGGCGCATCGAGGACGGGCAGCGGATGGTGAAGGCCTACCTGCTGCACCGCCGATGGCGCGAGCAGGCGATCCTCGCGGCAATCCGCGATGGACGCCGCACCCCCCGCGACATCGCCGCTCTCATCTATGACGCGCTCGATCCCAAGCTGCACACTGCAGCGCTGCTTTCGGTTCTCGCGCACGTCGAGCACCTGATCGAGCGTGACCTCGTCACGGGCGAGGGCTCGCTTTCCTTCGATCAGGAGCTGACCGCTCGCTGACGGAGTTGCGGCGGCCGCGCGATCTTGGCCCGCGGCGCGAACCGGAAACCGTCGCTTCGAGACGCGCAACGATTTCGCGCATCAAGGCGCGGACGCGTTCGGCGTTGCGGCCGAAATCGTGCTGGCCGTATCGGGAGGCGGACCGGATGTCGACGACCGATTGCGTACTGCCACCCGCAACCCGGATCGCAACATCGTCGTAAAAGCCGATGATCAGCGTGCGATCCACTGCCTCGAGCGTCCCGGTGTCGCCGTTTTCTGCGGTCGGCGGCTGCTCGCGCACCAGATTGAGCTTTTGCCGACGCACGGCCTCGACGACCAGGTCATAGGTTTCGTCGACGGCGCGATTGATGACCATGGTGTCGAGATCTGGATAGGCGGCTTTCTGTAGCGGATAGAACCGCCCCGCTGGGTATGTCGCAATGTTAGCGGGCGGCTGGCGCAGCGGCGACAGCGCCTCGAATTGAGGCGGCGCGGCCGGTGACGTGACGACGTCGTTGATCTTCGGCAGCCGCTTCATCGTCGGCATGTAGGCCAGCGGCCAGGCGAGAAGGCCGATCGCGACCGTCAGACCCAGCAGAACGCGTGCGGTTCCAGCTCCTCCGTGCCGCCATATCCGCACGCCGGCGCCGATTCCCAGCACGAGCGCAACGGCAGCGCTGGCCAGCGCCACTTGAATGGTCGCGAGCAATACTGGAGTTCGCATTCCGAGGAACCGATGCATCAGCACCGCGACAATCAGCATCACCAGCGCAAACAGAGCAATTCTGACCGTCCATCGAGCGCCGGCTGGCGCACCTTCGATTTTCGCAATGCTCATCGCCGGCCACCCTGTGCGGCACGATCCGGGGCGTAACGCAAAATGGAGCGGACAGGCACCGCGCATCGCGTGAGCGCGACCGCCGATCCCGGCCGGGGATTGTAACGTGATGCGCGCCTTGTCATGCTCGTCCACCGATCACCTGAAAAAGTTCGCGGATGATACGCGAGAATCGGTCAAAACCTAGATCACGGTGACAGAGGAAGCCCCGTGCCGCTGTGTCGCGATAGAGCCGAGCAATTGCATCGCCCTTCGTTTGCGGCGGACGGTGTCGGCGGATCGCGGCTCGTCTGCGCGTTGCGGAGGGGTGTCGCGCGGCTTCGGACAGGTCTCGTTCTACTTCTGAGCCTCGCAGCGCCATGCGCCGCGCATTCCGAGCCCACCTTGGCCACCGCGCCTGTGATCAACGACATTGCGGCTGCACCCGACCCGGATGACGGCAGAAGCTATGCCCGCGAGACCATCGGAGCCGACCCAACCGCGTATGAGGAAACCGCCGTCGAGGCGACGGACGCGGAACCGCCGAGCGACGGCATGCTGCCGCATCGTTCGGCTTCACCCACCGCCCCGCCGCGGCCGTTGCGCGTCGTCAGCTGGCACCTCGATGCCGCGCGCGCCGCTGGCGCCATTTCGATTGAGCCAGAACGCATCCAGGTGTGGCGCCACACGTTCGGGGCCGAGCGGCGCACGCGATCCGCGGCCAACTTCGATGCCACGAGCTTGGGCGCCGACGTCGTGCTTCTGCAAGGGGTGCGCAGAATAAGCGATGCGCGGCTGTTGTTTCCCTCGCGCGTGTGGCGGCTTATCGTTTCGCGCCAGATCCTTCGGCCGCTTTTGTCGGACGGCTCGACGCCCCCATCCTGGGGCCACGGAGCGCGCACCGCCACCACGGCTGTCGCGATCCGCTACCAGCGCCGCGTCCGCATCACATCGACCGTGCAGATCGGCGAAGTCGTCATGCCGACGATCGATCCCGCCGGGCCGGGCGAGACCGCGGCCGCGATCGCCATCCGCCTGCTGGTCGATCGCCGGCCGCTTTGGGTCGTCTCGGCGGATCTACCCTCTGGTTGCCTCGGCAATGAGGCTCGTGCGCCTTGCCCCGCGCGCAGCCAGCTCGATCGCTGGATCGGCGAACGTTCGACGACGCACGAACCTCTGGTCGTCGGAGGTCCAGCGACCGGCGGGGCGATCGGTGAAAATAGCGCGGACCGCCGGTTTTGCTCCGGCCAGTCCCTGACGAGAAAGCCGGCCTTTGCGACCGCCCCCGGCAGTCACCACCCCGAAGCCGGCTGCCTCGCGCGCCTCAGCCTCGACTAGTGCTGCTTTTGTCATCCACGCTTGGCGGGCCACCTTGCAGCAACCGGGGACCGGGCGCTAGTTACGCAACACCCGTCGGGCTGATCAGGTAATTGCCGGGCGCACGCGGACATCGATCTCAGAGGCGACGCTCGCATTAAGGGTAGAGGCGCGACTTCACCCAACCGCTTTCCGCGGCCGTCCGGCGAAACACAACCCGGTCGTGCAGCCTGAACGGGCGGTCGTGCCAGAACTCGATCTCGAGGGGCGTAACACGGAAGCCGGTCCAGTGGGGGGGGCGCGGAATCTCTCCGATCGCGTGGCGTGCAGCAACTGCCGCGACCTTCTTTTCGAGCGCGAACCGGCTTTCGAGAGGCCGCGACTGGTCGGAAGCCCAGGCTCCGATGCGGCTGCCGCGCGGACGCGAGGCGAAATAGGCGTCTGCTTCGCCATCCCCGACACGTTGGACGATGCCGCGCACGCGCACCTGCCGGCGCAACGACTTCCAATGGAACAGCAACGCCGCCTGCATATTGCCGGCCAGCTCCCGCCCCTTCGCGCTTTGCGTGTTCGTGTAGAAAACGAACCCGCGATGCGGCACGCCCGCACCGTCGAGGCCCTTCAACAGGACCATGCGCACATTTGGCAATCCATCGCCATCGACAGTCGCCAGCGCCATGCCGTTGGGATCATTGATCTCTGAGGCTTCGGCGTCGCCGATCCACGCTTCGAACAGCGCGAACGGGTCCTCGCTCGCTGCGAAGTCGGTGACCGGTGATGTCTCGTCCGTCGTCGCGCCGGCATGTCCGTCGTTTTCGCTCACACGGCACTCCTGTCTTCAACCTGGGCTCGAAGCCTGTCTGAACTCAAAGCCTGTCTGAACTCAAAGCCTGTCTGAATAAGTGGTCCACAACGGAACGGCCAGGACAGCCATTCAGATCGTCTTAACCCTATCGGGTCATCCTTAGCATGCTCTCCCGTCGAGAGAGTTGCCCGTTGCGTTGTTGTTCAGTCGAGTGGTGTGTTTCATGCGTCAAAGCGATTCGCTACTTCCAGTGGCCGCCACGGCCATCCTAGCCTTCACGTGCGTTGCGGCAATTTTCATGGCGCCGCAGCTCGCCTTCGCCGACGAGGCCCAGCCGACCGAGGATCGAGCGCAATGCTCGTGCCCGGGCGACAAGGCGAAACTCTGGTCGCGGCCGAAGTTTGCCGATCTCAAGACCGCCCTCGACGTGAGCGACGAGATCGCCGCCCTCGAAAGCGTACAGCTCGCGCTGTCGCAGGTTGGCGACGGCAGCAGTTACGTCTGGCATCGCTATCACGGCCGGCTCTCGGGAGTCATTACTCCGACAACGTCGTTCAAGGACGGTAGCGGCGCGGTCTGCCGGCATGTCGTCGTCACGCTGTCATCCGGCAATCTGTCGAGACGATCGGAAGGCATCGCGTGCCGTCTCGCCACCGGGCAATGGCAGTTGCAGGGCTGACGTCGCCCTTTGGGCGAGGCCGCCGGCCGGCGCCGCCCCTTCCGCACCTCCGATAATTCTCAACGACGCGTTCTGCGAGTATTTCTCACCGCCCGCCGCCGGGGCGATTATCGGCCCAATCGACGGCCCGATCCGGCCACCGACACGCACCGCAGCCTGCCCTCGACGGGCTCCCCGGCGATGACGACGCGGGCTCCCGCCGGTCTTTCGGGCTCACCGTGTGTCCATCTGGACCGGCCGCGCCTTTTGTGTAGGATGCGCGCGAAAGTCTGGACAGAGAAGTATAAAGGGTCGAGAGCCGATGACTGCACCCGAGGCCAATGCCGATTTGGCCACCGGAAACCTCATGGCGGGCAAGCGTGGCCTGGTCATGGGCGTGGCCAACAATCGTTCCATCGCCTGGGGCATCGCCAAGGCCATCGTCGCCCAGGGCGGCGAGGTCGCGCTCACCTACCAGGGCGACGCGCTGAAAAAGCGTGTCGAACCGCTTGCCGCCGAACTCGGCTCAAGCCTCGTGCTGCCATGCGACGTCACCAACGGCGCCTCCATGGATGGCGTCTTCGATGCGATCGGCGCGGCCTGGGGCGGATTGGACTTTCTCGTCCATGCAATTGCGTTTTCGGACAAGAACGAACTCGGCGGTCGGTATCTCGACACTACCGAGAGCAACTTCACGCAGACGATGCTGATATCGTGCTACTCGCTGACGGCACTCGCACGCCGTGCCGAGCGTCTGATGAAGCCCGGTGCATCGATGTTGACCCTCACCTACTACGGCGCCGAGAAGGTNNNNTACAACGTCATGGGCGTCGCCAAGGCTGCGCTCGAGGCGAGCGTACGCTATTTGGCTGCAGACCTCGGCAAGGACGGCATCCGCATCAACGCCATTTCGGCCGGCCCAATCAAGACGCTGGCGGCTTCTGGAATCTCGGACTTCCGCTATATCCTCCGCTGGAACGAGTACAATTCCCCGCTGCGGCGCACCGTCACCATCGAGGAAGTCGGCGGCGCCGGCGTTTATCTGCTGTCCGACCTTTCGCGTGGTGTTACGGGCGAGATACACCACGTCGATTCGGGCTATCACGTGCAGGGCATGAAGAACGAGGATGCCCCCGATATCACCGTCGCCAAGGGCGAGGCTGGGTGAGGCAAGTCCCGACGATATATTTCATTCGTCACGGCGAGACCGACTGGAACGCAGAACGACGTTATCAAGGGCAGAGGGACATCCCGCTCAACGATCGGGGACGTGCCCAGGCACGCCGGAACGGCGAAGCTCTGAAGCCGCTGCTGCCCGCCATCGCGGGCCTTCGCTTCATCTCGAGCCCGCTGTCGCGCACACGCGAGACCATGCATATCGTCCGCGAAACACTCGGCCTCGAGATCGCGCACTATGACGTCGATGACCGCATCATAGAGCTGCATTACGGCGACTGGCAGGGCCGGCTGCAGTCGGATTTGCCGCAATTGGACCCGGAGGGCTGGGAGGCACGCGAGGCGGACCCATTTCATTGGCGTCCGAAGGGCGGCGAGAACTATGTCGATCTGTCAGAGCGCTTGCGATCCTGGGCCGGGTCACTCGAAGGAGCCTGTGTGGTCGTCTCGCACGGCGGCGTCAGCCGCGCACTGCGGGGCATGCTGGTCGATGGAATCGTCGCGACGGACGTCCCGCGGCTCGAAGTGCCACAGGACCGCATTCTCGTTCTGTCGAACCGCTCGCTCCACTGGGTCTAGCGTTGCGTCGCCGCATCGTTCAGTGCCGTTGCCGTCGGCGCAGTCATGGCACTGCGACGGAGCGGCGGCGGGGCAGCGTCGGGAGCAAAGCGCGGTGGCTCAGCGTCTCCGGCGGCGGCAATCTCGGCTGGAAGCGGGGGCGTAACCGGGAAGACCCGACGGACCGGGGCGACGCGAGCGTCCTCAAGCGTGGCACCCGCTTGGCCGGGCAGACGCTCGCCGGCGTCGCGACGCGCGAGCAGGAGGGCATCAAAGGCAACAGCCGAGGCCATGGCAAGGGCGAGCGCTACTGCTGAAAATCTGGTTCGACGATCCAATCGAAACTCCCATCATGGCGTCGAGCCCCCCGCTCACGAACCCTCATTCGAAAATAAATCTCCCCACCATCCAAGTGCGTGAACGTGGCAGCGTCACGGCAAACGGGTCAATGGGTGCGCCGACTATATGATTACCGCCCGAAGTTCGGCGGCATTCCCGCGTCCCGTTCGGCAGATTGGCCCCGAGGGCCGAATTCGATCGTCAACCGCCCACTTACCGTCACCAAACGCAGAAAGAGCCGGAGTAGCGGCCACCCCGGCTCTCTCATGGTTTTGACGCGTGCTCGAGACCAGTTGCTCAGACCGGTCCAGAACACCCGTTGATATTGGGAAACGCGGACGCCACAGGCACAAACGCCCTGGACAATCACCCTTCCCCCCACCGTTTGATGGCTAAGGCTCAGGGGCTACGTGTCCTATCCGCGATATGGCGTGCCGATCAAAACACGATTTTGTTCGCGGACGAATCACGCCGGGGCTATGCCCTGATAATCCGGACAGAGCGCTGTTGTCACGCATGAGTGGTCGAAAACCTGCCTTGCGATTGGAGGGAGCGCCTCCTAAGAGTGTTTTCAACCACACTCGACCTGTGGCACGACGCGGACGCACGATACTATCCGTGCCGCTGGAAACCTCGAACCATCGTTGATTGCATGTCCCACAATACCTTCGGCCATCTCTTCCGTGTCACCACTTGGGGCGAAAGTCACGGGCCCTCGATTGGTTGCGTCATCGACGGGTGTCCGCCAGGAATTGCAATCGAAGCACATGAGATCCAGGCCTTCCTCGACAAGCGAAAGCCGGGCGGGTCGCGATTCGTTACCCAGCGCCGCGAGCCCGACACGGTCGAGATCCTCTCCGGAGTGTTCCAGGACGACAGCGGTCGCCAGGTCACCACCGGCACGCCGATCTCCTTACTGATCCAGAACCAGGATCACCGGTCGAAAGACTACGGCGCCATCAAGGACGCGTTCCGGCCCGGCCATGCCGACTTCACCTACATCGCCAAGTACGGCATCCGGGATCATCGCGGCGGCGGCCGGTCGTCGGCGCGTGAAACTGCCATGCGTGTCGCGGCAGGCGCCGTTGCGAGAAAGGTCCTGGAGGGAGTGACGATCCGCGGCGCACTCGTGCAGATGGGGCCGCACCGCGTTGATCGCAGCCGCTGGGACTGGCGGACAGTGGACGAAAATCCATTCTTTTGTCCGGACGCTGAAACCGCGCATCACTGGGAAGGCTACCTCGATGACATCCGCAAGGCTGGCTCGTCCATCGGCGCCGTGATCGAGGTGGTGGCCAATTGCGTGCCAGCGGGCCTCGGCGCGCCGATCTACGGTAAGCTCGACCAGGATCTCGCATCGGCGATGATGAGCATCAATGCCGTCAAGGCGGTCGAGATCGGCGCTGGCATGGCAGCGGCCGAACTGACGGGCGAGGAAAATGCCGACGAGATCCGATCGGGCAACGACGGACGACCGGCTTTTCTCTCGAATCACGCCGGTGGCATTCTCGGCGGGATTTCGACCGGCCAGGAGATCGTCTGCCGGTTCGCGGTCAAGCCGACGTCCTCGATCCTGACCCCACGCCGCACCATCGATCGGGCCGGCAATGAGACCGAGATCGTTACCAAGGGCCGGCACGATCCGTGCGTCGGGATCCGCGCCGTCCCGGTCGGAGAGGCGATGATGGCGCTTGTGCTTGCCGACCATCTCCTTCGCCACCGCGGCCAGATCGGCACCAGCGGAGCATAGCGAGCGATACGCGGGCAACGTGGCCTCGGCGGACAGTCTCCAGCTCAAAGGCACAAAAAAGCCGGAAGCGGGGGGACCGCGCTCCGGCTCTCGATAGTATTCGGTTTTGATCGCCGCCCCCCCCCGACGCGAACCGCTGCGAGAAGGCCGCAGCAAGGGGGATGTCATGCCCGGCGGATGCAGAGGCATCCGCCGGAGCAATCCATGATCAAGGAAGCGCAACCTTCGCCGTCAGGACGAAGCGCTCGTCGCAGAGGTCTTCGACGCCACAGAAGTCGCCCGGACCACCGTTCGAGTCCCAGTAGCGGAAGTCGAAGGTGAACTTGTCGACCGCCAGAGCGATACCTGCGTTCCAGTAGACGTAGTCACCGTTGGTGAAGGCGGTGTCGAGGAACTGCGTCGTACCGATGAGACCGCTGATGGTCGGCGTCACGATGCCGATGGCGGGCAGTTCGTAGCCAGCCGAACCTTCGAGGGTGATCGTGTTACCCGTCTCGGCGAAGTAATCTGGCGACCAGAAGAGCGTGCCGCCGAGGGAGAGCTTCTGGATGCTGCCGCTGACGCCGGCCTTGAGTTCGACGTAGTTGAACTCGGGCACGCCGGTGAAAGCGTTGTTGTCCCGCGCACCAGGGTACATGTAGTAGATCACGCCGAGGTCGAATGTGACCGGGCCGAGTGTCGGCTTGATACCGGCGTAGAAATCGACTTCGTAGGGAGCCAGCGAGCGGCCCAGGATGTCGTCGCCGAAGTCCACCGTGGAACCCCAGACGCCCGCGTAGAAGAGACCGCAGGTGACGTCGGCGCCGCCCTGCACGGCGGGCTCCTCAAATGTCTGCGTGATGCCGCGGAAGACGTAGTCGGACGTTCCGCCGATGTTGATGGAGAAGTCGCAACGGCGCTTGGCTTCGACCGGAGCATCCTTGATGCTGCCAGCGGCTTCGCGGTCGCGCAGCCAGTCACCGGCTTGCGCGGGTGCCGCTACGGTGAGAACTGAGAAAGCTGCAACTGCGGCTGCGGCCGAGCACAGCACAGTTGTTTTGTTGAACATATTCGCCATGACCAATTTAACCCCCGGTTCAAGTCCCTCTCGACCATTTGGGCCTGAGGACATCGTCGCAGCTTTGAATCAGCTTCGAACTGTTCCTACGAAACGGAATTGTTGCGTCTGGCACAAGCGCAAACAGTGGCGGATCAAGGCCTTGCAGACGCAATGTAGCAGTTCCGCAACTAACCGCGGATTCTGGCTATGCAATCGCCAAGTACCGCCCAAGTTTCAGGCAGTTTGTCGCTGGCGATTGCTTGGATTTTGATCGGCACGACTGCTTTTTGCGCACACGGAGATTTGCCCTACTCATCATCAGTTGCCGGGCTCACACGATTGGTCGTAGTCGCCATGACTGCACCTCGGCCATGCCTCCAGCCGGTCCTCTCGAGGGTCCATTCGCGAGGTTGGCCCGTAGGCCTTGGCGGGATGCACCGAATGATGCTCCAGGGGCCAACTATTCGCGGCGGTCCAGGAGGTTGGGGGACGGGGGAAGGGTAGTGCGGGCCGTCCCCTCGAAGCGTCTCGCGGTCATCATTGGCCACCGTGGCGTGCAACGAATCCGACACGACCGTCGCGACCAGTGATATGCCACGTCATCAGAGCGAACCGACCACCTCGCATCCCTGTCCTATATCCAGGCTCCCAAATGATCGTCACCCCCGCAGCACCCAACGAGACCCTCACCACTGAGGCCAACCGCCGGCAGCCGGCGCGCACCGCCCTCATTACCGGGGCGGGCCAGCGCATCGGCCGCGAAATCGCGCTCGATCTCGCCCGGCATGGCTGGCAGGTCGCGGTTCACTACCGCAACTCGAGGGAGGCTGCCCTCGCCGTCGTCGCCGAAATCGAGGCGAACGGCGGCCGTGCCGCGGCAATTGCCGGCGATCTGTCCGTCGCCGAGGATGTGGACATGCTCATCCCGACTTGCGTTTCAAAACTCGGCGCCCCGTGCTGCCTCATCAACAACGCGTCCGAATTCCACCTCGACACCCTCGAGACGCTGACACGGGAAACCTGGCACCTGCATCTCGACATCAACCTGAAGGCGCCGGTGTTTCTTGCGCAATCTCTGGCGGCCAATCTGCCGACCGGCTGCGAGGGCAACATCATCAACATCATCGACCAGCGGGTCTGGAACCTGAAGCCCGACTTCTTCTCGTACACGATCTCGAAGGCCGGGCTGTGGACTGCAACACGGACGCTGGCGCAGGCCTTGGCACCGCGCGTGCGCGTCAACGCCATCGGCCCCGGCCCGGTTCTGCGCAGCGTCCACCAATCCGATGCCGAGTTCGCCGCCGAGTGCGCTTCGACGTTGATGGGCCATGGACCGAGCCCGCATGAGATCGCCGTTGCGGTGCGGTTCATTCTTGATGCGCCGGCGATGACCGGACAGATGATCGCGCTCGATGCCGGACAACATCTGACATAGCGCCTGGCGGGAAGGCGCGAGAACGCGCTTGGCGAGGCAAGGACTTGCGGATCGTCACGATTACGCAAATTGCCACAATTCCACCCCGCATCGCCCCAACTCGCGCCCCAAAGCTGAATGACATTGGAGTTGGCGCGGGGGCGCCGCTTAACCGAGCGTTAAGGTTACTCCATTAACGATTTACGCCAATTTTGTTTGGCGTACCGCCGATCTCGGAATCGGCGGCTGAGGGGTGATGTCTATGAAGTACCGTGTGTTTCTCCTCTCCATGCTGTCCATGGGGATTGCAGGCAACCCTGCGGTGGCAGCAGACCTTCCCGTGCTCAAGACAGGCGGAGCCAACAAGGTTCCGGCATGCGCAACGCCCGGGCGCATGATGTCGTTCGCGACATCGCGCAACGGCCGCATCTCCTCGCAATTCGACGGTGTCGCAACCGAGTACATGCGCCATGGCGAAGCGCTTTCGGTCCGATGGGACTATGCGTTCTTCCAGATGCTTGTCGAAACCGCCAACCTCTCGTTCGTCGGAGACGTACGCGCCTCGCAGAACAATTTCGCGGGCCTCGGTGCGACAGGGGGCGGGGTGCGCGGCGAAAAGTTCGCCTCGGTGTCCGACGGCGTCAAAGCGCATCTCCAGCACATCCTGATGTACGCGGGCGAACACATCGCCGACCCCGTTGCCGAACGCACGCGCAAGGTGCAGGAGTGGGGCGTCCTCACGAGCTGGCAGAAAAGCCTGCGTGGCCCCATGACGTTTGCACAGCTCACTCGCAAGTGGTCGCCGAAGGATCGTGGCTATGCGCGCGATATCGCAGCTGTCGCTGGCGCCTTCTACAACCGCTTCTGTCAGTCGCCCGATCCGCGCCCCGAACTTGTCGCGGAAGCCCGCGGGCAGCGCGGCATCACTATCGACACCGCCGCCGCGATCAAGCCCGTCACCGAGGACGGCAAACTCAAGAGCGGCCGCATCATTGCCAAGGCGGCGATCGCCGACACCCGAGCGACGAGTGGCCCCGCGCGGATCGCTCTCGGCGCCAAGATTCCCGCAGCCGAGCCGCCACCGCCGGCAGCAGGCGCCGCTGGTCCCGCCCCGAATTACACGATCCTGAATGGCGCGTCGGAAATTGCAGCCAGCGACTCGTCAGGTAGCGACACGACAACGGATGCCGCACGAACGAATGGCGAAGTGAAAGTCGCGTCGGCGGCCGGTGCCGCCGCTGCATCGGCGCCCGCAACGTCGGCTGCCGCACGCTCCTCTTGCCGCGTCTGGCAGGCGAGCTACGGCGGACAGAAGGCCGTGATCATCCAGGCCATCGACGGGCCGCAGGTCAACTACACCGTGCTCGACGTCAACGAGGGACGCGAGCAGCGTGAGGTCGCGGCTTACATCGCCGCCTATGCCAAGGGCGGCAAGCAGGTCGCCGAGTTCGCGAGCCCGAGCCGCGCGCTCAACAAGGCCTTCGAGATGTGCCCGGAAAGCTGATCCGACCGGCCGCAATCGATACGATCGGCTCGTGACATCCTCGCCGCGGCTACGTCATCAGCGATGTGGCGAGAACTCAGGTGTCCTGGACGTGGCAATCTTGGGGATTTGACCCCTCAGTCTGCGGCAGCAGCGATACCAACGCGGAGGTTCGGGGCGACTCTGTCTCAAATGCTAGCGCCATCATCTCGGCGATCGACTGACGGCAAACGCAATCGTGCGGCACATCCATCCGGGGGGAGGCCGCACGAGATCTATCGTGGAACTCGACCAGGGCATCTGCTTCATCTCGACGAGAACTTGAATGCAGGTGCCTGCCGACGGAGGTTCGAATCCAATGCCCCGGGCAGCCAATCGTACGCAACAGCCCACTGCCTCCGCCGCGGACAACCTCGGCATGCCGCAGCGACGTGACGGGTATGAATTGCGCGGCGCTCGAATGCTCGCCTTCATGGCGGCCGCTACCGTCATCGCAACTTCGGTGCCAGCCGTCTCCCTGGCCGCATCGCCGACCCTGCCCGATATCCGGCTGCACCGCGCCAATCAGGTTCCAAGCTGTGCGACGCCCGAACGGCTGATGAGCTATCTCGAATTGCGCAACCGCGATCTCGATCCGCGTTTCCGCGACATCGCCAAGTGGTATCGCCATTACGGCGAGCGGCTGCAGGTGCGATGGGACTACGCATTTTTCCAGATGGCGCTTGAAACCAATTTCCTCTCCTATCGCCGGCCCGACGGATCGCGTGGAGATGTTGATCCGCGACAGAACAACTTTGCCGGGATCGGCGCCACGGGCGGTGGTGTTCCGGGCGATTCGTTTCCCGACGTCGGCGTCGGCGTGCTGGCGCAGCTGCAGCACCTCGTCGCCTATTCAGGCCAATACGTCGAGCGACCGGTTGCCCCACGCACAGCGCAGAAGCAGGCCGACATCATCAGTGTCTCGCAGCGCATGTCACGTCGCGTGCGCTTCTCCGATCTCGCACGTCGTTGGGCCGCCGATCCGCGCTACGCTCGCTCCATTGCCGCGATCGCAGACAGCTTCGGCAAGGCGTTCTGCAACGATCGAGCCGCATCGGCTACAGGCACCGGCGTCGCGACGGCCACCACTGGAACAGCGTCGAAACGCTCCGTAACGCGGACGATCTGGCGCCGCGGCGAGGCGTCCGAGAGCGCTGCCATATCGCCGCCGCCACCTCCTCGACCGGCCGCGCGCAACGCCGCGCCGGAGGATATGCCGCCACCGAGAGACGCACCGATCGTGAGTGCGGACAGCGGATCGACAGCCACTGTCGCGAAGCCCGCAAACGACGCCGTAGCGGATGCGGCGCCCGACGCGACGCCAGACTTCTCCGCGAGCGGACTCATGAGGGGGCTCGCCGCGATCGCCGCACGTATCGTCTCCGTCGACGAGGTCGTCGCCCCCTTGCCGCGCATCGCCTATCGCAGCGACGAGGCAAGCCCCGCGCGCTGATCCGCGAGCGGCCACACGATGGAAGATCGAACCGCTGCACGGCCCCGCGGCTCCACGGCTCTACCGTCTTGCGGCTTCCCGCCTCGCGGCCACCTGCCGATCGTGCCCAACGATCACGAAAACAGCATGGAAAACATGAGATTTCTCTCGCTGGCTTCATGACGAGATACGGCATCGCGCGGCTCCCGTCGGAGCCCCAAACAATGAGCTTGATCCCAAGGGCCGGCTGACATATAGGTGGCGGCCTTGGAAGCGCTGTCCCGTTCGTCTAGTGGCCTAGGACACCAGCCTCTCACGTTGGGAACAGGGGTTCGAGTCCCCTACGGGGCGCCACCAAATTCTTCTCCGCAGAAATCCATCTTTGCGATTGCCCGTCTCCGCAACCTCGTTTGCGGCAGGCCGGCGAAATGTCGTCCCAATGTTGCGGATCGCACGTGCTGAAACAGGTGCCCGCCAGACGGTGGCGAAGCATCCGCAGCCGATCACTGCGCCGCCTCCTGCTTCTGCAGCGCGAAGATCGACGAATAGCCGCCGCTCCAATCCGGTGGCAGCCGGAATCGGCCTGGCTCGTGATGCGCGAATGCGGCAGGGGCCCCGCGAATGATCGACTGCTCGTATCGCGATTTCAGCGGCTGCGCCGTGTAGGGCATCGCATCGGCGGCGGAGGCGACGAAGAGCAACAGCGGCCGCCCCTCGTCGGACATGTTCTGACGCGACGCGTGCAGCGTCCGGTAATTGTGCATCGTCACACTGCCGGCCGGTCCCATCAGTTCGACGGCCCTGCCGACGTCGAGCGAAGCGCGCACATCAGCGCGCACTTCGCCGCGCCATGTCCCGCTCTCGTCGTAGTGATCGTGAATTTCGCCCTTGTGGCTTCCCGGCAGGCACATCAGCGGTCCTTGTTCGGGGCCGCAGTCATTGAGGTAGACGCCGCAGGTCAAAACGGCGTGGTTGGTGTGCGGAAAAAACGGCTGGTCCTGGTGCCAAGCAACCTCGGCGCCGCCCTTGGCCCATTTGAAATTCAGCTTCGCCTGATAGAATTTCACGTCGGGACCGAGCACATCGGCAAGTGCCTCCGCAAGCGGGCTCTCCGTCAGGAACCGCCAGATCGTCTCATCATGATCGCAAGGGCTCGACACACGCCGCAACCGCGGCGCCTGCGCGGTGTGGTCGGGCTCGAGATCATAGATGCTGTCGGACCGCGTCAGGGACCGCGATTCCTCGACGAACCGCGCGACCGCCGAGCGGAGCGTCGCAAGCCACGCGCCGTCGACGAAACTCGGCAGCAGCACGAAGCCCTCGTCGAAGTAGGCCCGTCTTTGTGTATCGGTCATCGCGCGCGCTGGATGGCGCAGAATTTCCTCCGCCAGCATTGTCGGTCCTCCTTCGTAAGCCTGCCCGGCATCGAGCCCGGCCATAACATTCACGCGCGCCACCTACCCGGCACGTTACCGGAATCCAAGCAGCTGATTGGGAAGCCACGTCGCCGTCTCCGGGAACGCGACGACGATAAGCAGGGTCACAACCTGGATGATGATGAACGGAACGACGCCCAGATACATCTGGCGCAGCGTAATCTCGGGCGGGGCGACGCCACGCAGGTAAAATATCGCCGGTGCCATCGGTGGCGTCAGGTAGCTCGTCTGGATCATGATGAGGATCAGCATGGAGAACCACACCGGATCGAAACCGGCATCCCGCACGAACGGCATGAAGATCGGCACGAAGATCAGCAGGATCGATATCCATTCGAGGAAGAACCCGGCGACGAACACGAGGGCGAGGAAGATCGCGATGAGAACGCCAGGCGACACGGACAATGCGCCGAGGGATTCGCGCATGATGCTCATGCCGCCCGAGCCGACGAACACTCCGGTGAAAAGCGAACCCGCCATCAAAATGAACATGATCATCGACGTCACGATGATGGTCTTGACGAGCGCTTCCTTGAATGTCTCGAGCGAGAACTTGCCGTAGAGGACCGTCAGGATGAACGCACCAGCCGCCCCGAGGCCCGCGGCCTCCGTTGGCGCCGCCCAGCCAAACATGATCGAGCCGAGAACGGCGAAGATCATGAACAGCGGAGGGACGAGAGCCTTGACCGTGATCGCAACCTTTTCCAGAAACGGCGGCTCTGGCTCGGTCTCGACGATCCGCGGCGCGGCCGTCTTGCTGACGATGCAGACCGCGATGATGTAGACGATGTAGAGCGCCGACAGAATCAAACCTGGAAAGATCATGCCGACCATCAGATCGCCTATCGAGACGTCGGCGACCGGACCGAGAACCACGACGACGACCGAGGGTGGAATGATCGTGCCGAGCGAACCACCTGCGCAAATCGTTCCCGATATCAGCGAATGCGAATAGCGATGCTTCATCATCGCGGGGATCGCCAGCAGGCCGACGACAGTCTCCGTCGCGCCGATCACGCCAGTTGATGCGGCGAAGATGATGCACATGATCACAGTGCCGACGGCAAGGCCGCCGGGCAGGCGTTTCGTCCAAAGATGGATGGCGCTGAACAGCTGTTCGGCAATACCCGAGCGCTCGAGCATGGCCCCCATGAAGACGAACAGCGGAACAGCTGCCAGCACGAAATTCGATGCGACTTCCTCGATCTTCTGCGTGAACTGGAAGAAGACGGCGTCGCCGAAGGTGTACATGCCGAAGCCGAACGCGACGGAAAGCAGTGCGAACGCAACCGGGAAGCCGGAGAAGATCAGCGCGAACAGGGCTGGAAACATCAGGAGACCCGTCACTCGCGCTCCTCCACAACGGCGTAGGCCGAGGGACGAGGATCTGATCCGCTGAGTGTCATGATCGCCTTGAGGCACTCCGCGACGACTTGCAGAAGCAGCAGGATGAAACTTGTCGCGATGATCGCGCGGAACGGCCAGATCGGCGGATTCCATGCCGAGTTGCCGGAACGCTCACCCGACGTGTAGGCATCCATCGCATAGACGACGAGGCGCTCGGAGAGCAGATAGAGGCACGGGATGACGAGAAGCCCGAACAGCAAAAGATCGATCATCGCGCGACCCCGCGGCGACAGGTTGGCATATATGAGATCGATCCTGACATGAGACTGGCGCTGCAGCGTCAGCGCGCCGCCGAGCAGGAAATGCACGCCCATCAGCGTGTAACCAAGTTCGAAGGCCCATATTGTCGGCGCGCCGAACAGATAGCGCGCGAACACCTCGTAGCAGGTCGCGACCGCGAGCGGGATCACGACGAGTGCCGCGAGATATCCAGCCGACTGCGTTATCGCCTCGATCAGCCTTACGATCGCTTTCATGAACCCTCGCGAAATTCGCCGATGCGGGCCGGTGGGCCGTCGAGTCCCGTTCGGCTCGTGTAAACGAGATTGCTGACGACCGCGCGAGCGATTGTCCGTCAAGCCGCCGCATCATAGCCGATGATGCCGGCCGCGGGCGAACAAGGACCGCTTGGAGAACTATAGCGACGCCGGCACCCAGGTCACCCCGAATGCCGGCTTCGCGATCGACCACTTGCGACGATCTACTTCTGCGGCCGCACTTTCACGTTGCGATAGCGGCTGGCGTCGGCCCAGAGCGCCGTGAAGGCCTTCTGATGATCGTGGACCTTCGCGAACCAGGCGTTGTCCTTCGCCTTGCCATCGGCCCAGCGCAACCCCGCCTCCCGCGCCTCGTACTGAACCTCTGGTTCGAGATCGATGATCTCGTTACCCTGCTCGCGATAGAAGGCGAGAGCCTTCGCGTCCTCCTGACCGATGGTGAGCCAGCTGTTGATCGTCGTCGAGAACGCTGCGTCCTCGATCAACTTTCGATCGGCCGGCGACAGCTTCTCCCAGGCCCCTTTGTTGATGACGAGCTCGAAAGGTGCTGTCGGCTGATGCACGCCGGGAATGATCACGTACTTGGTGACGCGATGGAAGCCAGGAGAGATATCCTCCCATAGCGTGCCCCACTCGGTCGCGTCGATCGCACCCCGTTCGAGCGCGGGATAGACATCGCCGCCCGGCGTCGTGACCGGCGCCGCCCCCAATCCCTTCGATATCTCGAGCCATGCGCCGGCTGTCCGCAGCTTCAGCCCCTGCAGGTCCTGCAGTGTGCGAACCGGCTTGCGTGAATGCAGGAAAACCTCGGCGGTGCGAATGAAAAGCGGCATCGCGACGACGCCGAACTTCTCCATCCGCCACTCGGCCTGCATCTGAGCGCCGCCACCGCGATAAAGCCAGGGCAGCATCCGCTCGGTGTCGAATGAACCAGCGTAGCCGCCGAACAGCACCGCTGTCGGGTCCGCGCCCCAGTCGTATCCAACCCAGGTATGCCCCATGTCGGCGACGCCGTTCTTCACCGTCTCCGTCACTTTGAGGCCGGGCCCTAGCGTCCCGGCCGGGAAGACCTCGATGTTGATGCGGCCGCCGGAATTCTGCTTGACGGTTTCCGCGAAAGCCTTGGCGCCGATATCCATCAGCGGGCCGCCGGACCAGCCGGTCGCCATGCGGAACTTGATTGTGTCCTGTGAAAGAGCCGGCATGCTTGCAAGCGACATTGCCGCGGCCAACGAGCCAGCAGCCATCAACGCGCGACGGGTAATGCCTGTCATGGTTTCCTCCTCTGCGTCCCTATCGCGGGACTTTTCGATTGTCCGGCGCCTCGTCGGGCACCGCTGGTGATATCGTTCATCATGTCGCGCGGCTTGCGATCATCGATGCATGCGCCGCCGCCGAGCCTCGCTCGCGTCATTCGTCCACCGCATCAAATGGCCGATTGCGCGAGATGCTTTTCGTGTGCATCGGAGCGCACTCAGATCTGCCGTCGCCGTTCGATCGCGTCGGCAAACGACGACACGATCGCATCGTCCACGGAGTAGGAATGTTCGTCGTCGGGAAAGCGGCCCTCCTTGACCTCGGCGACATACCGCTTCAGGCCGTCGACTGCCACCTCTGTGAGATTGGTGTAACGCTTGGTGAACTTCGGCTTGAAGTCGGTAAACACACCGAGCAGGTCGTAGGACAATAGGATCTGTCCATCGGTGCCAGCACCCGCACCGATACCGATGGTCGGTATCTCGAGCTGCCTTGAAATCATCGAGGCGATCGGCGCTGGAACCGCCTCGAACTCGAGCATGAAGCACGCGGCATCCTGGATCGCCAAAGCGTCGTCGAGAATGCGCATCGCGCCTTCGACCGTACGGCCCTGCACCTTGAAGCCACCGAACATCGCAATGGTGTGCGGCGTCAGACCGATGTGGGAGGCTGTCGGAATTCCGGCATCGACAAGTGCCTTCAGAATGTGTGCTTGCGAGCGGCCACCTTGCGGCTTCACGGCATCGCAGCCGGCATCCTGCATGAACCGTGTCGCGTTGACGAGCGCTCGGTCGACGGTGTTGTAGCTCTGATACGGCATGCAGCCGAGAACGAAGGTTTCTGGCGCCCCGCGCCTGACGGCCTGCGCGTGCATCACCATCATATCCATCGTCGCGGGGAGTGTGCTCTTGTGGCCGTGGGCGACCATGGCGAGCGAATCACCGACCACACAAACGTCGACGCCAGCCATTTGCGCCCAGCGAGCGGAGGTGTAGTCGGGGACGGAGGTGTATACCATCCGTTCGCCAGTCCGTTTCGACTCACGTATTTCGGTTATGGAGCGCTTCTTGCGCTCTGGAGCATCGCTCATTCGTGATCGATCCAACGCCGACAGCTGATATATTAGATTGGCGTCGTCGACCTGTCTGCGTCAAGCCAGAACTTGCGGAATATCAAAGAACGGACTGCCATCGTGCAAAAGCGCCCCGGAAAGAACGATGCCTCTCATCGCGGCAAGACGTTGACCGAGGTCGCGTATCTCGAGATCGAGGAGCGCATCGTCACGCTGCGCCTGGCCCCTGGCGAGATCTTATCGGAGAACACGCTTGTCGATGCGCTTGGCATCGGCCGCACGCCAATCCGCGAAGCGTTGCAGCGGCTGGCGCGTGAAGGTCTTGTCGTCATCATGCCGAGACGCGGCATCGTCGTGTCGGACATCAACGTGCAGAGCCAGCTCGAGCTGCTGCGTGTGCGTCGCGAGCTCGAACGATTGATGGCGCGGCTGGGATCGGGACGAGCCTCGACTGCCGAACGCGAGGAATTTCGGCGCATATCCGATGGCATGAGACGCGCCGCCAAGCAGAAGGATGACGTCACGTTCATGCGGCTCGACGGCGAATTGAACAAGCTCATCGCCCAAGCCTCGCGCAATGAGTACGCGCGCCGAGCGATGTCGCTGACACACGGACTTTCGCGACGCTTCTGGTACGTCCATTACAAGGAGGTGCTCGATCTGCCTTTGTGCGCAAGGCTCCATGCCGAGCTTGCCGACGCGATCGCCTCCGGCAACGAAGACAAGGCGGCAGTCGCCTCGGACCGGCTGATCGACTACATCGAGACGTTCACACGCGCCTCGCTCGACCGGCCGCCGCGGGGACGGCAATCGGCTGCCGCGATGAAATAGCACGCGCCGGTTGCCCGCTATTCTGCCGGATGCGCGCCCGAAACCCCGTCGCGACGCGAAACCTTGGGTGTCGCCGACGTCCGTCGCATGTTCGTCTTGACGTAACGCGTGTCGTATCCATTGAACAGGTGGCCCAGCAGTCCGCGATCGAGATCGGATGTGCCGAACAGCCAGTCCATGATCGGAAACGTCAGGTTCATGTTCCGCTCCATCATGATGTTCTGGTCATGATGCGCCGTATGGTGCCGCCGGATGGTATTGACGAACGGCATGTTTTCGACAAACCAGCCTTCATCCACATGACAGCAGAAGTGCATGAACTCGTAGATCAGATACATCGACGTCGTGGTCATGATGAACAACCAGCCGACATTCGGCGTCAGCAGCCACCCGAGAACCAGTCCGCCGGGGATCGACATCAGCGTGAAGACGACGAGCGAATAGGGCGGGAAGAACGTCACGCGCCAATCGTGATGATCGGCGAAGCGCATCTCCTTTTCCGTGAAGAACTGGTGATGCATCAGCGTATGACGGGAATAGATGGCGCGGAACAGCGGCACCTTCGAAGGCCTATGCATGATGTAGCGGTGCAGCGCCCACTCGAAGAAATTGCAGATGAGGAAGGTAACCGGAACCACCATCCACTCGATGAGCGTCGGGCTCTTCAGGTTCGAGATATAGATGTAGAGCGCGGAGAACCCGATAGTGTAGATGATCGCGACATGCAGCCAGCCGTTGTACCAGCCCGCTACGCGCGAGCGATATGTTTCGCGATAGGCGCGCTGACGCTCCGACATCGGCGTTTGAACGAGTTCCATCATCTGCCTCCGTTTTCGCTATCAAGCCTTGCCGTCCCCGCATCGTGATCCGGGAGGGCAGCTCTCGCAGCCAGGTCCTGGTATCGATCGGGCACGTTGGCGCGCATGCTGTGACCACTCCCGCCCGGTTGGGACCAGTGTCGCCTCGTTCTGCCTGGCCTGGCGCTGGCGGCTTCGACGATGAGCAGCCTTGCACCTCAACCCAAACGAAGATGCCGCTCTGATATATCAGTCATATCCAAGTCGCGCAAGGCGCCGCTCGGCCGTTTCGTTCGCCGGTCCGGCCAACTGCCGATACCGGCGTGCAATACCGATCCCATCGCCATTCTACCCCTCGAGCGCTGCAACCGCATCCTCTACGTCGGAGCTCGTCATCCGCCACTCGTTGGCGAAATTCGCGACGACTTCACGCATGAATGGCTGGTGCAATCGCAAGGCCCTCTGCGCATCGCCGAGATGATCTGCCAGGATCGCGAGGGCCAGTTGCGCCGCAGCCGGCCCCTCGAAGCTCCATTCAAAACCGTCGTCGGAAAGCACGCGAATGTCGCGGCGTTCGTCGAGCGGCGCGCCATCGACTGTCACCACGATCCCGTCGATGGTCCGATCGCCTTGGTAAACCTTCATGGTTGTCTCCCCACGGCCGATGCCAGACCGCTACTTCTTTCCGCTTCTTCTTTTCAATCGACATCGCGGAGTGCATCGCCACCGCGTCGCCGCCTAGACAGACGCAAAATGGACCACTGCGGCGGACGCAAAATTGTCAGTGCTGGCCAACGCAGCGCCAATAGCCTCGGCGGACATCAAGCGGACAGCTTGCGAGCAACCTTTCGTGGCCGACAAGCCGGGCCGCTGCGTTCTCCCTTATCCCGCACCAGCCAATTTCGCCCTCCGCGA
The DNA here is from genome assembly GCA_020442185.1 of Hyphomicrobiaceae bacterium. Lineage (GTDB taxonomy): Bacteria > Pseudomonadota > Alphaproteobacteria > Rhizobiales > Hyphomicrobiaceae > JAEUMD01. The sequence continues at coordinate 120,244 of JAGRKS010000002.1, forward strand.
CGTGATGGACCAGCGCCCTTACCGCGCTCCGCCGCGTTGCGGCTGATATATTAATCGCATATCATGACAGCTGCACTTTTCTGTCAACCGGCAATGAGCACCTGAACGATGCAGTCCGTCGAACCGAATTGGACAGCCCTGATCGCCTTCACCGTCGCCTGGGCCATCAGTTGCCTGGCTGGGTTCTTCGTCAGCGGATCTCTGCCGCTCTCATTGGCTCCAAAGCCTATGCGGCAGGGTAGTGGACCAGCGCTCGTCGCAACCAACACGGTGATGCTCGGTGCACTCGTCATCGCAACGTTGCTGTTCGGCGCGGCCGAATTGCGATGGAGTTCGCTCGTGATCGCTGCCGGCGCCGTCTTCCTGTTTGCCCCGGCCGTCATCCAGGAGCTTCCCGCATCACTGAAAGATACCAAGCTCGGTCATGCCGTCGTGCTCGCAGCCGTCGGCATCGCCTTCGCAATGTTGTTCATGTTTGGCGCGCACGAGCGAGTGCGCGAATTCATCATCGGTTGATCAGTTGTCCAAGACTGCCGCGTGTCGTGCGATGCGGCATGCGGGAAAGGAGGTGGCGCAATGCCTTACAAGATCAAAGTGATCTTCTCGCTTGTCGTTCTCGCCGTTGCGTACGGCAGCTATCTGTTTCTCGGCTGGCTCGGACAGGATGTGACGCCTTATGTGGCGTTGTTCCTCGGAATCTTCTCGGTCGGATCGTTCTGGATCTTTCCCGAAGTCTCACACAAAAAGGACCGCAAGTCCTGAGCAATAGCGTGCGCCCGACGGCTCCATTACGGATGCCGCCGATGGCGCGCGTCGTCAATGCGTCCAGACGGCGGCGAGCTTCTTGGCCGCGGCCTTCAATGCCGGCACGAATTTGACGGCCTTGGCTGCCGACAATCGGGATTCGGGGCCATGCAGGGCCAGCGCCGCGAGCACGTTGCCTGTCCCATCCATGATCGGAACGGCGACGCCGACGATTCCGACGTTCTGCTCCTTGTCGTTCAGTGCATAGCCCATCTGCCGGATCGCCTCGAATTGCTGTTCGAGCTTGGCCAGCGACGTGATCGTGTTCGGTGTGAAAGCCTCCAGGCGACGGGCCTGGAACAGCGCCTTGCGAATATCCGCGTCCATGTAGGCCAGCATGATTTTCCCGCCCGACGTCGAATGCGCGCGCACGCGAGACCCTGCGACGAGGTGGACACGCAGCGACCACTCGCACTCGATCCGCTCGAGATAGACGAAATCCCAACCGTCGAGCACACCGACGTTGCAGGTCTCGCCGGTTTCATCGACCAGCTCGGCGAGAATGGCACGCACAGGCGCCGTCTGGTTTCGCGATCTCAGCGTCGCGAATGCGAGATGCGACAGGCGCGGCCCCACCGAGTACCGGTCTCTCGAGGCATCGCGAAGGATGAGGCCGTTCTCACTCAGTTGCTGCAGGAGCCGATGAATCGTCTGGCGCGGCATGCCGAGACGCAATGTCAGCTCCGGAAGGCTCACCGGTTGGGGATGATCCACGATGGCCTCGAGCACCAACATCGATTTCTCGAGAGCGGACAGCCGGTCCGTGGCTTCCGTTTCCCCGTCCTGCCCCGCGAGCACCGGCTTCTTGTCCTGCTTCTTCATGAAATCGCCTGCCTTCGCCTTCCCCTGCCTTCGCCTTCCGATGCATCCCTTCACGCGGCCGAGGCTCGCAAACCGTCTGTAGCCCTTGTCGCCGTGCTCACCTGATCCGTTCTGCGGAACCTTCGATTTATGACATGCCCGGCCGACGGGCGGCCAGTGCCATAAACCGAACTCCGTCTCGTCACTCCGTACCCGCCACTCTCGCTCGCGCAGCAAGCTGGTGCCGGCCAATTTGCGCCCGCCGCCAGCATTGGAGCGTTGGTTCGGCGCCGCGACGCTCGACGCCTATTCGTCGCTCGCAAACCTCGAACCGACCGCGTAGTTTTTCCTGGCAACGAGATCGGTCGTTGACATGAGATGATCATCCATACAAAATAAGACACTGTGTCCCATATTTTGGCGACACCAAAGAGGAAAGGCAAGCGTTTCGAAAATCGATGGGCCAAATAACCAGCCCGGCCCCGTCAAAGCCACTCCGCAACGTTGAACACTAGAATCCATGGAGCGACATGCCGGGCAACAACGGCGACGTTCCCAGTCAGGGCGAGGAGACACTTGAGATGTTCGAACCAACCTTGCGCGGGGCAGCCCGCGCTTCAGCACTAGCGGCAATCATTCTCGGCGGGACGCTGTCCAGCCAGGTTGCGGCACAGGAGAAATATCCATCCCGGCCGATCGACGTGATCGTGACGTTCGGTGCCGGCGGTGGCGCCGACCTCATGGGACGCAAATTCTCGCAGTTCGCCGAACCGCTGCTCGGCGTTGCGCTTCCGGTCGCAAATGTTTCGGGCGCCTCCGGCAATGCCGGCTTGACGCGACTGCTGACCGACGCTTCCGACGGCTACAGCGTCGCGACGTTGATCGCCCTTTCGGTTTCAGCATGGGCTGCCGGCATCGGCAACCACAATCCGGACGAGTTCGCCTACGTCGGCATGATGCAGAGTTCGCCATCGATGCTGTTCGTGAACAAGGACAGCCCCTTCAAGACCTACAAGGACCTCGCCGACTTCGCGACCGCCAACCCCGGCAAGTTGCGCTGCGCAACGTCGGGCTACGGCACGATGGACGATATCACGCTTAAGTATTTGGCGACCAAGGGCGTCAAGATCGTCAACGTACCGTTCGGCAAGCCGGCTGAGCGCTATGCATCGACCGTCGGCGGGCACACGGACCTCATCTATGAAGAGCCGGGCGACGTCGCCCAGTTCCTGAAGTCCGGTGATCTGCGGCCACTTATCGTGTTCGACGAAGCGCGCCATGCGAGCTTCCCCGACGTCTCGAACTCCAAGGAGCTTGGCCTCGAGATCAACGACCTGCCGAACTTCCGCACGATCGCCGTTTCCGCGAAGACGCCAGCCGACCGCGTTGCCGTTTTGAACGCTGCTGCAAACAAGATCCTGGCATCCGACGAATGGAAGAAGTTCTGCGAGAGCACCTATACCTGCACCAAGGCGCTCTCGCCTGACGAGACCAAGGCTCGGGTCGTCGCATTCTACAAGACCGTGAAAGGGTACCTCGACAAGTTCCCGACAACGGCCGAGGAAAAGGCTGCCTCAAAAAAGAAGAAGTAAATCGCATCGCCCGGCGCCGCGCCCCATGTCGACCGCGTGGCGCGGCGCCGGCTCGAACGAAATTGTTTGCCTGCATTGCCGCCTGCAAACACCAATGACCGTTCGCCGACACCACGCCTCGCATGACGAGGGGCGACGAGGCGCATTGAGACCGCCCATCTGCGGCAACCGAGCCGCGGCCACACGCAACAGCCACACGCCAGGCGCAAACAGACGGCGACGATGCAACTACGGCATCGGTTCCGGGGCGATGGTCCCGCCCGCATGTGCTGCGTCCAATGCCCACGCTGGGCAACAATCCGCCCTCCAGGTGCGACGCAGGCACGCGACCTGCCCCTGCTACCGGCGCGAAACAACTGGCAGATCGCCGCTTTAGGCGAGACAACGCAAGGCCAACGAAGATGAACATTTCGAAGCGGGCCGTTCGCACGGCTTTCCCAGCTTTCATGCTGGCAACGTGTGCCTTTCTGTGGACGCACATTTCGAGCAACTCGGCGATGCTCGACGCCGTTCCGAATGCCGTCGGCCCCGGCGGCTGGCCGCGCGCCATGTTGATAGGCCTCGCCGTATTCTCCTTTCTCGCGCTTGTCACCGAAGTCCTCGCCTGGCGGCAGGCGGTGCGCGGCGGTGGTGACATCGAGCCGCCGAGGCCGAAGTCAGAGAATGGATCGACCGCTCTGGCGTTGATCGGCGTCGCCATCATCCTCGTCTATGGCTTTTCGATTCCCTACCTCGGCTTCGCGCTCGCGACCTTCCTGTTCCTCGTCGTGTGGTGCTTGCTCGGCAAGGTCCGCTCGCCGCTTACCATCGGCCTGGTCAGCGTGATCGGCACGGTTGTGCTGCTCTACATGTTCGTCGCACTCGCCAAGATGCCGCTCAATCGCGGCGCTGGCCCCATCAACGAATGGACCGTTTCGCTGTACCGCATTCTGCGAATCTACTGAAAAAGGGGCTCAGCGAAATGGATCTGGCCGCACTCTTCTGGACGGGGCTCGTCGGGGCTCTCCAACCTCAGAACTTCGCCATTCTCGTTACCGGCCTCCTGGTCGGCACCGTCGCCGGTGCCCTGCCCGGCATCTCGTTCGTCAACGCGATGGCGATGGCCTTGCCGTTCACGTACGTCATGGAGCCCGTCACGGCGATGTGCTTCCTCGGCGGCATCTACGCAGGCGGCGTCTTCGGCGGCTCGATATCCTCGATCCTCATCAACATCCCTGGCACGCCGGCTTCGCTTCCCGCCTGCTGGGATGGCTATCCGATGACGGTGAAGGGGCTGTCGACGCGCGCGCTGCGCATCGCCATAACCGCATCCGCGACGGGCGGCTTGATCTCAGCGATCCTTCTTGCCGTCGGGTCGCCGCCGTTCGCGGCCTTCGCACTCAAGTTCGATCAACCCGAATTCTTCGCGGCGACAATTCTCGGCCTCGCCAGCGTCGTCGCGATCGCCAAGGATCTGCCGGTACTGAGCGCGTTGTCGATGTTCATCGGCCTCGTCATCGGCACGGTCGGCCTCGATCCGCTCTACGGTATGAGCCGGTTCACGTTCGACATTCCCGAGGTGCAGAGCGGCATCAATTTCACGGTCGTGATGATCGGACTGTTCGCGATCGGCGAGGTGGTCGACCTGCTCGCAAAGGACATCGATCTCAAGCGATCGTTCGCGCAGAAGCCGGGCAAGCAGATCACCACGGGTGAACTGTGGGGCCTGAAGGGCTCGATCCTGCGAGGGGCTGGGCTCGGCTCAATGATCGGCATGATCCCGGGCGCTGGAGCAACCGTCGGCGCGGTGCTGGCATACGGCGTCGAACGCCAGGCATCCGGCCGCGGCGCAGAGTTCGGGACGGGTGTCGAGCAGGCGCTGGCGGCACCAGAGGCGGCCAAGAATGCAACGACGGGCGCGGCGATGATTCCGCTGCTGACGCTCGGCATCCCGGGAAGTGCCGCGACCGCCATCATGCTCGCCGCGATGCTCATTCACGGGATCAACCCCGGCCCACTGCTGTTTCGCACCGACCCCTCGCTCGTCTACACCATCTTCGTCAGCATGATCATCGCCAACCTGCTGATGATCGTCGCGGCGGTGATCGTGGCACGCGGCTTCTCCACCTTGATGAAAGTTCCACCAGCGATCCTCGGCGCCTTCATCATCGTGTTGTCGGTGGTCGGCGCATATGGCGTCCGCAACAACATCTTCGATGTCTATGTCTGCCTCGTGTTTGGCGTCCTCGGCTTCATCATGAAGCGTGCGAACTTCCCGTCCGCGCCTCTCGTGCTCGGCGTGATCCTCGGGCCGCTGGCGGAGCGCTATTTCCTGACGTCGCTCGCGAACTACGACGACAATTTCTGGATCTTCTTCGAGCGGCCGATCAGCGCCACGATCCTCGCACTCGCAGCCATGTTCATTTTGTGGTCGCTGTCGCCGACGCTCCTGACGCGCCTCGGGCGCCGAACCGGCGTCAAGGAAACCGCTGCGTCGGACTGAGAGGCACGTGCTTTCGACGTCCTGACTCGGGGGCTGGAGGGCGGGACGAACGCCACCAGCCATTTCGAACGAGGGCGTCGCGGCGGGTGGCGTCGGCACGCTCGATCGTCAGCGCGACGAGCGTCGCATCGGAGAGAAATACGGGACTTGTAAAGCCCTCACGCCTTGACAGAGTCGGGCGCACATGACAGAAAAGCGGGACAGCATGTCCCATTTTTTAGATGCTCGTGGACAGCATTGCACCCCGACCGTACCAAGACACCGATCCTTTTGGAGACAACCATGGGTTCAGCAGCGACACAGACGACCGACACGGCCGAGACGACCGGCATGGCGACGTCGCCGAGAGATGCTGTCGCCGAAGTCGTGCGACGCGCACGCGCCGCGATGGAGGCCTACGAGAACCACGATGCCGAGCGCGTCGATGACGCGGTGCGGGCACTCGCCTGGTCGATCTACAAGCCCGAGAACGCGCGCATGCTCGCCGAACTCGGCGTCGCGGATACGGGCCTCGGCAACGTCCCCTCGAAGATCATCAAAAACACGCGGAAGACCTTTGGCACGCTGCGCGATCTCCTTCGTGCGCGCACCATCGGGGTCATCAGCGAGGATCGGGAGCGTGGCATCGTCCAATACGGCAAGCCGGTCGGCGTCGTCGGCGCCGTCTGCCCATCGACCAATCCGGCGGCCACCCCCGTCAACAAGGCAATGATGGCGCTCAAGGGCGGCAACGCCGTCATTATCGCGCCGTCCCCGGCCGGACAGATGACCACCGCACGGACCGTCGAACTCATGCGCGCCGAGTTGAAAAAGGCCGGACATCCCGAGGATCTGGTGCAACTGCTGCCGTCCCCTGTCTCGAAGGAGATGACGCAGGAGCTGATGAACCAGGTCGACCTCGCGGTCGTCACCGGATCACAGAACAATGTGAAGCGCGCCATGCAATCGGGAACAGTCGCTATCGGCGTCGGCGCCGGCAACGTTCCCGTCATCATCGACAGCACCGCCGACCTCGACGATGCCGCCCAGAAGATCTGCGCCTCGAAGATCTTCGACAACTCGACGTCGTGCTCGTCGGAAAACGCAGTCATCATTCTCGACGACGTCTACGAGCCGGCACTGGCGGCACTCGAACGCGCCGGTGGCTGGCGCTGCTCTGTGGATGAGCGCGAGAAAGTGCGCAATTCGCTGTGGATCGGCGACAAGCTCAACCGGCGGATCATCGCCAAAGATGCCGACATCACCGCGGAAGCGATGGGGCTCGCGCCAGACGCGCGGCGTGCCAAGTTCTTCATGGTCGAGGAAGCGGCAGTCGGCGGCAAGCACAGCTTTGCCGACGAGAAGCTGTCGCTGGTGCTGACGGTCTACCGCGCCAAGGATTTCGCGGATGCAAAGCGCATCACGCGCGCCATCCTGGACGTCACCGGCAAGGGTCATTCCGCCGGAATCCATACCAAGAACCTCGACCATGCCCGTGAACTCGCGGCCGAAACCGACGTGGTGCGCATTCTCGTCAACCAGGCGCACACCTTCGGCAATGGCGGCAGCTTCGAGAACGGACTGCCGTTCACGCTCTCGATGGGCGGCGGCACGTGGGCCGGCAACACGATCAGCGAAAACCTGAACTATCGCCACTTCATCAACATCACCCACCTTGTGACGACCATCCCCGAGGACAAGCCGACCGAAGAAGAATTGTTCGGACCCTATTGGCAGCGTTACGGCAAGTCGTGACGGAAAGGCGCGTTCCATGAACTATGAAGAACATGCCGCAAAACCTTTGCTCGCCCGCTACGACATCGCGGTTCCCGCGAGCAGGCTTGCGACGTCGGCCGACGAGGCCGCGGCCGCCGCGGCGGATATCGGTCCGTGCGTCGTGAAGGCGCAGGTGCCGACCGGCAAGCGCGGCAAGGCAGGCGGCATCAAGCTCGCGGCCGACGCCACCGAGGCCCGCGCCCATGCAGCGCGCATCATCGGCATGACGATCGGCGACTGGCCGGTCGAGAAAGTCCTGATCGAGGCGCAGACGCCGATCGCCAGGGAACTCTATGCGGCGATCGTCAACGATCAGGCGTCGAAGAGCCCGATGCTCTTGTTTTCGCCCATGGGCGGCATGGATGTCGAGGAAGCAGCGGAATCCAACCCCGATGCGATGCGACATGTCGTGATCCCGATCATCGAGGGCCTGAGCGAGAGCGCCGCCCGCGGCGCCGTCGAAGGGCTAGGCCTCGAGGCAGTCGAGGACGAGATCGTCGCAACGCTTTTGAAACTCTACCGGGCCTATCGCGCGCTCGACGCCGAACTGCTCGAAATCAATCCGCTGGTCGTCACCAAGGACAACCGCATCGTCGCACTCGATTGCAAGTTGACGATCGACGACAGTGCCGAGCCGCGCCAGCAGGAGGTCGCACCACTCGCCGCGCCAGAGAAGCGTACCGCACTCGAAGCAGCGGCGGCTGCCGAGGGCCTGAAATACATCGAGCTTGGCGGCTCCGTCGGCGTACTCGCCAATGGCGCCGGCCTCACCATGACAACGATGGACGCCATTGCGCACTACGGCGGACAACCCGCCAATTTTCTCGAGATCGGCGGCGAGGCCTACACCAAGTCGAAGACAGCTCTCTCCATCCTGCTCGACAACAAGAACATGAAGAGCCTGCTCGTGAATTTCTGCGGCGCATTCGCGCGGACCGACGTCATGGCCGAAGGCGTTATCGCGGCGTGGCAAGAACTGAAACCCGACATCCCGATCTTCTTCACCATCCACGGCACCGGCGAGGACGAGGCTGTGCGGCTGGTCAGGGAGCGGCTCGGCATCGAGCCGTACGATCTCATGGATGATGCCGTGAAGGCTGCCGTCGAGGCCGCGGCCAACGGACGAGGTGCCCAATGATTCCGCGCCGCTCACACAAGATCCTGGTGCAGGGCATCACTGGCAAGCAGGGCACGTTCTGGACGAAGGCGATGCAGGACTACGGCTCGACCGTCGTCGGTGGCGTCAATCCGAAGAAGGCCGGCAGCGAGCATCTCGGCGTTCCCGTTTTCGCGACCGCGCGCGATGCCGCGAAGTCCGCTCCCTTCGACATCTCCGTCATGTTCATACCGCCGATGCTTGCGAAAGCGGCCGCCATCGACGCTTGCGAAGCAGGAGCCCGCATGCTCGTTTGCCTCACCGAGCACATCCCCGCACACGATGTGATGGAGATGCATGTTGCCGCGAAGGCCAACGGCACGCGCATCGTCGGCCCCAACACGGCCGGTCTCGTCACGCCCGGCGCGTGCTTCGTCGGCATCATGCCCGCGTTCAACGACCGGGTATTCCGGCCGGGCCGCGTCGGCGTCATCTCGCGCTCGGGAAGTCTCGGCACCCTCGTTTGTCTCAACCTCACGCAGGCAGGCATGGGGCAGTCGGTGTTCTACGGGGTCGGCGGCGATCCCATGATCGGCACCAACTCGGCCGACGCCTTGCGCATTCTCGACGATGACGCCAACACCGATGCCGTGGTGCTCTGCGGCGAAATCGGCGGGTCGGCGGAAGAGGATGCGGCCGCCTACGCGCGAACCATGAAGAAGCCGGTCGTCGCCTTTATCGCCGGCCGTCAGTCACCGCCGGGCAAGAAGATGGGGCACGCTGGCGCGATCGTGTCTGGCGGCAAGGGTGACTACCCATCAAAGCGCGCGGCACTCGAGGATGCCGGCGTCGCCGTCGCCGATACGCCGAGTGCATTGCCGACGTTGCTGGCAGAGCGGATGGCCGCCAGCGCCGCGTGAATGAGCCGGCCGACGACAATGGAAAGCCGCCAGGCCCTGCAGCCGGCGCATGGAATTGAAACTCGAAGACAAGGACGCCCAACCGTGAAAATGACAACCGAAGAAGCCTTCGTGAAGGTCCTTCAGATGCACGGCATCCAGCATGCGTTCGGCATCATCGGTTCTGCAATGATGCCCGTGTCGGACTTGTTCCCCAAGGCCGGCATCACCTTCTGGGATTGCGCACATGAGACCAACGCCGGCATCATGGCCGACGGCTACTCGCGCGTGACGGGCCGCATGTCGATGGCGATCGCACAGAATGGCCCCGGTGTGACCGGCTTCGTGACCCCCATCAAGACCGCCTACTGGAACCACACACCGATGCTGCTGGTGACACCGCAGGCCGCCAACAAGACCATCG